>WHTE01000169.1 GCA_009377845.1 Nitrospirales bacterium | reverse complement strand
GGAAGTCGGGTCGTAGCGAATCAGATTGCCGGCAGCGATGCCGCGCACCGTCCCGAACGGCATGACCACTACGCGTTGTTCCCGAAACCCGATCACTTCTCCCTCAAGAATGGATTGCCCCCGGTTGCTGAAAATATGGCATCGTTGACCCACCGAAGCCCCCAAGCCGATGCCTTCGAGAGTCAGTCCCACCGCTTTGACCACACGCCCGGTGATCGTGACAGGGGAGATATCGTCAAGACGTTGTTGAATACCGGCGAGACTCATGATCGTGATGATTCCAAGCCGAATTCGCTGGCCACGATTGCCAGTTGTTGGGTGAGTCGGGCATCGAACAGTAAGCCGGCCTGTTCCACCAGGCATCCACCAGGATCCACGTCCTCATAGGCTTCAAGCACCAGATGATCGCCATCGGTAAACTCCGCCCGTAACGTGTGCTGAAGAGGCTCTAAGGTGCTGAAGTCTTGCGGATGGACTTTCAGAGTCACGAGTTCTTTGGCAGGCAGAAGCCCGAGGACCTGACGCACCTGCCGAACCACGATCTCTTTATCGATCTCAATTTCCCGCAGAACGATTTTTCGGCCAATGGCCAAGGCCACTTCCACAATATCCCGTTCGTGTTCTTCTAACGCGGCGACCCGGGCCCGACCAATGTGATTGGCCAGCCGGAGAGCCTTCTTGAGCCCTTCCTCCACCTGGATTTGGCATTGGGCACGCCCTTCTTCGAGGCCTGCCTTGCGTCCTCGCTCAAACGCTTCGCGTTGGAGTTCAGCACAGTCATGGGAATGGTCCTCCTCGGCATGCCCCTGCGCACCCTTTTGGACTAATTCAACCATCTGAAAACTTTTGACCGTTTCATCATGTTCCATGGGCCGGCGAACCTTAGACCATTTGTTCCTCACCCTTTCCTCCTATGGCCACCCGGCCCTCACCCGCCAAGCGTTGAACCGTTTTGATAATGTTCTGTTGGGACGCCTCCACATCACTGAGCTTGACCGGTCCTCTCGTTTCCATATCTTCCTTGAGGGATTCAGCCGCCCGACTGGACATGTTCCGGAAAAATTTGTCCCGTAGCGGCCCCTCGACCGGTTTCAGAGCCAGGAGTAATTCTTCTTTGCTCACTTCACGCAGCAATTCCTGCATCCCGCGATCGTCGACATGTTCCAGATCTTCGAACACAAACATCTTTCCACGGATTTCTTCCGCGATATCTGGATTTTTGGCTTCCAACGCTGTCAGGATTTCACCTTCCACATTTCGTTTCACGGAATTCAGGATTTCGGCCACCAGGCCTGTCCCGCCGATGGCCACCGCGTTCTTGGAAGACCCCAGACGCAATTCTTCCTGGAGGACCCAATTCAATTCATCTAACATATTGGGAGACACCTCTTCCGTCGTGGCTAACCGATAGACGATGGCATCCCGTTTATGCGGAGGAAGCAATGACAAAATCTGACCGGCTTGATCCGACTCCAAATTCGCCAGAATCAGCGCTCCCGTTTGGGGATGCTCAATGGCCAGCAGATTCGCAATCGAGGCCGCATCAAGAGTTTTCAAGGTTTCAAACCCCGCATTCTCGGACGTATTCAACGAACTCAGGATTCGACGGGCTTTGTCCTTGCCCAGAGCCGCATTGAGAATTTTCGAGAGATAGGCTTTTCCTTCCACGGAAAGACCGGAAGTCCCGGCCAATTCGCGGAATTCCTTTAACACCATCCGATGCTCGTCCTGCCCAACATTGACCAACGCCCCCAAATACGCGCCAATTTGCCGGATATCTTTTTGGTCGAGGACTTTCAACACTTCAACCGCCGCGGTTTCTCCGATGGCCAGCAACAAAATGGCGGCCTTTTCATACCCGGATAATTGACTGTTCACGGATTAGACCTTTTCTCCTTGTTCTTCCTTAATCCAGGTCCGAATGACTTGGGCTGCGGAAGCCGGATTGTGTGCCGCAAGTTTAATGGCTTGCTCTTGCGGGGTTTCGGTGATTTGCGCTTCATACTCGGTCACCGTGGCCGGCAACCCTTTCTGTGGCAAAAACACGGGTTCAGTCGTGGGCTTGCTGAGGTTTAGCGCCACGGGCCTGACGACAAACCACAGCACCATGACCCCGAGAAGGAAAAACAGCACCGGTTTGAGAAATCCGCCCCAGGCGGCCAGAAATGACTGCACCACCGCGGTTACACTATCCTCACCCTCTTGGATTGCGTGAGATTCAAATGGCACATTGATGACTTCGATTTGATCGCCACGCTCTTCAGAGAACCCGACGGCCTTTTTCACGATTTGCACCAGGTTTTGGATTTCCTGTTCAGGCCGCGGAAGATATTTCTTCTCGGTCGTCTTTCCATCCGTTTGACCTTCAGCGCCTTCAGCGCCTTGAGCGGCCTCATAGGTCCCATCCACTAACACGGCCACGCTCAACCGCTTAATCGCCCCGGTGGGTTCAATAATTTTGCTCACCTTTCGATTGACTTCATAATTCAATGTTTCATTTTTACGTTTGGCTTCTTTGGGTCGTCCTCCCTCTGACGCCTGTAATTCATTCGGAACATTCGTTCTCACACCCGGCACGCCGAGGGGTGCACCGGCTTCCACCACTTTTTCCTGACTTCGATTTTCGCTTCGCACCACCTGACTATTGGGATCAAAGCTTTCCTCAGTGATTTCCACCTGACGAAACTCCAACGGCGCGGTGACCCGTATGATCGACTTGTCCCGGCCCAAGACTTGATCCAACATGGTTTGGACCCGTTGTTCCAGATCCCGTTCCACCCGGCGTTGCGTTTCAATTTGAGAAGCGCTCAGTTGGGCATCCCCGTCCGCGGAGTTTTGACTGAGCACCTGGCCATGATTGTCCACGACCGTCACCTGGCTGGGCTCTAACCCTTCCACGCTACTCGCCACCAAATGCACGATTCCCTGGACCTGTGTCCCTCCAAGGGGAGTCCCGCGCTTGAGGGTCAAGACGACCGCGGCTTGGGCCGGTTTTTGTTCCGTGGCGAACAGGCGCTTCTCGGGAATCACCAAATGCACCCGTACCCGCTCCACTTGAGACAGTTGACTAATGGTCCGGGCTAGTTCCCCTTGAAGCGCTCGCCGGTAATTCATTTGCTGGGTAAAGGGCGTGACGCCCAACCCGGTTCGATCAAAAATTTCAAACCCCACCCCTGCCGATTCAGGAAGACCTAATGAGGCCAGTTGCAGTCGCAACTCATGGACGCGCTCGGCCGGAACCTTAATGGTATTCCCGCCTTCCCCAACCTCATACATGGCGCCTTGCTTTCCAAGCTCCTGAACAATCGCTCGCGTATCATCCGGATTGAGTTGAGAGAACAGGACCACCATTTCCGGGGCCTTCCCCATCATCATCAACATCGGAATCGTCGCCAGGGCTAATGCCAACACCACAACCACTCCAATCCGCTGAGCCACGGTTAAGGCTTGAAAGTTGTTGAGGAGACTTTCAGATAATGTCGCCATATGGTTTACCGCTCTAGGTCAACTCAACAAACCAAGAAAGTGGTCATGATCCCCATACTCATGAGTGCCGCTCTGTGAAATATTAACTGTTTTCCTATGGATGGACCGGGCCTCTGCCCCGACATCAACAATCGTCGCCGCGACAGTCGCTTACATCTGCATCCTCATTATTTCCTGATACGCATCAATCATTTTATTTCTGACTTGCATTAACAGTTTGAACGACAAGCCGGCTTTTTCACCGGCGATGACCGCTTGATGAATATTGACGTTTTCTCCCTTGGCCACGGCTTCTTCCAAACGCCCGGCCTCGTGTTGCATCGCATTGACCGACTCCACCGCCTTTTTAAAGAGATCGCCAAATCCTGTGTCCTGTTTAGAGGCACCCTTGAGCGGAGATACTCCAAACGGCTCCGGAATGGCCTCAATGCCTTTAATCAGTAAGTGGTCCATACAGCATTCCCCTTTCCTTCAAGGTTGTCCTTCTTTAGCGACCGATCTCCAACGCACGGAGGGTCATGGTCTTGCCGGTTTCCATGACCGCTAAATTGGCCTCGTAGGCACGGGTCGCCGACATGAGATTGACCATTTCCTCGATAGGATTGACGTTGGGAAGATGCAGGTATCCTTGGTCATCCGCATCGGGGTGATCGGGATCGTAAATCGTCCGCAACGGTCGCTCATCTTGAATAATATCCGTCACCCGGACTCCAGAAGGTTCGGAAAGGTCTCCAAAGGCACTGGCGAACACATTCGAAAATTGTGGCCCGGGAACTGAGGCTTGGAACACGACATCCCGCCGGATGTACGGTCCTCCATTCGGCGAACGTGTGGATTCTGCGTTGGCCAGATTGCTGGCAATGATATTCAGCCGCTGCCGTTGTGAATCCAAAGCGGACCCCACGACGGCAAATACCCGATCAAGATTCATCCAGACCTCCTTCTTCCGAAACCCTTCCGAGATTTCTCGTGAGACGTCATGCCCGACACCATCCCTCTTCTTCACCCGCTTTTTTTCAACAGGCGACCGGGAAGATTATGGTTTTCAGCTCAGTGGCGATCACGCACCACGCCCTCCGTCGATCGCCGCATTCCACCCATCAAATCGCCCCTTTAAAAATTGACTGACCGCCATGTACATCAGCGTATTTTCCGCCATCAGGATCATTTCTTTTTCCAAATTGACCGTATTCTCATCTAACCCGGCCCCGGCATTCTGCTTGACGGTATGCTGAAACACCCGATTGTCCTCTGAACCGGTATGCACATGTCGAGGATTGGTGACGACCGGGTTTAATGGTCCTTCCCCTCGAAGAACCGCAGTGAACGTCTCCTGAAAGGGCAGGAGCCTGGCCTTGTAACCCGGAGTTTCTTCGTTGGCCATGTTGGAGGCAATGGTTTCATGAATTCCGCTCCTCACATCCAGGGACCGCTCAAAGAATCGCGTGCCTTCATCCCAAGGGGAAATCATCATGGTTTTCTCTCCTCTATTTTTCTTTTATCCTGTTGTTCCCTCACCGGAGTCTCTTCTTCCCTGCCAACTACGTTTATGAAGTCGCCCCTCAAACCAGCAACACCAATGCCACCTGTGTGCCACAAGGGTTATCACCGACGCCTGTCCAACAGTTCCTCCACTCATGGGTCTCTGTTCCACGCCTCCTGCTCCATCTTGCACCCATTCCTAGAACCGGCCATCTCTTGTGGACTGACGGAATCTTTTGCCCTCTGAGGCAAATTTTTCCGACCTGGTCTTCGGAATCCATCTCTTGTGGCAGGTGGCTGTCATTCTATTATTCCCGTGTCGAATGCGGTTAGATGCCCAGCGAAAGCCCGCCGTTTAACTGTCGATATTCCCGTAATTTATTCCGTAAGGTACGAATACTGATTCCCAATGTCCTGGCGGCGTGCGTCCGATTGCCATCATGGCGCTCCAGGGTTTTCAAAATGAGTTCCCGCTCCATTTCCCAGATGGTCCCGCTTGGAGCGCTGACATGATTGGAGGCCAAAACCGGTTCCTCAAACTGAAAACGCTCTACCGTCAATGGCCCGTTGCCGGCTAACAACACTCCCCGTTCAATCACATTTTCCAGCTCCCGCACATTTCCTCGCCACGGTCGAGCCTTCAAGTTCGACATTGCCTCGTCCGAAATTCCGCATGGGGTGCGCCGATTGCGCCGCAACGACCGATTGGCAAAGTGTTCCGCCAACAATTGAATATCCTCCGGACGTTCCCGCAGTGGAGGGATGGTAAACGGCATGACACTCAGCCGGTAATACACATCCTCACGAAACCGCCCGGCCTGGACTTCCTGCGCCAGATTGCGGTTGGTCGTCGCAATCACCCGCACATCCACCTGAACCGGCTGCCGGGAGCCAAGACGATCTACTTCCCGTTCTTGAAGGACCCGGAGCAACTTGGCTTGTAATCCCAAACTCATTTCTCCGATTTCATCCAACAACAACGTCCCTTGGTGGGCTAACTCAAACTTGCCACACCGTCTCGCAAGGGCACCGGTAAAGGCCCCTTTCTCATATCCAAACAATTCACTTTCCAACAAACCCTCCGGCAGGGCTGCGCAATTGATGGCCACAAAGGGTTGATGGGCCCTGGGGCTATGACGATGGATATGCCGTGCCAGCACTTCTTTTCCCGTCCCGCTTTCTCCCTGAATCAAAATAGTCGCCGGGCTACTCGCGACCATCTCCAGCATTTTGATGGTGTGCAGCACTTTCGGGTCTCTCGTCAGGAAGCCCTCGCGTGGTTCCTCACGACAGATCTTCCCTGGTCCCCTCTCGACATCCGGCACTGGATCGGGCTGATCCTCTTTCAACTGTTCAATAAGTTTTTCAAGGCGATCGAGGGGGAATGGCTTCTGAAGAAAATCGGTGGCACCATATTTGAGTGCTTCGACTGCCGCATCCACGCCTCCATAGGCCGTCATGACGACCACCGGCATATGATAGCCCTGGTTTCGAACTTCCCGTAAAAAATCCATTCCTCCCTTACCGGGTAAATTCAGATCGGTCAGCACCAGCCATGGGGCCTCGCGTTCCATCCGCTCTAAGCCCTCATAGCCATCTCTGGCGACCGTAACCGCATAGCCATTTTGACTCAACACTTTCGTCAAGGCTGTTTGTAATTGCTCATCATCTTCGACGACCAGGATCCCCCGGCCCTCTCCACTCTCGGTGTATACCATGCCATTCTCCTTTACTGAGGAAGAAACAGTTCGACGGTCGTGCCTTTGCCTTTATGACTGATGATATCGATCATGCCTTGATGAACGTGAACAATGTCTTTCACAATCGGAAGTCCAAGACCGGTCCCTCCTTTCCGATTTGAATAAAATGGCTGAAACGCCTTTTGAAGATCTTCCTCGGACATCCCGCACCCTTCGTCTCGAATACTCAGGATTATCCCATCCACACCGGCGGCGACTGTCGCGCCTGTTCCGGATTTCGATTGCCGGCGGCAATGAATCTCAATATGACCGTCAGGCATGGACGCATGGATGGCATTCAAGAGGAGATTCAGCAGTGCCTGCTTTAACAACTGCTCATTGCCCGTCATCTCGTGAAGATTGGACTCCCGATGTCGATGGATGATCAGCCGTTTTTTTCTGAGTGGATACATGGCCAGTAACTCCACATCATTCAACAACGCCGAAAGGTTTACGCTCTGCCGTTGTTCTTGCAGGGGGGTGCTAAAAATCAAGAGATTCGAGACTAACCCATCCAATGAACGAATGGCATGAATCAGATGACCTGCCAGCTCCTGACGTTCCAGAGGGGGACGATCGTCACGACCCAGAAGCGTGGCGAACCATTCAATACTCGCCAGAGGATTGCGAATATCATGCGCGAGCCGTCCAGTCTTTTCTCCTATTGTGGCCAACCGATGGATGTGCTCCGAATCGCCCCTAAGCGAAACAGCCTCATGTTTTAGATATCGAATACTGAGACTGGAGGGTTGATCCTGACCATCCAAGGGACAATCCCAACAGGACAATCGTCCTCCTTCCCACTCCCAGTGGGTAAAGGGAACCGGAGGCCATCCAAGGTATTCCCAAAGATCATTCACCTGCCATTTCGCCTTTTTCCAATCAACTCCGGTCATCAACGATTGAGCCTCTTGATTGAATGTGACAATCCGCCCTTTTCGGTTATAGAGCAAGGCAGGCAGCGGGAGAGTCTTCACGAGACGATGGAGGCGGTGGTGCAGTCGTTGGGTTTCCGCATATTTGGCCTCAAGGACCATATTGAGGGTCCTACTGGAGGTGGCCGCCTCAGTGATCGCGTCGAGTGACGGCCAGGACGATTCCCAGTCCCGCTTGTGACTGAGAGAGACCGTCGGTTTAGGATTTAGTCTGCTCATTGGCAATCCTGACTCGTGGCTTCTCTTTCAATGAAATTTCATCCAACACCGCTGTTGCGGCTGAACGGATCGTATGTTCCAACTCCGGCGAACCGGTTTCCAATTGCCGGATTTCGTCGAGAAGTTTTTGCGCTTTAAGATATTGCCCCATATGTTTGAGCGAGACAGCCAACCGATACTTCGCCCAGGCCTTTAGGGCCACCGGCGCGTCGGAGCCAAG
>WHTE01000168.1 GCA_009377845.1 Nitrospirales bacterium | reverse complement strand
AACGCGGCCGTCGCATGACCTGGGAAAAGTTCTCCAAGCTGAGTAGACGCTGGCTTCCGACGCCCAAGATTCTGCATCCCTATCCCAACGTGCGGTTTGCATGTCAACATCCGAGGTAAGAGCCGTATGCGGTAGTTCCGCACGTACGGATCTGTGCGGGGGGCGGTCAGCAATGACCGTCCCTACCGCGATGGTAAAGCAGCAGGCGAAGGTGTGAATACTGTTTCCCATTTTGTCTCGCGCCTTACGCCTCATGATCTGACTGGATCAACAGGCACAATATTCGATTATTTATTCAACAGTCTCTGCTGTTTCCCTGGTTTCCCACACACTCGTGTGGTCTTTTCCTCATCTCGACTGCCGTATACCGGTGTCGATGGAGTGAGAATTTCACGGCATCATCTCTCGTATCGGGTACTTGTGACGCAGGATTCAAGAGAACATGTGTCACCAAAACAGGAAGTTCAGTATACTTAGAGAAAAGATAGGGGTTTTCGGCACACTGCAGGAGAATACGCAATGCATGAAGGTTTGACCGACAAGCAGCTGACCCAATTGTTGCAAACGGCTGTCGATGCGGCCCAAGTGGCGGCCGTTCCGATTCGAGCATATTTTGAAAGGCAGGATCTCTGTGTTAGAGAAAAAAGCGATGGTTCACCCGTGACCCAAGCTGATCAAGATGGTGAAGCCCTCATCCGATCTCACTTGCTCTCCAAGGCCCAAATTGGGCCTCTTGATATTCTTGGGGAGGAAGAAGGTCTACAGGGAACGGGAACCCGATGGCAATGGATCGTGGATCCTATCGATGGGACACGATCCTTTATCCATGGGATCCCGTTATTTGGCACCATTATCGCCTTGTTGGATACGCGGGACAATCTTCCTGTAATCGGCGTCATCCATCTTCCAATGCTCGGGCTCACCTATGCCGCAGCCAAGGGGCAAGGGGCCACTTGCCAAGGAAAAGCCTTGCATCTTCCTGAAAACTTGCCGATTGAAAAAGCTATTATCGGGGTGGGCGATTTTGCGCAATTTTCGAGTGCCAACCGGGAGGCGGATTACCAGCACCTGTTAGCCATGTCCGCGTATGTGCGGGGGTATACCGACTGCTTTGGCCACGGGCTCGTGGTCGGTGGAGCCCTTGGCGCGATGGTCGATCCGGCCTTGAATCTGTGGGATATCCTGGCTACCCAAGTGTTAATTGAAGAGGCTGGGGGAATGGTGGTGCTTCGTCCCTCGAGTGTGTCTGGCAAAGTTGACGCCTTATTTGGCAACCGCTCGCTCGTTCACCACCTTGCACGTGAACTCTCTTTTTAACGTTGTTGGGTTTTTGATGGCATGCCCCGTCTCTCCGGGGTCATCATTCCCGACGCCTTGTATCGGGAATTCATCACACGAATTTCTTAACTCCCGCCAGGTCCTCTCGATAAGCATGCCCTGAGATTTACCGTTTTGTCACATACTCTTAACGGGCGAGACATGTTTGTCGAATATGGTTTCTCGGCAGGCGGGTTTTCAGAGGTACTGTAAAAACTTGGATGTTTCCATTCAGACAGTGGGCGAATACATGGTGACTGCTGCAGACCTCCATGAGCCTGTCATCCTGAGCCAACGGCGAAGGATCTGTGCCCAGGTCGAAACGCCTCACGGCTCAGCGAGATCCTTCGTTCCACCCAGGATGACAACGCCTCCCAAGACTTAGCCTGTTCGGTATAAGCGTAGCATTCATCAGGCATTGTCTGACACATGACGTTTAGATTTTTACTCCTTAGGGATGCTGGTGTGGTCATACCTCTCCATCCAAGAAAGTTTTCACAAATCCGAACTAGGCTTCTGAGTATGCGCCTGATCAGATTATCCTATCGCATGTCGTAATTGTATGAGGGATCTGATTCTTGATTCGCAAACCTTTCGAGTTGCCTTTCGAACGCAATCCGTTTTACTCACACGCATTGAATTCCGGTTGTTGGAGCAATTGCTCAGTAGCAATGGCGGGATATTGGATCGTCAAGATCTCTTGACCCGGGTCTGGGGACCGCGGATATCCGTCGAAGTTCGGACGGTGGATTCTCATATGGTCCGACTCCGGCGCAAACTGCAGCGATTGGGAGATCAAGGTCCCGCTATTGAAACTATCTGGGGTCTGGGGTATCGTGTGAAAACCATCGATGATTTCTCTGTACCCTCCTAGATATCTCCTTCCCACAACCTGCGATACCTTTATTGACTACAGAACAGGTGTCGTGGTGAGAGGGTAGAGCCGAATCCATTCTTGAAGGGTTGAACCTTATGAAACGGCTTGCGGTCATTGATATTGGAACCAATTCCATTCACATGGTTTTGGCCGAAATTGGGAAAGATTTTTCCTATAAGATCGTCGATCGTATCAAGGAAATGGCCAGATTGGGGGATGGGACATTTACTTCTCACCGACTGTCTCAGGAGGCTATGGACCGTGGATTGATCGTCTTGAAGCGTTTTTCCATGCTGGCAAACAATAAAGGATTCGATCTCATTCTTCCAATTGCCACCAGTGCCGTGCGAGAGGCAAAGAATGGAGGAGACTTTTTGAAGCTCGTTCGGAAAGAACTTGGGCTGAGAGTGCGCGTCATCACCGGTGAAGAAGAAGCGCGTCTGATCTATTTAGGTGTGAGGAATAGTATGGATCTCTCCCGTTCCCCCGCCATGATCGTGGATATCGGGGGTGGATCCGTGGAATTGATGGCCTGTACGCAAAAGCGATTAAAGTTTGTGAGAAGCCTCAAATTAGGTGCGATCCGGTTGAAGGATCAATTCCTCAAGGCTGATCCTCCTGATAAAAAAATGATTCAACGTCTGGAAAATCTGGTCGGTCAAACCTTGAAAAAAGCCTTGTCGAAGAAACGGTTCACCCAATTTAATCAACTTGTGGCCACATCGGGTATGGCGGGGAACCTCGCGGAAATGATTTATTTGGCCCGGACTGGTCGCCCCCTATCGCAAATCGATATGGCCACGATTGAGTTAGATGAAGTCAGAGAGGTTGAAAGACTCTTCAGGACAAAAGATACCCAGGGGCGATTGAAGATCCCTGGCCTGGATCCCAGGCGGGCAGATACGCTTTATCCCGGCGTGCTGGTGTTGCGTCTACTCATGGAACGTCTGGGGGTCAAGGAGGCGCGCATCAGCGATAAAGCGATTCGGGAAGGGGTCATTTACGATTTTATCCAACAACATCAGGAAGGGTTGCGGGCGGAACAGGAAATTCCTCATGTTCGTCGTCGCCAGGTATTGCTGTTGGCCAGACGATATCAATATTCAAAAGTCCATGCGCATCATGTCTCGAAGTTGGCGTTAAGTTTGTTCGATCAGACCCGGTCCTTGCATGATCTTGGCGACAGGGAACGGGAGTGGTTGGAATATGCGGCCTTCCTTCATGATATTGGACATCATATCAGTGAAAACAAACACCACAAACACACCTACTATTTGATAACTCATGCCGATCTTCCCGGGTTTTCATCTGAAGAAGTGAGCATGATGGCGAACGTGGCGCGGTATCATCGACGTGGCCAACCGACAATCAAGCATAAAGGATTTCGACTCTTAAATCGCGACCAGAGAAAGGTCGTGTCTTGTCTGAGTGCGATTCTACGAATTGCCGATGGTCTGGATCGGAGTCACTTTTCGGTGGTCAGGAAAATTACCATTGAACCCGGTGAGCCTCTACGCCTGCATGTATCTTTCCGGTACGACCCGGAATTGGAATTGTGGACGACCGAGCGGCGAAAAAAGTTATTTGAACAAAAATTTCATTGTCCCGTTGAATTGGTGGCGTCGACGATTGAATCCACATCGGTTGCCTGATGGCTTCCCTTTTGCGCTTGTCATCCTTAAGTGAAACGCTGCGCTGGGCAGAGACATCCCTCGATACCATAAAATATAAGCATAGGCCTGTTGAATAATTCAAAAATAAGGTCATGTCATCAGGCTGTGGGTGACCAAAAGAGGATCGAGATATTTCTGGGAGTGTTCAAAGCCCTTGTTCAGTCCTGTCCTGAGGCCTCTCGAAGGGAAGGCCACAGCCACTGGGACGGGAGGAGCGTACGAATAAGTACGTGAGCACGGCCCAGGGGCGACCTGCCTGCGCGCTTGCGCGTCGAAGCGCTTCAGCGCGTAGACGTGAAGCCGCTCCGGCGAAGGCAGGGAACGCCGCTGGCCTGCCTGCCGAGCCTACTCCGCCGAAGTAGCTTCGGCTACGAAGGCCGGGAGCTCCGGCGCAGGCACGGCGGGTTTTTCAACACTCCTAAACATAGGTTCATTATTCAGGCCTCGGACGACCTCTCGTCCCCAGCCATCCCGTCATCCTGAGCCAAATGACGAAGGATCTGCGCCCAGGTGGAGCCTTGAGGGCTCCGCGAGAACTTTCGTTTCTATCAGGATGACAATTCCTCCCATGACTTCTTGCTGTTCGTTCGGTAACAGAATTCCTCTGGCATTGTATAGTAAATAAACTTCAGTTTTTGCACATAAGAGATTGTCATTCCGGTCTTTTTCAAGTTGCTCGGGGCGCTCTCCGTGCCGGGATTCTAGAAATCCCTTCAGAGGTCCTCATGATGAGCGTGGCTTGGGGAGAGGATTAGCCTGGAGTCCACCCTAATTCATCACCTGGTTTTCGATTATCTGCTATTCTCTCCTTACCGTCCGCTCTCCTCTTGCTCTCTCTTTAAACTGACCATTTTTTGATGTTAAGACACCGGCCTTTCGGTTTGAAATATCTTTTGACCGGAATGAGGTATGTCCTATCCCTCAAATTGGGAATAGTCCATTTTTGACCTTTCTCTTTAATCTAACGGTTTCAAGGATTGAGTCTCCGGTTCCCTTTCAAACGCAAACGTGGCATCAACACCACAAGGAGGAGTTATGGCACCATCAGATCAAACAGCGGCTCTTCAATCATCAACGGCGAGGCTTGAAGAGGAAGGATTTCAAATGTATTTAGGGCAGAAATGTCGATTGAGCGGCGTGTTGAAGGTCCAAGGCATGGCGCGAATCGATGGATTTATCGAAGGGGAGATTTATGGGAGCGATCTGATCCAAGTTGGAAAAGATGGAAAAATTGAAGCGACGGTCAACGCTCAAGACATTGTGGCTCAGGGTCCTCTTCGAGGGGACTTTGTTGCTCAACGAAAGTTGCAGTTACTGGCTCCGGCGACATTGGAAGGGAAAATCGATGCACCGGTCTTTCTTTTAGAAGAAGGCGTTCTTGTCAATGGTTCGTTAAAAATGGGAGTTATGCGTCATGTGGCCTCGTAAGGGGACGGTTTCGTATTCAGAAGTTCGACAGAATTTTCTAATCGGGACTGTTGAAAAATTGCAATATTGTGCCTGTTGATCTGCATGTGGGTAACCGAGAACCATACGAAAAAAATAAGGGAGCGTTCAAAATCGCCCGTCCAGTCCTGAGGCCTCTCGCAGGGAAGGCCGCAGTCACTTGGACGGGCGGAGCGTACGAGGGAGTATGTGAGCACGGACAAAGGGCGACCTCCCTGCGCGCTTTCGCGTCGAAGCGCTTCAGCGCGTAGACGTGAAGCCGCTCCGGCGAAGGCAGGGAACGCCGCTGACCTGCCTGCCGAGCCTACTCCGCCGAAGTAGCTTCGGCTACGAAGGCCGGGAGCTCCGGCGCAGGCACGGCGGCATTTTTCAACACTCCCTAATCATGCATTGAAAACGGATTGTTCACCCTTCAGTTCTTCGATCATGTTGAGTCGTTAGCGAGACTCTTTGCGCAGCGTTCTGAGCTGCGCAGGGGCCATCCACCATTCTAAATGGCCCCGCCCCACCCCGACATTTCCATCAAAGAAAATCAGGCAGCCGCCAGCCTTTTTGAACGAGAGGCCTGAGGCGTTCGTTCCAAAAATCATCAATGCGGCTGTTTGTCCCAGATGGGGTTCATGCCCGACGCACATGACCAAGGCATCCTGTGGCAAGCTGTGTAGTATAGGGAAGAGCAGCATAGGGGATTGGTCATATACCAGCTCAGGGCAAAGCTGAATCGTTGCTTTGATCTGGAGAATCTCCTTGGCAATATCGGCTGTTTGTCGGGTACGGGTCAACGGACTGCACAACAGGTGTGTGGGCTTCATCCCGATTCGCTTCAGTCCCGCCGCTGCATGTTCAGTTTTGGTGATTCCTTCTTTCGTGAGGGGGCGTTCGTCTTCCGAGCCATTCCATTCCCCTGGGGAAACGGCAATGCCATGGCGAAATAAAAGGCAATACATTTGGTCAACTCCTGTCCAGCTCGTTTCGTTTAAAAATTCCTGCCACCGTGCCAAAGTCCAAAATTGGCTATCCCAATAGAAGCATCAATGCCTAGAAGCATCAATGTCGGTTCCAGGTCGTTATGATACCAAGTAGACGGCCAAACAGCACGATCCAAAGAACGTGTATTTGCCGAAAAAGGAGCAGTCTGGGCTAAAAATATCCGTGTAGCACCGGTATCCTGGTCGGTCCAGGAATTAAGGAGTGGTACCTGGCACGGTATCAACGATTGAGCCTTATGACTGGAAAGGAGTTGAGCCGCATGTTGGCAGCTGGATATCATCTCGGGGCTCAATATTATGTTGAGCCGGTTTTTGTCCTGTCGACCGGAGCAAAAAAAAGTCTTTCGGCTCAACGGGAAAGAGTGCGCGGAAAGGATTCCTGTATCCAGACCGACTCTCTGTTGCCATGACGCGTAACCTGTTTCTCCTTCGTTCCTTCTTCTCGATTTCCAATTCCTGTGAGATGTGTTTTTCAGGGTACCAAAACTGCCAGGCCTCTTTTTCGATTTCACAAGACAGGTGTCTTATTGTCGGTCTCTCCTGCTGAATCCATCCTCAAAGGTATATGCTCCCGCCTGATTCGCGACACGAAAGAGTAGGGTCGCCGGTCATTGACAATCGCTAACGCCACTCGTGATGAACTGGCAATATGATATGTTATTTTAAATTGACATATAGGAATTTTTAATTTACATTTCTACTCTACGTAATTTTTGAGTAAGGAAATAATAATCCTATGGTCAATGAACATTCGGATGGCATGAAGGGAGGTTGTCGCGTAAGGAACAAAGTGACAGGAAACGAAAGAGTCGGGGTCTTGGCTGGAGTGGGGATGGCAGCCATGCTCTCTTGTGGTGGTGTTCTTGCCGCGGAGCCACCCTCCGTGTCGTTTCCGTCCAACACGACAGGGAACGGCTCGGATTACCCCGAGGTGATTAATGGCATTCGGGAGCGGGCGGAAGTACAGACGAGAAAAAAGTGGATCAAACCCGCCGACTCGGTTCTCAATCAACGCAGCGAACTTGAATGGAACCGATATTTGAAGACTGCTATGAACTTGCCCGATTGGGTCGATCTGGGAATTGAAAACCGAACGCGGTTCGAAAGTTATGATCATCCCTGGCGATCCACCCAAAAAATTGGAGGAGGGCGAACTGATCCTCAGGTGGCCCTCCGGTCCAGGGTGCGGTTCGGCTTGGGCAATGGCCCTGTTAGGTTTCTCTTTGAAGGGCAGGATTCGCGGTCTTACTGGGACAATGATCCGGGAGACTTCGTGAATACCACAACGGTCAATGAATGGGACATCTTGCAATTATTCGGGTCATTGACCGCGGACAATTTTTTGGATAGCGGATTGCGAACGGACTTGCATGTCGGCCGTATGACCATGGACTTCGGAAACCGTCGGTACATCGCCCGTAATGACTTTCGAAATACCACGAATGCCTTCGACGGTTTTCATTGGCAGATTGCAAACGCGAAGCTTTGGCGATTCCGCGCTTTTATCGTCGAACCGGTCATTCGTGACGAGGTTAAACTCGACGAGCAGAACAACAAATTTTTATTTTGGGGTGCGTATCTGGAAAACCACCAAATCCCCTGGCTGAAGTTCAATATCTTTTATTACGTATTAAACGATCAAACACAGCAAAATAAGAATCTTCACCGTATGTATGGGACTTATGGCCTTCGCCTCTTCAAGTCTGATGCGATCAGTGAATTCGATTATGAATTGGAGGGGGCGGTTCAAGTGGGACAGTTAGGCCAGGTCGATCATTTTGCCTATAATCCCAACG
>WHTE01000167.1 GCA_009377845.1 Nitrospirales bacterium | reverse complement strand
GGGCGGCTCTCTCTTCTTGAAATGTGCCGTTTTGGGAGTAGGTGTATGTTTCGTATATTGGGTGGGTTGGCTGCAGCCGTCTATTCCGACTGTTTCCGTGCCCCCTTCGCCTCACCCGGGTTTTCTGTCATCAGACACGATTCAACCCGGCTCCGCCGGCCATACACACGAGGCTGCGCGTGTTGCGCCTCTTCGTGGGAAAGAGGTCGTCCAACCCGTTCATGCTGTGGCGGACAGGAAAATAAGGCAAACCGGAGCAGTGACGGCTTTCATCGTGGATTTGAATGACGGCACATCCGCGGAGTTGGAACACCTTCCCGGCATTGGGGCGGTGTTGGCCGGACGAATCGTCGCACACCGTGCTTCTCATGGAGCGTTTCGACGAGTAGAGGATTTGGTTCTGGTGCCGGGTATCGGGGAGAAACGGTTTCAGAAACTTCGTCCCTTTGTCGGAGTACGGGAACCATCCAGTGGGATAGGGATGGGTCGTTAAATGCAAAACTTTTACACAGCGTGGCTTATAAGATGACAACTTCAGAAATAAACCGGCAACTAGATCTTATTCTTCGTGGAACCGTCGAGGTTATTCAACTGGACGAACTGAAGGCCAAATTGGCGGAGTCTCTCAAAGACCTGCGTCCCCTCAAGATCAAAGCCGGCTTTGACCCGACCGCGCCGGACCTCCATCTAGGGCATACCGTGTTGATTCAAAAGCTCAAGCATTTTCAGGAACTGGGTCATGAAGTCATTTTTCTCATTGGAGATTTTACCGGCATGATCGGGGATCCGACGGGGGTGTCGGAAACCCGTGTTGCGTTGACGAAAGAGCAAGTGCTGGCCAACGCGAAAACCTATGAACAGCAAATTTTTAAAACGCTGGATCCCCAGAAAACCCGCATCGAATTTAATAGCCGCTGGATGAGTGATATGCGGGTGGACAAGATGGTGGAGTTGTGCTCGCATTATAGTGTGGCGCGGATGTTGGAACGGGATGATTTTTCTAAACGGTACCGGGATCAAAAGCCTATTAGTGTGCATGAATTTCTCTATCCCCTGGTCCAGGGGTACGACTCCGTGGTGTTGGAGTCGGATGTGGAGTTGGGAGGGACCGATCAAAAGTTTAATCTCCTGGTCGGGCGTGATTTACAGCGGGATTATGGGCAAAAACCCCAGGTGGTGCTCACGATGCCCTTATTGGAAGGCACGGACGGGGTGCGGAAAATGAGCAAGAGCTTCGGAAATTATATCGCGTTGGAAGATCGTCCCGCCGATATGTTCGGGAAGCTGATGTCCATTAGCGATAGCCTGATGTTGCGATATTACGAACTGTTGACAGTCGTCAATTTGGATGAGATCAAACGTCAACACCCGATGGAAGCCAAAATGGCCCTGGCGGAACAGATCGTCCGTCAATATCACGGAAGCGATGCGGTAAACGAGGCCAAGGCTGATTTTAAACAGCGATTTCAGAATCGGGACTTCCCCGATGAGCCGGATGCTCATGTGATTCTCACCTCCACGGATTTTATCAATTCTCAGGATCTGTCCATGCCTGTGGTCGATGTCTTATTGCGGACCGGTTTAGTGCCTAGTAAATCTGAGGCCCGTCGACTCATCTCTCAGGGTGGCGTTCAAGTGTATGGCGAAAAACTTGCCGATCCCAATGAAATGATGAGGTTCGAGCCGGGCCGGTCGTATCCAATGAAAATCGGCAAGCGAAAATTTGCGATCGTTGAATTAAAAAACCAGATTACTTAGTAGAAACCCGGGGAATGTAATCTAGGACAACTCGCGCAAAAACGGCCCACATTCATTCTTTGCATGTACCTTGACTAAGTTTCCACCCACACCTAGAATGCGAATCCTGATCTCGTGAGCGGGCGTAGCTCAGTGGTAGAGTCCTTGCTTCCCAAGCAAGTTGTCGGGGGTTCAAATCCCCTCGCCCGCTCCAACTAAATACAACAACTTAGACACCATCCTTCTCCTCCATCCTCTCCATGGTGGCTATTTCTGTACTTGTGCCTGGCGAATTACTAATTGCCTCTGCCAGAACGCTCCGCCCTGAGCCTTGATCTTTCGGTCAACGATCCTTACTCTCTCTGGTCATGAAGAATATGCTCATGGTTTTCACCTCTCTCGTGTCCTTAACCCACGAACTCATTACCGCATTGAACTCGGACCAGAGGTTAATCAAGCCCTTAGCATTGCCGTGAGATTTCGACTCTTAATCAGCGGGCCGTAGGTTCGACCCCTACACGGCCCACCAATACAATTAAGCACTTACGTCGTTCCTACCCAGACTCCGTTTCCCATAAAAATTGTTTTAGATCTGTTTCGGAAAATCGGGCTGCTTGTCCATCGTCGATGGCATCAATGAGGCGTTGAATTCTCGTTTCTAGCAGGCCGGGTTTCTATTCGATGCATTCCGTCGATCCCTTCTGCTCGGCTTGCCCTCAAGCTCTTTACACCTCTATATTTTTTCTTCCCATGGGATCTGAATTGAATTGTTCTGTATCCGATCATTCGAGCACTTCTCCGCTTGGGGGGATCCTCTCGGCTATCCTTCCAGGACTTGGGCTCCTGGTCCGGGGGTATCCCATTCAGATGACCTGGGTGCTGATGGTGGGAGGACTGCTTGTGGTCCTCACTTGGGCTCTCGGAGCAGTCGGGGGACCGGGAGCGGGCTGGTTCTTTGGCATGTTGATTATTTTGCCTTGGTGGTGCCTTCAAGCCTATCAAGCGTATCTCCCAACTCCACCAGGCCAACTTGCCACGTTACGCATTGTCTGGGAACGGGCTCACGACATGCGATTTCTCGGCGGGTTATTTCTGTTCACAGCCCTCATGGATCTGTACATTATTTTGGTGAACCCTGAATACCACCTGACCGTATTTTGCACCAAACCTACCGGCATTCCAGGTCTCTTGTTCAAGGCTCAATCACCTGCGCTTCATATAGCCATTGGGTATGGCTTTCTCAAACTGCGTCGTTGGGCCTTAGTTGTCTTCCTGGCCTATGCCGGCTTTGGCCTTCTCAATGCTACCACCAACTTCGCATGCTTTGGATTCGGACGCATTCGCACCGTGTTCTTCATTTCACTCTTGGCCTTTACGGCATACGTCATTTGGCGCCGAGACTGTCTGGTTACACATCACCGATGATCCTAAAAATGGGAGTTGGATCACAAAAGTTCGCCCAAGCTCTTGGGTTTACTTTCTGCGTTTCTCCATGTCACGCATCCTTGCCTCGTATGGCGCTTTTCAGCTGTGTCCACCAAAGCGGGGATAGACCAGAAAGCCATGACAACATTCTGGGCGTGAAAGACATTGGCAGGCTGGCTTTTACACTCCCCGTATTCGAACTTTTAATTAGCGGGCCGTAGGTTCGACCCCTACACGGCCCACCAATACAATCAACGACTTATAAATTAATAGTATCTCTGAAAATAAGCATTGGAGACTCTTTAGAGACTTCAACCTCCACTAGTAATCCCACCATGCAAAATTAAAAATATTTCTTTCATCTATTCTCTCGCTTCCCAATTCTGGTCTCACTCTCTGGGCACTCTGTTTCTACACTTGGTTAATAGTCTTTCCCCGATTTCAAAATTTCCCTCTTCTCCTTAGACACTCTCGTTGTTTTTGAAAGTTTTGTACTCTCTAAAATCAATAAGAGAAGTGAGCATGGGTATGGCAGTCAATGAGATCGGTACTACTGACTTTCCAACGCAACCGCAGATAATTTCATAGAACTACCCCATATATAGGAAGTGGTTAAATAGTATTTCAAGAAATCCTCCAACTATGATATGAAATGAGAAATGACCCAAGTCTTGGCAAGGCGCTTTGATCCGATATGGATGGAGTGAGATGGAGTACACCAACGTGCTAACCCCTTACCCTAGGCCTTGGGAGTTGCCCAACACGTATTATTGGGGTGGCTAAAGTAAGGAGGGGTATAAAAAAATTTACCAAATTGAAGATTTTATTAAAATTTTATGTCACATTTATCCATAACTTTTTACTCCTGAAGGGTTTGCCGTGGGATTTGGGATTTAGCAGAGACAAAAATTAATTAGGACTACTATCTAAAATGCCATTTCAAATACTTAGCTTAAGCGGAGGAGGGTTTTTGGGTCTCTACACAATAGCAGTGTTGGCAGAGCTTGAAAAAAATCTAGGCCGACCAATTGCAACGGCCTTTGACCTTTTAGCTGGCACTTCTATTGGTGGAATATTAGCTTTGGCTTTGGCAGCGGAGCACTCGGCGGAAGAGATAAAAACATCTTTTGAAAAAAACGGAACTCGTATCTTTTCAAAACGACCACCTCCCCAAAATTGGCCAAGTGAATTTTTGATTTTTTTAGGTCATTTAGGACCTCAAAATATAATAGCGAAGGCCTTCGCCAGACGATTGTAGATGTCCTTGGAGAAAAAACACTGATTGGCGATTTGAAGCACCCGGTAATAGTTCCGACAGTTAATCTCACAAAAGGTAAACCGCAGATCTTCAAAACCCCACATCATTCAGACTTTAAGCGAGATTATAAACTTTCCGCAGTTGATGTGGCTCTTGCGACCTCAGCTGCACCAACCTACTTTCCCATAGCTCAAATTAATGATGAGCTATTTGCCGATGGAGGATTATATGGAAATTCTCCTGATTTGATGGCCCTCCATGAAGCAGAATACTTTTTTGAGGTTCCCACGGATGAAATTTATATTTTGAGCATTGGTACTACAACTACCCAGTTTTCAATATCTCATCCCGAGCAGCTTAATCTCGGAATATGGGGATGGAAAAGGCGCTTTGCTCTTACAATCCTTTCCTCGCAGCAACTTGATGTCCATTATATGGTCAAACAAAAACTGAGAGATAGATATTTAAGAGTGGATGCGGTTCAGTCAAAAGAGCAAGAAAAGTTTCTCGGATTGGACGTAGCCACCCAGCAAGCTCAGAAAACAATTCGTGGACTGGCCTCCGGCTCTTACCAAGATATTGTAAATAATCCTACCCTAATTAAAATGCTTGAACACCAAAGCCCCCAACCGAGTTTTAATTACCAATTAAAAAGTCATTAAACTAATTAATTATGGGCATTGCATCCTCGCTTTTTTACGACTCCAATAACTCTGCCAAACAGACACTTCACCGAAGAATTAGACCTTCGGAGGAACAGTTTAGTGAACAACAAGATCGCTGGAATGCACTTGCGGAATATTTAAGGAGTGACCTTAAAGAAAGAAGCAATCATACAATTGGAACTTGGCTGCAAGGGTCCTATAAATTTGCCACTCAGGTTCGCCCGGCTAATAAGGGAAAAGAATTTGATATTGATCTTGGTGTGTATTTTCAATGGCAAGGAACCCCCGATGATGGCCAGCATTCTCCTAAGAATCTCAAGTCAATGGTCCAACAAAGTTTAATGGCTTATTCTAATGATGATGTAATTGAGGTGACCAGGCCACCCAAAGTTAGATGCTCTAGGATTAGATTTAAAGGGGATTTTCATATAGATGTTCCGGGTTATCATCTTGACCCAAATGCGGACAAAAGAGCCCTTGCCACAGAAGAGAACATTTGGGAATTAAGCGACCCCAAAGCTCTCTACATTTGGTTTAAAAACCAATTCGAAGATTATCAGCGGGAAAAGGCAAGACGTTTAATAAGGTATATAAAATGCTGGGTTGGTTTAAAGTTCGAAGATGGTCCTAACCGCCCTTCTTCAACCTTGCTAACTGTTTTAGTAGCCGATGCTTTTAAAGATATTCCTACTGATAAAATGGTGGCAGATGACGAAGCTGTTCTGGCTGTATTAGAGAAAATAATTGAACGTCTTAACAGAAACTCAAAAGTTGTTAATCCTGTTGATGCCAACGAAATCTTGTCAGACAGATTGACACCGCATGCATACAATGACTTCATTGAAAAGCTGTCGATCTTTCGTAGTATCGCTACCAAGGCCCTGTCTTGCGAAACCGTTCTAGCGGCAGCAGATTCTTGGACAGAGGCCTACGAACAATTTTTTCCCCTGCCGGATACTGAAGAAATTGCCAAATCCATACAGGAAAAGACGCTTCTCCCCGTTCCCTTATACATACCTGATGTGGCGGTCCGAGCAGTGTCAAAAGATAACCCAAGCCGAAGTTGGAACGGAAAAAATAGGGTGGGACCGATTCCTAAAAATTGTAGAATCTTTTTCTCAGTAACCAATTCAACCTCACTTCCCTGTGACTCTATAATCCAATGGATGGTTCGAAATGAAGGTGACGAAGCAGAAAACATTAACGATCTCGGCCATAAAGCGGGAAAAGGCTTAAATGCCGAGGAAAATTCGGCTTACACTGGCACTCACTATATGGACTGTGTAGTAAAGCAATATGGACAACCTATAAGTATGCGACGAATCTCTGTTGAAGTATCTGGTCCACCCATAGTTCGCCCGAAATCCAAAAAGAAACCCTTGTGGCGAAGTGTGCCTGGCAGGCGGTAAGGAACTACTGATCCATATTCCTGTTTTTACTCTCCCTAATAATACGTTTCGCCCCCCAAGGCCTAGGGTAAGGGGTTAACCTATAGCATTTAATCCATTTTACAGCCTATAAAGCCGCCTTTGCGGGTTTTTTTATGAAACCTACTAGCCAACCTGGCGGCCTTATTCTGCTGTTTTTATGCGAGTGGAGGTTGCCGGGTTTTGGTGTTTATTTACCTGGTGGTTTTGGTACACGCGGGTGTGGGAGCAGCAGGGGTGGGATAGGGAAGGAAACCTACAGTTTCTGTGGTTTCACATCCTTCCAAGTAGGGAATAGGTTGGCAAGGCAAATATAGCTCTCACGGCCCCCACATTCCTCCTGCTTTGGGTTGGGAGTGGTTAACGCCACATAACGCATCAGCGGCAGACCGCAAGCGTCGCGAGTGCTTTGCCCGACTGCATGCGCTTGTTGGGCGACATCCCGCTATACGCGACAAATCTCGCCAGGGTCACCGGCCTTCGTCTTCCACGGCCACCGCGATCACGATGAGAACCGCATAATCCTGCTTCTTGCAGCCCTCGACTGGAGGCATCGCCCCCCCTGGTTTGACCGGAAACGCAGTCTTCTCCACGTTTGCCGGAGAACACGAACCATCCCCGGTCGTCGGTGTATAGCGCGCGGAGCGGCACGCCAAGTGCGTCACATCATAGAGCGTCGCCTGGTCCTCGAGCTCCCAACGCCTATTTCCATCCTGGTCAGCGGGATGAATAGTTAGTACGGTCGTGACTTCCCGGTTACCCGTGATCAGGTATTTGCCGGGAGGGATCGGAAATTTCGGCTGCTCCATGATGAGGCCGTGTTCCTCCAGCCACCAGTCTGTGTGGTCGAATATCCAGCGTGCCGGGGCGACGCCACCTACTTCCTCCAACTGCTCCAAGCTGCTCAACCTCACTCCCCGAGGGCCCGGATCCAGAGGCCAGAGACCCCACGACTCCGCGCCGCTCCCGGAAGTTGCACCTGGAGGACCCAATGCTGCGATGAACTGCGTCGAAATGCGCTGAAAATTCGTCTGACCTCCGTCTGTGGCGTGAACCGATTGCCCAAAGCCGGCCATCATCACGAGCAATGCCGTCGCAAGGCATACGCGGCTAATCAGGAGCATCGTTCCGCAAGTTGGCAACAACGCAGTCCTTCGCTGTAAAGGGATTCGCACTCTGAGTATCCTGAGCTTTGACATCATATTTCGACTTTCCTCCTCCGGCGGGCAATTAACTTCACGAATAGGGGGCTATGCAGCCTAACAAGAATTAGATTGATTCGCATGAGATGCGTAGCTCTGGTTTTGTGTCCGCATCACACGCCATCGATTCTCCTGCAAAATACGCGGAAATCCTTGCCATATCAGTCAGTCGCTGTTCATGAAGCAATTATCATAACATCTTGTGCGGATCGGTATAACACTCCTCCTTGAAAGGGCTCAAAGCCCGTCCAGCAGCGGGTCATAGCCAAAGTATCGTGGCAAAATCCAGAGGAGAATTTTTATTATCGTTTACATCTTCTATTCCTAACAAATTCAGTATTTGCTCAGCCAATTCATCCTTGTAGTTCGATCCTGGGGAATTAAGTTTCCTATTTATGCTCGCTGTAAGAAGGTCAGCTAGTGTAGTGTCCGAG
>WHTE01000166.1 GCA_009377845.1 Nitrospirales bacterium | reverse complement strand
ACTAGTTGCCATTCCATAATTAAATTATCGGTCACTGAAATTTTTTGCGAGAGAAGGGGCCAGTGGGTCAATTTACAACGAGCGACGACAAGAGCACCAAGCGCTTCAACCAGATGATTTTGTTTAGGAACCATAGCAAAAGCCCCTAACCGGAACCATCCCGCACTCGGCTGTTGCTGATTCACGAGGATATCGGTCGTTCGCCGGAAGGATGGATGGTTTCAGGACGAAATCTTCCCTCTTACCTGTCACTCTTTAACTATTAGGGTGGCGCCTGCGACGTAAGCATGACGTGCAGGCTAGAGGGGAAAGACCGCAGGCATTGTCGTGGCGAAGCGAACTGCGCAGCCCCTGGATCCTTTGCGCATCGAAGAGAATCAAAATGATCAAGTAGAGAGCCACTTGTTTTGGATCCTAATGACGAAACAATAGGCTTATCTTGAGTCAAGCCGAAAGAATCTTTTTCCCCTGGACAAACTCCGGAAAAAGAATCGCAAGAAAAGGTTATGGCGATAGGGACGGTCATTGCTGACCTACCCCTCCGCACAGATCTGTACGTGCGGAACTAACGCATACGGCTCTTACCTTGGATGTTGACGACCCACCCACACTTCGGAGAAGTGCCGCTGCTCGTACGCCCGGCAGTCCACGGGACCTGGAGGCCCGGCGCTGTGTCCGGTGCAGTAGCAACTGCTCGACGTTCTCCTTAGGTCAGCCCCCTTCCCTCCACAGACTCCGCAGACAGCGGACCGCTGTCTTTTTTCGCCTGCTTCTGCGGTACTATGGAGCTGTCTGACTCTCCGGAAACCTACATGCCGACATTGTGGCCTCTCGCCTTCTCCGACCGATCCGCTTCCATGGAAAAGGCGGATGTCACCGGGGCTCTCGGCTTTCGTGAGAAAAGTTTTCAACCGTGCCTGTGGTCTTAGACTCCGTGGGGGGTCGCGCCGGACTTACCGTTGTCGTTCGTCATGACTGTTGCCTTCCCCCTGTCAGGACGGGGTCGGCCACCACAAAAGGGATGTTTTCGGAACTCGATACACAGCCCGGCTGTACCTCTGTGAACGCTTCGTGCCCGACACACCGCATCATTCGAGGCCAAGGCGACTGGCTAGGTCTTACCTTGTACGGCTCTTTCATTCGCGACTTTCCTCCGGCTTCGCGCCGCCGCCTTATTATTTCACTCGTCTATTTTTTTATTCTGCTGTGTTGTTGTCCTGTGCCTTTCTCTGCTCCTCCCATCCCTCTCCTTTGCCAGTGAACCCACCCTCACACCGACCCAAGTCACCATCCAATGGCTGCGGTGGTATCCCAAAGACTTACCGAGGGTGGCGATTCTGACGACTCCGAATATGCGAGAGGGCTAATCTCCCAAACATTGGATAAAAAAGAACGAACCGATTCTCAAAGACCTGCAATTCCAGTATTTAGAGGGGAAGGTGCTCGAAAGAGAAAGTAAGAGCGGCCAGACGGCCGTGACGGTCAAGGTCCGGGGTTGTACGTGCTGATTGGGGAAGTGGTGCAGATTGAACGCTACATGCTCAAAAAGAGAGAGGTAAGTCAAAAATGACCTTTCTTGTAGAGTTTACCCTATAAGGGAGGTTCACCTAATCCTCAGGGATTTTCATTTCTGACAAGCGGAAAACAAAGAACAAATAATATGAGGTTTTTGGTTTGCTCTTTTCCTGGAAACGTTTGGAGGGTTTTAAGGCTGGGGCTAGTGGACGATTTTAGAACTTTTCGGGTGGAACGACCTGGGCCCGAGTTTTTTGCATTCCTTGCGGCATAAAATAGAAAAGTTTAAAAATCCCCATAATATTAGCTATTTATGAATGAGGTGACTGGGTGGACGATTATTGAACTCTTATCCAGAAAATCCGGGTCCTGGCGGGCTGGAACTTATACCCGTCTAGTACCTAAAAGCTCATTATGAACCAACTTCGCGACCCGCGCCTTATGAGCAGCAGGAGGAAAACCTTAATACCCACCTAAAATCAATCTTTTCAAGCAGTTCTACTTTCAACAATGCGGACAGGAAATGGAGCGCCTCCCTTTTCTAGGCCAGTTGTAACGCGAGTTTGCTAGCTGGTTTGGCTTCTTCGATCGTATCTTTTGCCGCATGATTGTTGGAGACTTTCAAGTGATTTGTAAAAAATTCACAACTCCTTTGTAACTTTTACAAAAGGAGTGATTTTTTTAGTTGCTTGCACGTGAAGATCTTAAAGATCTTAAAACTCTAAGCTGGAAAAACTTTGATTTGTCAGGAGTTTTTCCTTGAGTGCCTCCTGCTTACACCTTTTGGTCTAAAGATTGCGCTAATTATAGAACTAGAAAGAGTTGGATCCTCTTTTTCATGACGATCTTCACAGTCGAGGGCCAATCAGGATGCCAAACTAACCGAGGAGAATCCCATGAAATACTCTCCGTATTTAATCATGTTTTTTGCCATTTCTCTCTGTGCCCTACCGTTTGCCCAGGCAACAGAAATGAGTGAAAAGACCGAGGGAGCGCAAATGGACCGGGCCCCAGTGAATTTGACCGGGATGGTCACAGACATCCAAGGCGATTTGTGCATTGTTCAAGATTCGGAAGGCAAGGAATGGAAAATTAAAGTTGATAACTATACCGACCAAATTGGCCAGGTTATGACGGGGGTCGTGATAATTGCCAAGGTCGAAGAAAATGGTCATGCCAAAGAGGTGAAAGTACTTCCGGATTGACAACGGGTTCCCGGAAGGGGGGAAGTTTTCTCTTATGGCGCGAGCTTTCCTCCCTTCCAAGGTTCCTGGAAGAATTAGTTATTCCCTGAATTTTGCATATGAAGACGTAATTTGGGGTTGAAAAACCATCTGAGAACCCCTTTGGGATTGACTGAACACCATATTGATCAATTCAAAGAGGAAACAACCCAGATGGTTAAGATACCTCGTGCAAAAAATTTTTGCACGCAGCGGAAAGACTGCGAAACCCACATAGTAATCAGGAAAATGGTGCAAAATTCAGGTATTCATATAAGAAGTGAAGGGCATGCCTGCGCAATACTTAAATCATTTTTACGTAACGATTGGTATTTCCTTCGTTGTCATGGTTGGAGTTTTAGCTTTAACTCCTTCAGAAAGTAAAGTAGTCATTACCGGGGATTTGGCTCAGGAACGACTAGAGGAAGAAGACCAGAATATTATTGAAGGAGAAGTCATGAAAGTGGAGGATGAAAGAGTGGAAAAAGATGGTTCTCAGATGAAGGATCAGCAGAACAAAAAGTCGTTGAGGGTCTTGTTCTTGATTATCAGCTTATTTGGGTTAGCCCCGGTCGCTGTTCTACTAAAGGTGCAAGATATTACATCCCACCCCTTTGCAAAGGACTAACTGGAAACAATCTTGAACCCATTTGTCAGAAATTTGGACAACCGAGAAAAATAAGAGATCTTTCAGAATAACTCAGAGGAGGAAAAACATTAGAATCACGCTTCTTCTGTTAGCTGGGCTTATTATGATGGTAGCTTCTGGATGTACGGTGGCCCTCTTGGGTGCAGGAGCCGGTGCAGGCGTCGCTGGCGCGACCTATGTAATGGGGAAGCTAGAAGATGAAGTTGATGCCCCTGTTCCAAAAGTCCAGCAGGCCACTGTGGCCGCCTTGAAAAGCTTGGAACTCCCCGTGGATAAAGAACGAGGAGATAAATTGGGAGCGGAACTGGAATCAGAAACGGCTGATCACAAAAAGATATGGGTCTCGATCAATTCTCTCCCTTCTTCACGTTCAAAAATTGTTATTCGTGTGGGTCTTTTTGGGGACGAAACCCACTCTCGTCAGATCCTAGAAGCTATCAGGACGCGGTTATAAATCCCTTGAACCTACATCTGAAGGGTGCTGTGGAAGGCATATCTGGGCTTTGGGAAGGAGCACGAAAAAGAAGATCAGATTCTGGGGTCAGAGAGACCGGTTTCGGGAGAAAATCCCAGCGGAACCGTGAGAGGAACCGGAAACGGCATGGTTCCTGGTGGGAGAGAAATTGACTAAGTGCTTGAAAATAGTGGTCGGGGCGAGAGGATTTGAACCTCCGACATCCTGCTCCCAAAGCAGGCGCGCTACCGGGCTGCGCTACGCCCCGACTCCTGTGATTGATGACGATGTTTGGCCAGAAGACTTTTGGCATGGGTGACGGCTTGGGCTCGATGGCTCATTCGATTCTTTTCCGCGAAGGTCATCTCGGCCAAGGTCTTTCCTGCGTGAGAAACATAGAACACAGGATCATACCCGAATCCACCGGATCCCTGGAATTCCTGAGTGATGGTTCCCTCCAAAATTCCCTCAACAATTTCCGTTTGTCCTTCGGGATTGGATAAGGCCACCACGGTGATAAATCGGGCCGTTCGTTGACCAGAAGGCACATCCTGTAACTCCTGCAAGAGCTTTTTGCAGTTATCCTCGTAGGTGGCATGCTCTCCGGCATACCGGGCCGCATATACCCCCGGACGTCCCTGTAACGCATCGACTTCCAGCCCGGTATCGTCAGCCAACGCCCAATGCCCTGTAAATGCCGCCGTGGCCTTGGCCTTTTTGACGGCATTATCCCGACAGGTTACCCCGTCTTCTTCGACACCGAGAAAATCCTGGAATTCATTCAAGGTCAGAATGGGGATTCCCACATCATCCAGAATCGCTTGCATTTCCTTCGCCTTATGACGATTGGCTGTCGCCAGCACCAATGAGTTGATCACCGTTATCCAAGTCAGGAAATGGGGCCGACGAGTTCCTTTTGAAGCTTGATCAAGCTTTGGATCCCGCTCCACCCCAACGTCAAAAAATCATCCAGATCTTTTTTGGAAAACGGGGACTGTTCGGCTGTCCCTTGAACCTCGACCAGCCGCCCATTCCCGGTCATCACCAAATTCATATCCACTTCCGCTTGAGAATCCTCATCATATGCCAGGTCTAACAGTATTTCACCACCGACTTTTCCTACACTGATGGCCGCCAAATAATCCAAAAGCGGACATTGCTTAATGAGGCCTTTCTCTTTCAATGTCGCAAAGGCATCAGCCAGGGCAATAAAGGAGCCCGTGATTGAAGCCGTCCGTGTTCCCCCATCTGCCTGGATCACATCACAATCAATCCAAATGGAGCGCTCTCCCATTTGATTCATATCCGTCACGGCCCGAAGCGCTCGACCCACCAGCCTTTGGATTTCCAAGGTTCTCCCGCCCTGCTTCCCTTTGCTGGCTTCGCGGGACATCCGATCATGTGTTGATCGAGGCAACATGCCATACTCGGCGGTAATCCATCCTTGCCCCTTGTCTCGCAAAAATGAAGGGACTTTTTCCTCAACCGAGGCCGTACATACGACCTTCGTCTCTCCCATTTCAATGAGAACCGACCCTTCGGCATATTTGGTAAATGGACGAGTAATTTTGACAGGACGGATATCATCCGCCAGCCGATTATCTGAGCGCGGTAATCCTAGAGTTGGCAACATCGTTCCTCACAATATTAAAAATAACCTTGAATTATAAAGAGGGCTCCACCAAAACACAAATGCTCCAGACACATGGACCGCATCACGCTTGAAGGATGGCTGACCCATTTGGATTTCGATGACGAAAACCCCTTATCACCACTTGACCGCGTGAATCACTTCTTTCGATCCTGAACCACATACCAGCGAAAGAGCAGCAATCCCGCAATGATCAAACTGATGATCACCACAAACACATCCTCGTATGGAAAGAAATAGGGCATGGGACTATTCTGAGACCGAGATGTCGATCTTTCTCCGGCTTCCATTCATTGACTGAAATAAAGGCTCATGATAGATTCGGGCTCCCTGCCAAGCCACCATGCATGATATCCGAATCCTCAGTGACCAACTCGAATCTCTCCGTTCCGGCTTAGGTGCTCGGGCCGCTGATATTCCCTGGGAAATCGTCCAGGCCTTAGCTTCCCAACGGCGTTTGCTCATCACCCACACAGAAGAACTCCGCCACCAGTTAAAAAAAGGATCGGATCGGATTGCCGAACTGAAACGTACCAAACAACCCAGCGATGATGCCACAGCCGCTCTTCGCGAGGTTCGCGACCGCATCCAGACCATGGAAGTGGAATTGCGCGCCACCGAAGAGCGATTACAAGACCACGCACTCAGAGTCCCCAATATTCCTCACGAGTCGGTCCCGCCGGGGAAGGACGAACACGACAACGTCGAAATGCGACGATGGGGGACGCCTACGGAATTTCCCTTTCAAGCCAGATCCCACCAGGACCTGGGAGAATCACTAGGCATTCTCGATTTCAAACGGGCAACAAAAATTGTCGGAGCCAGATTTTGCGTGTCGATGGGCCTGGGCGCGCAATTGGAACGCGCGCTCGCCAACTTCATGCTTGACTGTCATATTCAAGAACACGGTTACACAGAAGTGCTACCGCCCGTGCTGGTCAACCGGCCCACCATGACAGGAACCGGTCAATTACCGAAATTTGCGGAAGATCTCTTTCATCTGCCGGAGGAAGATTTGTTTCTGATTCCCACAGCGGAAGTCCCGGTCACCAACCTGTTTCGAGAAGAAATTCTCGACGCAGACCAGCTTCCTATTCGTTTCGTGACATGTACCTCCTGTTTCCGACGAGAGGCTGGATCGTATGGCAAAGACACACAAGGCATGATTCGCGTCCACCAATTCCAAAAAGTGGAACTGGTCAATTTTGTCCGTCCGGAGGATTCCTATGACCAGTTAGAACGGTTGACTCAAGCCGCCGAATCAATCCTTCAAAAATTGGCACTCCCCTATCGAGTCGTCGCGTTGTGCTCCGGTGACCTGGGATTTTCTGCGGCAAAAACGTATGACCTTGAGGTCTGGCTTCCTTCGCAACAGCGGTATCGGGAGATATCGTCCTGCAGTAACTTTGAAGCTTTCCAAGCCCGTCGAGCCAATATCCGATTCCGCTCCAAAAAGGACAAGCCTCAATTTCTGCATACCTTAAACGGCTCTGGTCTGGCCATTGGACGAACCGTGGTGGCCATTTTGGAAAACTATCAACAAGCCGATGGATCGGTGATTGTTCCTGATGTCTTGCGGCCCTACCTGCATGGACAGGATCGGATTGCTCCCAAAGGATAAGGACCTAGAAATGCCGAGGGTGGTATTTGCAAAAGGAGAGCAAAGCGAATATCTAACAGAAGTTAAACAGGCTATGAAAACACGGGTAGAAAACCTGGCCTTAGACTGTGGGGTCCACCCAAGGACCATTCGCGATTGGCAACGAGAGAAGTACCTCATAAGTCAGAAAGCCGCAACCTCATTACAGAAGATTTCAGGAATTCCTTGTCCAAGGATATTGGAGATTCTTCCGGACTATTGGAGTACTAGGAAAGCCGGCCAAGTAGGGGCAAGGCGGAGGTTCGAACGCTATGGGAGTCCGGGCACTGCCGATGGCAGACGTCGTGGTGGCCTTGGCTCCTACGAGAAGATGAAGCAATCAGGATTGCCGACTGGATTCAAATTCCGTAAGGCCATTGTGAAACCTGAACCCTCATCTCTTTTGGCAGAGTTTCTAGGAATAATGCCGGGAGACGGCGGCGTAGGACCCCATCAGATTACCATTACCCTTAACGCGATCACCGATGCAGACTATGCAGACTTCGTCGTGGATGTCATCGTCCAGATGTTTGGACTCATCCCCTCGCAAAAAACTCGAAAGAATGCCTGCAACATTGTTGTTTCCAGCATAGAGCTTGTCGAGTTTCTATGCCAGAAAGGACTCGTCCGAGGCAATAAGGCACACACACCAAGTCACTCTCCCACTCTGGATTCTTGACCATCCTAATTTTGTAAAATCCTGTTTAAGAGGGTTGATGGATACCGACGGCTCAATCTACCGGGCCGCCCATATTGTCGCTGGGACCAGATATGAACATGCGTGTTTATGCTTCAGGAATTTTTCCAAGCCTCTTCTGAATACTGTTCACCACACTATGGTAAACCTCGGATATCATCCAACGATAGGCCGCAACCTTGTCTACCTTTACAGGCAAAAGGAAATTAAGAGATACTTTAACGAAATTGGCACACATAATCCGAAACATTTCAAGCGGTATGAAGCTATCGCTGGTTCACGGGACAAAACTCCTGGTGAATGAGCAATTACTAAGGAGGGGTACCGAAGTGGTCACAACGGACCGGTCTTGAAAACCGGCGTCGTGAAAGCGACCGTGGGTTCGAATCCCACCCCCTCCGCCAGCCTTCGCCAAGGCTACGGCTGGCATGCCA
>WHTE01000165.1 GCA_009377845.1 Nitrospirales bacterium | reverse complement strand
AGTTCGTGATGAGCAAAGCCTCCAAGGACGAACTCAGCGCCGTGATGGAGTATGCGACCATTCGCGCGCCGTTCAATGGCGTGATCACCGAGCGCCACGTCCATCCCGGCGCCTTGATCCAGGCGGGAACCACTTCTCAAAACAGTTCGATGCCGCTTGTCACCATCATGGACCTGGAGCGGGTCCGGATCACCGTGGCCGTGCCGGAATCCGACGTCGCGTGGATCACTCAGAAGACGCCCGTGTCCATCACCGTGGACGCCTGGAAGGGAAAAGCATGGACCGGCACAGTCACCCGGTATGCCAACGCCCTGGATCCCAACACGCGCACCATGGCCACCGAAATCGAAGTCGAGAACCCCGATCATGTCCTCTATCCAGGCATGTATGCGCATGTCACCTTCACGCTGCAAACCCTGGCCGATCGCCTGGTCGTCCCCCGCCAGGCCGTCGTGAAAACCCCGACCGCGCGGGAACTGCTGATCGTGGATCAGGATGTGGTCAAGGCCGTCACGGTGCGCACAGGGTTCGAGACCGAACGGTGGGTGGAAATCACGGACGGACTCACCGGAGAAGAACAAATTATTCTTCAGGACCATCAACGGATTCGTCCAGGAGATCGAGTCATGGTCCGGGAAGCCACGAGTTAACGGAGAACGCCCCATGCCCCCTTCACCTTTTCTCGATGATCAGTAAGGGCCGGGGATTCGTAAGGGGTTCGCGGTGACGGTCGCATGAAACACCCATCGAAGAACCATATGGAGGATCGACTTATGAACGCTCAGACTCAACGAAACCGACGATTCCTGACCGCAGCGATGCTGACGTTAATCTTGGGGACAGCTTCAGGGGCGGCCTGGGCGGACGCCCCCCGTCTTTCGCTGCACGACGCCATTGCCAGCGCCCTGGAGCACCATCCTCGTTTGACACAAGCCCGCCAGCGGATGCTGGAGGCACAGGCCCAAACCGATCAGGCGACGTCCGTCCTGTTCCCTCAAGTCCGCGGCGTATTGAACGGCACCAGCGGGTCGGCCCGATCCAACACCTCCTTCACTTCCGGAGCGATTATTGAAAACCCCAACAGCAATCAGGTGACAGTGGGTGCCATCGTGGATCAGCTGATTTACGATTTCGGACGCACCTCTCATCGGATCAGGGCCCGGACATTGACCGCCGAATCCCGGGAACACGACCTCCGGGCCGATCGAGGCTTCACCATTCTCAAGACCGAAGAAGCCTATTACGCGGCGCTCAATCAAAGCCAACTGGTCACCATCGCGGAACAAACGGTTCGGGAGCGGAGCCTGATCTTGCGGTTGATCAATCTCTTGTCCCAGCGGGGCAAGCGGTCGAAGATCGATGCCTCGCTCGCCGCGGTAGAAGTGAAGAATGCCCAATTCCTGGAACTCCAGGCGCGCGCCGATTTGAAGGTCGCCCTGGAGCGGTTACAGAACGCGATGGGGCTGGAAGGTCGGGGAGATTATACGCTGGAGGATCCCGGTCGATTCAACGAAACCCTCTCAACCCTGGATCACCTGCAGGAGGAAGCCAGGAGTCAACGGCCTGAACTCGAGGCCGTGCAAATGCTGCTCGAAAGCAGCCAGGCCGCGACGATCAGCGCCCAGCGGCAGACTTTGCCCACCCTCAATGTGCTCGGCAGCACGGGCCAGTCGGCCTTTAGCGATAGGAACGGCAAATGGTGGTACGGGGCGTTTGGCGTCGTCTCCATTCCGCTGTTCACGGGAGGACGCATCGAGAGCGAGATTCGGGAAGCGCAGGCGATCCAACTGAACACGCAGGCTCGGCTACGGGAATTGATCCAGGAAGTCGAACTGCAAGTCGCGTCAGCCTATCATACCCATGAAGCTCTCATACAAAAAGTGGACGTGGCCCAAGAGCAGGTCGCCACTGCACGGATGGCGCTTGACCTTGCCCGGGAGCGTCTCCGACTGGGGCTCGGGTCCATTGTGGAACTCACCCAGGCCGAAGTGGCCGTGACTCAAGCTGAGACCACCCTCACGGTGTCTCGCAACGGCGTCCTCACCGCCCTCGCGGCGTTGGCCTATGCCACCGGTTCCGGAGTCCACCGATATACAGAAAAGGACTGATCCGAATTTTCCTTCGGATTCGGATGAGAGTCCTTAGTTGGTGTATTGTGGAAAGGCTTTTTTCACCCACCATGGCTGGCTCCAAGTCTGCGAAAGATCCAATTTTTTCCTGGCTTTTGTGCAATCATAGTGCATGAAGTATTTGACCATGCGAACGCTTTCTAAGGAGACTCCTTGGAAAATCCGCTGAAGAATCGCTGCCCCCCGCTGGGTGGCACACCCCACTGATCAGGCCACGACGGCGTCCTTGGCGCTCCAGGCCTGCGGCGCAAACTGAGGGTCAAGCGGCGTTTGGGCAAGATGATTCGCATAATTACTCAAGGTCTTGAGGGCAAGCAGCGTGATAACATCCAAGATATGCTGCCGAGTGTAGCCTGCGGTGACAAAATCTTCGAAATCCTTTTCTGGCACCCAGCCACGATGATGCATGAGCGACACCACGAAGGTGCGTAAGGCATTGAGTTTCTTGTCCGATAACGGCGCCTGATCCCGTAAGGCTGTAAGAATCTCTTCGGGCATTCGTACCATCTGAGCCACCGTCGAATGCGCTCCCATGCAGTACGTGCAACCGTTGATGGCGCTAACCGTCAAGGTCACAACCTGTTGCTCCACCGGAGACAGCGCACTCTGCTCGAGCGCCTTGTTGATGGCCGCATAGGCTTGAACGGCCGTCGGCGATTCGGCCAGCACACCGAAGAGATTAGGCACAAATCCATATTGTTTTGCCGTCGCTTCAAGGGTGGCGCGTGACGCTTCCGGAGCGGTGTTCATGGTGTGCACTGGAAATTTCATGCTTTCCTCCTTGTGTGTAGTGGGTTCATATGTGTTGTACTTTCCCTTGTGAACAGTCAGAACCTGCTCGCTTCACTCTCCAAGATTCCGGTTCTGCCTTGGGGGACACAGGGCCTCATCCCATAGGAGCAAAACACACAGCAATCTCCCGTTTTGGGCTTGAGCATGGCCTGACAGTGTTCGCACATAAAAAAATCGGAAGGCATCGGTTGGCATCGTCTCGTGTTTTTGCAACCCACAGCGTGGACAAATTATCGTGGACAGGCGCCGAATCTGATCTGAATCAATCTCCATGAAGATAACATTCCTGAAAGAATGTGGAAGGGGAGTTTGCGAAATTTCCGGCCAGCATCCACGACCGGTTTTTCTTAGGGCATCCCGAAAAGAAAGGAGAGAAAACCTGCCACCAAGGGAAGCCCCAAGGTAAGAGAAAAAACACCATGCCAGCAATTAACATCATGGTGAATGACCCTGCTTGCATCGCTATAGGTGTCGGCTATTTTCCCGATACCGGTGTTTCAAGAGATAAGCCCGTTATTTGTTCACACGTAAAAGTGTCGACAGTCCTTTAGCAAACGTCTCTCGTTGGCTTAATTTGCCGAAGCGCTGCCTGTTCTCTTCAAGGTGAAAGGCCTCCTGCTAGGATTTATCCTTTTCAGCGTTTCCGGTGGATGATCTTCGCCGATACAGATACCGCAAGAGGGCATCGGCCGAGAGAAGGCCCGGTCCATGCAGCACGAAGTAGAGAAACAGAATGCCCCAATAGAATGCCTCCTGCAAGGCGGCCTCGGACAACTGGCTATACGTGAACGCAGCCACGATATTGAGCCCAAAGAGCGAGAGCGCCGCCCATCGTCCGGCCAAGCCGATCGCCAGCAGAAACGATCCGCCCAATTCGACGGCGGTCGCCAGATACGCGGCGATCTCGGGAGGCAGATACGGCACATCGTAGACCATGGTGAAGAGCATCACGGTGGACATCCAACTGGCGATTTTGACCATGCCCCCGTGCCAGAAGATATTAGCCAAATACAGACGCACGGAAAGGTCGAAGACCGGAATGAGTGATTCCAAAACACGAATACCGGTCCGGTAGACGGAAACGGTGCAATGAACCACCGGCATAAGGAATGTGGAGTGCGAAATCATAGGAAATCCTTTATGGAAAAACCGGTGATGAGCGATTGTTTCAAAACTTCGGCAACAAACCCGGAGAAATCAAATCCGGGTTGCACCTCGGCCACCATCTGCTCGACCGTCGCTAAATCAACTCCGTGAGACATGGCCTCAAGCACGAGGTAATCCGACTGGTTGAGAGGCAAGACCTGAATCTTCCCCTCTCCCCGCGTGACAACCACGCCGGTCTCTTCCTCCGGCAGCGGCAGGTTGACGGCTTCGTCCGCAGAGGCATCGGGTTGCAATGCCAGCCAGACTCGATGCACAGGAAAGGGAAAGCGCAGAAGACGCGCGGCCGCATGCAAGTGGACCGTGACGCGTGCCGGACCCACCGATGCGATGGCCTGAAGGTGTTCCGGTAATAACGGCGGAGAATCGGCGGCCTGATACGCCTCATGACAGGCCCACTCCAATCGTGCGAGTTGGACGAGCCAAGGCGCAACCTGTAAATCCCCGAGAAACGCCGGAAGAAGGCATCCGTAGGGGAACAGATCCCCGCTCGTCGAGGGATAAGTCTTGAGGTATCCACGCGCCAGGGTGTCAAAATATCGGGGACCCACCACCTGAAACAACACCGGATAGGTGATCTTCAGCACCTGCGTATAATTGAAGCGAATGGCCCGGCGATAAAAGGCCACGCTCCGCAGAGCGGATTCCGCCGGAGCGATCTCCGTTGCCAGCCTATGCGGCTTCCCCTCCATGACGCATTCGGAAAACGCTTGTTGAATCTCACGAAGCCGTGACATGGCATCCTTCAAGAATGGCATCCGCGTGTGCGGCCTGTTCCACCAGCACATGGAGGGCCGGAAGATTGGTATCCCATTCGATCAGCGTCGGTCGCGGCCCCAGATGGTTGATCGCCCACTCGTACAGGTTCCACACCTCCAGATGCACCGCCTGGCCGTGGGTATCGATCAGCCGTCTCCCGAAGCGATCGAACCCGGCAAGGTGAATCTCCCAGACGGCATGGGCCGGAATGACCTTGAGAAATTCCAGAGGGTCCAGGTGAAAGTTGATGGCGTTGACATAGACGTTATTGATATCGAGCAAAATCCCGCATCCGGTTTTTCGGGCCACTTCGGCCATGAACTCCCCCTCAGGGATCGGGGAATCCCGCCAGGTCAGATACCGGGTGATATTCTCGATCAGCAGCGGCCGTCGTAAGACCTCCTGGACCGCCGCAATCCGTGAACACAGGTGGTCCAGGCTTTCCGGGGTGTAGGGAAGCGGTAAGAGATCGTTCAAAAATCGACCGCCCACGGAACTCCAGGAGAGATGTTCGGACACGAACGCCGGCTCGAAGCGATCGATCAGCGCTTTCAGTTTGTGGAGATGGGCATGCTCGATCGGATCGGTCGAACCTAACGAAAGTCCGACTCCATGAAAACTCAGAGGATATCGACTCCTGATTTGCTCAAGAATGTGAAGCGGTGCCCCTCCATCCCCGAAATAATTTTCCGGATGAGTTTCCATCCAGGCGACGGAAGGGTTTTCCGCTAGAATCTCGCGAAAATGATGTGAGCGAAGGCCGATCCCGGCTAGCGCCGGGATCGGAGTTGACGTGATGGTCGGAAATTCCAAAGACATCCGTGTCCTTCCTACATCTTTTTGTCTTTCATCATCTTCATCTTCTCTTTCATTTCCGCAAAATCCGCTTTGGTGATGGCCAACACGTTGCCGTTCGCCATCTTGGCGCATAACCCTTTGGGCATGAACACATAAGAATCGGGTTCGTTGTCTTTTTTGGCCATGCCCACACAGGCATGAAGGCTGGTTTTGATCGCGCAATCGTTCATCCCGGCCCTGGCCACGCCCCCACAGGCCTCCCACCCGTTGGGCAGTTCGGGCATGGCAGGCGCAGCCACGACGGTCTGACTTCCAACCAGACTCAACGCCATAAGCAGCGCGGAATGCATGATGATTTTCTTGTTCGAGCTCGAGTTTGCGTTCATCTGGATCTCCTTTGAAATTTTTTATTTGTTGTTGTTATGGGACCGAAAACATTCCTGATAAGTCACCTCGCACCGAATGTCGGATCACGTCATGCGTTTCCTCCTTTCTGCGTTGTGGGTTTATTATGTTCAATTGACTCCCCATTCCCCATGGCTTGGGACGGAGATCTTTATTCGCATGTTCCCTAAATTTTCCCGGTCTGGACGACTGGCCAACACCAGCCTCTCGTGTTTCTCATCACAGCATAATCAGAAACCCACCAACTCCGTGGACTCGCATCACGATCATTCCTACCATTATTCATGACCGCACATTCCGATTTTTGTTTTGCAGGCTTTCATGGAACGCATCATGGACATCACCGGCTCCTTTCGCCGAGGTTTTGGTAATAACGCTCTGAGTCTTTATATAAAGTTTCTGTCATATGCAGTCCTCTCATCTCCGAATCCGTTACAGCCAATAGCAGGAACATGTCCTTCGTTTTGAACAGAGGGAGGAAGCACCTACGGGGTGTCAGAACAATCGGGCTTGCTCCAGAAGAACGAATACCTCCCAGGAAGATCGTGTTGGACTTTTGCGGCGATACTTTCCGCTAGATCACAAAACACACCCTTCCCCTTGCTCTTCGAAGCGACTGGAAATGGCTTTCGGACTAGGAAGCTGTAAAGACTTCGGTCTCCGGATGAAACGCGTACCAGGCAAACCAAAAGGCCATGATGGTCGGGAGCGGTTTCCCGCTCGAATCCACGGCCGAGGCGCTTTGCGCGTCGGCATGAAATTGAATGGTGAGCCGTTGCCCGTTCACCTTGTCATGAAGGGGACTCTTGGCTTTCTTGAGTTCCGAAAAAGGATAGGCTTTGGCTATCCCCCCCACTGTCACGCCCAGGACCCATTCCTTGGGATGAAACCGGGAATCTTTCCGTTGTACGGGAAACATGAGATCCGCCCGCTGGGCATACCCTAGATACGGGTCACGCAGATAGTCGCGGGAAAATCCGGTCTTCGTGGACAACACGAGCGTAGCAGGATGAGCCTTCCGCCATTCACCCCAGGTTGTATGCTCCAGAAAAATATGAGTCAACTTAGCACCGGTCATAGGACCGGCAATGGCTTCCATGGAGATCTGGGACCACAAACTCTCTGTTTGATGATCGTACATCACCATATCGCTCTGATACAGCAGCCCGGAGACGCCGAAGGTCAACGAACGTCCGTTGACAACCGGATGAAACCCGATGCCGGTCCCGCACAGGGGACAATAGGTGACCACGACGGGCTTACCACCCAGCGTATCATTCACAATTTCATGCCAATTCAGAATCTTAATGGGGTACGCCTTGGTTTCCCCTCCCTCCACTAAACCCAAAATCCGATCTTGGTCAGTGAGAAATCCGGCATCTGCGGCTTTGAGGAACGCGGGCTTGAGAATGGCGGGGATCCCGTCCTTAGGCGGGCCTCCCGAAAGAATCTGATCGAGGGGAACGCCATGTTTGGAAAAATCGAAAACTGCGGACGGTCGACCGGAGAATCCCAGCAATCCCAACGTAAGGAATCCGAGACCCACGAGGGACAGAAGACGTGTGATCATATGCCTGACTCCTCTTTTTTTCTTGTGTTTTGGCAATCATCTCGCCCCGCTACAACATGTCCTTCGAAAAAGGCCATATCCAACGAGACCCATCGAGATACAGCGAAGAGTGGTATGGCAAAAGAGTCAATATAGCCGCTCAAGTATCCCAGTCCTGCCATACTGAGGCCCAGAACTGCTAAAGGAGTGAGACAACAGAGGGAAGAGACAAGAGCCCCCACATTCCGGAACACATCCACACGTTGGATGTTTCGCTTGCGTGAGGAATCTTGTCCTTCCTGCTCATACATTTCCCTTTAGCGTAAGAGAGTGCCAATCCCGGCAGCCCGCAATACGTGTTCACTGGGTCCACGTTCGGCGCAACACTCAGCCAGTTGCCCATCAATCACGACGGCAGGGATCGTCCGAATCCCAAGCAATTTGGCACGGTTGGAGACACCATTGTCGTTCATGTCGAGGACGGTGACCTCGCATGAAGGGCAGGCGAGTTGTTTTACCAATGTGATGGTGTCTTCGCAGACCTGGCACCCGGCACTGAAAATTTCAACTTGACGTGTTGTGTTCATCGTGATTCCTCCTTTGAGGTAGATGTCCCAAAACATTCAATGATGGGACAATTCTTGATGGGGCCGCTTCCACTGCAGGATGCAACGAGCTGGCTCAGAGCCCGCTTCATCCTG
>WHTE01000164.1 GCA_009377845.1 Nitrospirales bacterium | reverse complement strand
GTGAGATCGGCATTAACGCCACCAATCCGGTAATAGTTCAATGTCAGACGAGCGCCACACAGCTTCTCGAACAAATCCAACAAGACTTCCCGTTCCCGGAAGGTCCAAAAAAAGACCGTCATCGCGCCAATATCCAGTGCCTGCGTTCCCAGCCAAAATAAATGGCCGACGATACGTTGCATTTCCGCGACGATGGTCCGCACATATTCCGCCCGTTCGGGAACAGTCATGTTAATCAGTTTTTCCACTGCCCGTACATAGGCGTAGTTATTCGTCATCGCGCAGACATAATCCAGGCGGTCGGTATGCGGCAGCATCTGCATGTACGTCAGGCCTTCAGCCAATTTTTCGACGCCCCGGTGCAAATATCCCAAATCCGGAATAGCTTTGGTGACCCGTTCACCATCCAACTCCAAAACAACCCGCAGCACGCCATGCGTACTTGGATGCTGGGGACCCATATTCAGAAGCAGTTCTGTCCTGCGTACGGTGTCACCTGGACGATCTTCAGCCATGAATTGGTGCCGTTGATCATCGGGCACCTCGGATTCCGACCATTCCCCGGCCGGTTCATCCAACCGGGGAAGAAAATCAAAACGGCTCCGCCACCCTTTCCCTTCGGCGGGGAAATCCTTTCGTAGGGGATACCCTTCATCATAATCTTCAGGCATCAAAATTCGACGAAGGTCGGGATGTCCGGTAAAGCGGATTCCCATCAGGTCGTACACTTCACGTTCCAGAAAATTAGCTCCTTTCCAGATATCGGTGATCGACGCAATCTCCGGATGCTCTTCTGTCACGCGAGCTTTCATACGAAGACGGGTTCCATGCGGAAGGGATAAAAAATGGTAAATGACTTCAAACCGCTCGAGGTCATCAGGATAATCAGCCGAACAGATATCGGTGATATGATCCAACGCCATTGAAGGATCATCATGAAGAAATTGTGCAATGTCCCGCCAACTATCCGCCTTCACTTGTGCCCATAAGTCCAAACGCACGGGATCCTGCTGTGCCGTCATGACAGCCTGAGGAAATCGGTCGACAAGGGATTCAAGGAAAGGATGCATAAATCGGATTTGTTACTGAACCGTCGCAATCGGGTAACCGTTTGAACAACTTCCAGCGTTATTTCACGAAGTATTTTTCTTTCTGAATTTTCTCTTGGAGCTTAATGAGCCCATCCATGAGTGCTTCGGGCCTTGGTGGACAGCCTGCTATATAGACATCCACAGGGACGATTTGATCCACGCCCTGCACAACACTATAACTATTGTAATGATTGCCGGATGTCGCACAGGAACCCATGGAAATCACATACCGGGGCTCCGCCATCTGATCATAAATTCGACGGATCACCGGTGCCATTTTCCGGCATACCGTTCCTGCCACAATCATCAAATCGGACTGGCGCGGTGAGGCCCGAAACACTCCAGCCCCGAAACGATCAATGTCATACTTGGAGGACACAGAGGCAATCATTTCAATCGCACAGCAGGCTAACCCGAAGGTCATCGGCCAGAGGGCTGATTTCCGACACCACGCAATGCAATAATCCAGATTGGTCGTGATGATATTGGGTTCAAGTTGTCGTTCAAATATGCTCATAATAATGCTGTGCGTGGTTCTTTTATCTGTTGTTGCCCTTTTCCCTACCCACCATGTGTGCAAGCGTGCTCATTGTTAGGGGGAAGCCATTGTACTGGTTAAACTCCGGTTATTTCCAGGCGTCAAGATCTATTTTTCTTACTCCCAATCTAGGGCCCCTTTTTTCCAGGCATACCAGAATCCCACGAAGAGAATGGCCAGAAACACTCCCATTTCAACAAGACCGAGAAGACCGAGCTTCTTAAACACCACCGCCCAAGGAAATAAAAAAACCACCTCAATATCAAAAATCACAAAGAGCATGGCAATAATGTAGTACCGCATCGGGAACTGGACCCGGGCGTCCATAAACAAGGGGCTTCCACTTTCGTAGGGCAGCAATTTCGCACGATAGGGCCGGCTGGGACGGACAACCCACCCCATGACCAAGGACCCGATTCCAAACAGCGCCCCAAGAACCATGAAGATGATGATAGGGAGATAATTAAAAGGAACCGGTTCACTACCCATTGATCACTCTCATTCCCATTTGAGCCATACTAGAGAAAAGCCCCGTCAACATCTTTTTTCTCAGTCTCTGCGTGAAGACACCACATCATCAAAAAAAGCCGGATAGCGTAAGCCTTGAAGGGTGAAGGGCTCCATCCCTTTTTGCTGAACAAGCACCTTGAACGTTTTGCCCATCCCATGCGGACGTAATAAATGCGTTAAAGCCTTGACATCCTCCGACTCCTGATCTTGATCTTTCACCAATTCTTCGACTCCCAACCCGATCAGCCAATTAGCCAAGGTTGTGAACCCAATCAGGTCCAACCCACTTGTCGTTCCACTGCCGGCCAAAGCGGAAAAGTTGACGTGAGCGGTCATATCCTGCTCGCCAACCAGGATATACGGATTGGTGGAAATGGCATGCCGGTAATAACACAAAAAAGTCCCGTCTTTTCGATCGGAACGATAATAATCGCTGCCAGTATGGCCATAATCGATGGTCATGACGACACCACGATGGAGAATGCGAGCCACATTGTTCATCCAAGCCTCAGCTTCTAGATGTAGCTCCGAGGTTTGTCCTTCACTCAAGGACACGTGATAGGTGTCGACATATTCGGCCAGCTTGGGAGAAGAACAATGATCCAGGCATTCAACAAAATGCCCCCCTTCGTAGGCCACAAAGATTTCACGAAGTTGATTGTTTTCCCATCGGACTCGATGGACGGGAAGGGCATCGACTAATTCGTTGGAAAAGACGACACCGGTCAACGAATTTGAATCGACCTCCTCTAATGAGGACCTCCACCTCAGATGTCCTTCCACCCGGTTCCCGACCGCCTCTCTCAGCCTGGCTGCCTGACGCAATTGAAGATAAGGACTCCGCTCCACTATATCGTAGGAAAGACGGTTAAAGAAATCAGAAGCGATCGCCCGGCATTCTTGAAGAAAATCAACGGCAAACGTTCCGTTCCCTGCACCTATCTCCATAAAGGTAAACGGATCGGGATGACCTAACCGGACATCGATATCCAAAATCTGACGAACCAATGTTTTCGCCAGAATCGGAGACAGTTCTGGAGCGGTAAAAAAATCTCCACCCCACCCGATTCGGTCGTGGGAAGGCTGTTCAGATTCGACGGCTTGGGTCATATAATATCCATATGGGACATCGTAGAGCGCCATTTCCATGAAACGCGCAAAACTCATTAGCCCTTTTTGGGAAATTTCCGACACAATTTTCTGGATGAGGTCGTGATTACCCTCGATTTGGTGAGAATCGGATGGCACGAATGGACTATAGTTGCTCCCTCAATATACCTATAAAGAATCGGCTACGATAACGGCCCTCCTTCATCCAAGTCAAGCAAGTCCGTCCTTTTTTAAACAAGAAAAAACAATAGATTCAAGATGTTATGCAGACACCATTCTCATAGAGAGGAACGAAGAGTCAGAGACAAACAGGAAGGAGAGAAGTCAGGATATGGCTGGCATGAATGAGGAGGTCATTGGAGCGCCTTCCAGAAGAATTCTTGATGTTAGACGCCATGACATTTTTTGTATTTTTTCCCGCTCCCGCAAGGGCAGGGATCATTGCGACCAACCTTCTCCTGACTACGCTGAACGGTTCGTTGTCGGGGAGTGGAAGCGGACTCACCCCCCCGGTTCAAATTTAATTGCGCCGGACGAGGTGCTTCCCGCTCGGGCTCCGGACGTTCCCCCGAAACCAATTGAAATTTAAACAGCCGCTCCAACGTATCGTTTTTGATCCGCTCCATCATCCCCGCAAACATGTCGTAGCCATCACGTTTATATTCCGCGAGAGGATCCTTTTGTCCATACCCGCGTAACCCGATTCCGTCCTTTAACTGATCCATCCCCCATAAGTGATCCTTCCAATGATGGTCAATCATTTGCAGAAGAATCGTACGCTCCACATAATGCACTAAATCCTCGCTGGCACCATGCTCCTGGATCAATCCCTGCACTTTGTGTTGGTATGCCTGCTTTAATTTTTCTTTGATGTCTTCCTTGAGAGCCTCTCGACCCATGTCTTTGATCTCATCAGGCCGAATCACATCCAAGCCGAATTGCCCCTGAACCGATTCGGCTAATCCCGTAAAATTCCATCCCTCGGAATACTCTTCCTCCGGGCAATACGTATTCACCAAGCCCTCTCCCACTTCCTCGATCATGCCAAGAACGTCTTCGGTAACATCGGTCGCTTTTAAGACATTTTGTCGATGTTTATAAATGACTTCCCGCTGCTTATTCATCACATCGTCATATTCAAGAAGATGTTTGCGAATTTCAAAATTATGAGCTTCCACTTTCTTTTGCGCGTTTTCAATGGACTTGGTGACCATGCGATGCTCAATAGGCACACCTTCTTCCATGCCGAGCTTGAGCATGAGGTTTGAGACCCGTTCAGACGCAAAGATGCGAAGCAAATCATCCTGCAATGAAAGGAAAAAGCGGGATGAGCCGGGATCTCCCTGCCGCCCGGCCCGGCCTCTCAGCTGATTATCGATCCGGCGGCTCTCATGACGTTCGGTCCCGACAATATGCAACCCTCCGGCTGCCAGGACTTCCTTCTTATTCTCCTCGCAAGCGGCTTTAATAGTGGCGTAGGCTTTGGCCTGTTCCTCTTCTGTCAGATCTTCCCCTCGATAAATAAACTGTTGCTTAAAGAGAGCTTCAGCATTGCCCCCTAATAAAATATCGGTTCCGCGGCCGGCCATGTTGGTCGCGATGGTTACGGCACCCTTTTGTCCAGCTTGGGCAATAATTTCCGCTTCCTTTTCATGAAACTTGGCATTCAAAACATGATGCTTCACGCCACGATGCTTCAGTAACGTCGAAAGACGTTCGGATTTTTCGATGGAAATCGTCCCGATTAAAGCCGGTTGGCCCTTCTCATGATACTCTTTGATTTCGTCGGCGATGGCTTCGAATTTTTCTTTTTCCGTCCGGTAGACCACATCCGGATTATCAATCCGAATCATGGAGCGATTGGTTGGCACCACATTCACTTCGAGGTTATAAATTTTCGCAAATTCAGAGGCTTCGGTGTCCGCAGTCCCGGTCATGCCCGCCAATTTATTGTACATCCGAAAGTAATTCTGAAACGTCACGGATGCCAGGGTTTGGTTTTCGTTGGCAATCTTCACCCCTTCTTTGGCTTCCACCGCCTGATGAAGCCCGTCACTCCAACGCCGTCCCGGCATTAATCGACCGGTAAACTCATCGACAATAAGCACCTCGCCCTCTTTCACCACATACTCCACATCCCGACGGTAAAGCACATGGGCCTGGAGGGCCTTAATCACGTGGTGCACAAGACTCAGGTGTTTCAAATCATAGAGATTATCGATACCCAGAAGTTGCTCCACATGGGCATTGCCTTCGTCGGTCAAGGATACCGTTTTTGTTTTTTCTTCAACCGTGTAATCCTGCTCCCGTTTGAGATGAGGAATAATTCGGTCCACCTGGAAATACAAGTCCGTGCTTTGTTCGGCGGGGCCGGAAATAATCAAGGGCGTTCGAGCTTCGTCGATGAGAATACTGTCGACCTCGTCAACAATGGCATAGTTCAACTCCCGTTGGACCCCCTGGCTCAGATCGGTCACCACCAAATTATCCCGCAAATAATCGAAACCAAATTCATTATTGGTCCCATAGGTAATATCGGCCCCGTAGGCCTCACGTCGGGAACACGGCCGAAGATATTGCAACCGTTTATCCGGCGCATCGTAGGCAGGATCGAATACAAATGATGCGTCGTGTTGAATGATCCCGATTGATAACCCCAATCCATGGTAGAGCGGTCCCATCCACTGGGCATCCCGCTTCGCCAGATAATCGTTCACCGTGACGAGATGGACCCCTTTTCCTTCAAGGGCATTCAGATAGATGGGAAGTGTGGCCACGAGGGTTTTGCCTTCACCCGTGCGCATTTCGGCAATTCGTCCCTGATGCAACACCATGCCCCCTAACAGTTGCACATCAAAGTGCCGCATGCCTAGCCGGCGCGTGGACATTTCCCGGCACACGGCAAACGCCTCAGGGAGAAGATCGTCAAGCGTCTCTCCGGACTCCAACCTTTTCTTAAAGGTTTGGGTCTTTGCCGCTAACCCTTGATCATCCAGTGGTTGCAGGGAAGCCTCAAACTCATTGGCTTTATCCACTTGCGGTTTGAGTCGCTTTAGCTCCCGGTCGTTTTTGCTACCGAACAGAATATTTAAAAGTTGAACAAACATGTTTACCTTACACTTTGAAAACAGAAATAGAATTAGAGAAATTCCCTGTGGATAGGGATAGGCGGCTAGACAGACCTATAAAACTATAACATTTCCCTAGTATACCGAATTACTGGTGGGAATCAACTCAGGCGACAGTGAGAAATTGCTGAGAAGGCGATGAGAAGGCTAACTGTTGCACAAGGGACTTTTCGAAAACTGGTACATGCATTGGATTGACAGCATCTTCCTTTTTTCCCTAGCATAAAGTGCTTTTTCTTTCATAGTGTTTCAAGCTTTTCCGAATCTGTGATGACATGACATATCGAAAAAGTCTTGCAGTGGCTCTCAGCGTGATGCTCATCCTCATCATGGGGACCATGCATCGGAGCTATGCTTCACATTTAACTCAGCACACGCACCACCACACACCCGCCACGCACAGCACAGGAGTTTGTTCTTGGATGTGCGCTGCCGCTCAAACCATTTCCGGCGACGCTCACATTATTCCCCATAGTTTTCAACTCGTTGCCCTCATAGAGCGGACGTTACCTGAATTCCCTTCTCTCATTTCCTCCACTTTTTTCCCCGCCAGAGCTCCTCCTCGGTAAATTGTCTTTGTTGTGGCTCTCAGCCAGCTTGCACAGTATCAGCTAGGTTCTGAAAAGGATTGCTTTCCACAACGACCATAAGTGGCGCTTCTTTCTCTTGATTATTTATTGATTACATTGATGTGTTATGCAAGCGACCTCTCTCAAACTAGGAAAATGCATATGAAAAAAATAAAAATTGCCACGGGTATGTTCATTTTGGGCTTCTTCATTCTCTTTAATATTTGGATGCCTTTGGTATGGGGCATGGCCAGCCGCCCCCCATTAGTAGGTAGTCCGGCACCCGAATTCCAATTAACGAATTTATCCGGAACCTCACAATCGCTTGAACAATATCGAGGTAAGGTTGTTTTGCTAAACTTTTGGGCCACATGGTGTCAGCCCTGCACCAAAGAAATGCCGGCGATGCAGACCGCTTATGACACCCTCCAAGACCAAGGATTCGTGGTGTTGGCCATCAACGAGCTGGAAGATATCAAAAAAGTCCGTAAACATATTTTAGAATATCAGCACACCTTCGACGTTTTGCTCGATCCTGACAATCAGGTCGCTAATATGTACGGCGTGGTTGGACTACCTGTCAGTGTTTTCATTGATAAATCCGGACATGTTCGAAAGGTCGTCAAAGGAGGGCTTCTCACGGAGCAGTCTATCTTGCAAACAGTTCAACCGCTGCTTCAGGAAACCATTCCTGCCTCTCAGAAAGTGCCAGCCTTGTGAAACCAAGCAGTCGCAGCCTTCTCAGCGGAATTCTGCTGGTTGTCTTTTTGGGGTTCAATAGTTGGTTGCCGTTTCAGGCGACCGGCCATAGCCAAGCACATGCCCATCACCAGTCGGATACGCATTCGTCTCCCCTCTGCTCCTGGATTTGTGCCGCCGGACATATTTCATACGTTGAAGGGCTTGGAATTCCTACCCGGTATTCGTCGATTTTTCATTTCGAAATACTTCCACCCCATGTTTGGGGTACCCCTTTACCCTCACCAGCACTATCCAGGGGCCCACCCTCTTTCTTCATTCTGTAAAAAAACATGTGATTCCGTTTTTCCACTCAGGACAGTTATGTCCTCGGTTTTATGCAGTCTAACAAAATCCAAACTGAGTCTGGTTGTGGAAAACCAGAAGCTCCACAAGCGTCGCATGTATATGTCGACTTTTTGTATAACACATTTTTCACCGGGTGTATTCTCAAGGAGTTATTTCATTATGCAGTCTGGACATTCATTCATTTCAAAAGTATCGCTTGCTTCCTTGTTGGCTCTTACCTTTCTTGCCACTTCCATTCCCAATTTTGCTCAGGCCAGTTGCGGAGCAGCTTCCTGTTTCCTCAACATCGGCAACCAGCCCAGCGTTCAGCCTAAAG
>WHTE01000163.1 GCA_009377845.1 Nitrospirales bacterium | reverse complement strand
TGGTGGACCTGATGCCCCCATCACCGTGGTCAACAAGGCAGCAGGGCGCTCTACGTTGGAATTGTTTCTGCACTATTTCAAATTGTCCAACCGCGACGTTCACGCTCATGTGATCATCGGAGACAACGAACAAGGCATTAAGACCGTAGCCGGGAATCCTCATGCCATTGGATATGTCTCCATTGGAACGGCTCAGTATGACGCCACCCATGGAGTACCAATCCGCCTTTTGCCCTTACACCGCATTCCGGCCACGATCGAAACGGTCCGGGTAGGAACGTTTCCCCTTTCCCGTCCTCTGACCCTTGTCACAAAATCCTCGCCCAAAGGACTTATTAAAACCTTTATTGATTTCGCTCGGTCGCCTCAGGTCAATGATCTCATCCTCAACCAATATTTCGTCCCGCTCCAAAAGTGATTGCCTGCTCTCCTGGAGTGTGCATCTTCTCGCGTTGATGGCTGGAGGACTCTTGCTGCTTGTCTTAGCTTTCCTCCTTCGCGAATCCTGGCCAGCCCTTCAGCACATCGGGCCTGCACACTTTTTCAGTGATCCGGACTGGTATCCAACCGAGGACTCCTATGGGCTGACTGCCATGGTATGGGGAACCCTCTGTGTGACAGTGGGATCGCTCCTCCTCGCTGCTCCACTCGGAATTCTGTCGGCTCTCTTTTGTCATTTTTATGCCCCTCCCCTTCTTGGCCGCTGGTACCGCCGCATGGTCGAACTCTTGGCAGGAATTCCTTCAGTCGTCTTCGGCTTCTGGGGTCTCGTGGTCCTGGTTCCCATCATCGGCCGCTGGCATCCTCCAGGCCCAAGCCTGCTGGCCGGCATTCTCATCCTGACGTTCATGATCATTCCCACCATCATGTTGGTTGCCCACTCGAGTATCGCCCAGGTTCCTGTGGCGTATATTCAAAGCGCCACAGCGTTAGGATTCAGTCGGTGGTCGCTGATATGGCACGTGATTCTTCCCACAACCAAGGCAGGACTGTTCACGGGTATTCTGTTAGGATTGGCGCGAGCACTTGGCGAAACCATGGCCGTCCTCATGGTCTGTGGAAACGTCGTGCGAACCCCGTCTCATCTGTTTGACCCGATCCGAACCTTGACGGCCAACATTGCCCTGGAAATGGCCTATGCGTTGGGGAATCACCGGGCGTCTCTGTTCGCCAGCGGCCTCCTGCTCATGAGCCTTGTGGTCTTGTTTGTCAGCCTGGCAGAGGGTTTGCGCCACCGGAAAATTTATGCGGCCACAAAGTAGAACCATTCAAGAAGACAGCACCACCGCCATCATGTGGGCTGCGGCCGCCATGGTGACATGTCCTTTTCTCTGGCTGATAGGCGATCTGCTCTGGAACGGTGTCAATCAACTGTCTTTCAGCTTTTTGGTCTCTGCCCCGTTGAATGCAGGGCGTGAGGGAGGGATCGGCCCGATCCTGTTTTCCACCCTTCTGGTCGTGGGGGTGTGCATGGCGGTGACCGTGCCTATGGGATTGGGGACCGCACTGTTTCTTTCGGAATATACCCGAGACGATCACTTCCTCGGAAGGCTGATCCGGGGTTCCCTGGATGTTCTGGCAGGAGTGCCGTCAATTATCTTTGGCCTGTTCGGGAATGCTCTCTTCTGTCAGGTATTCGGCCTCGGATTTTCCATTCTTTCTGGAGGCTTCACATTGGCCTGCATGGTTCTGCCTATTGTCATCCGCACGGTGGAAGAAAGTTTTCGTGCCATTGCCCGGGACCAGCGGTTATCCGCGGCGGCCCTAGGCCTTTCAAAGCCAACCACCATTCGGGCGATTGTGCTCCCTGCCGCCATGCCCGGCCTGTTAGTTGGAATCATTCTCGGGCTGGGACGAGCGATTGCAGAAACCGCGGCATTGATTTTTACCAGCGGCTACGTGGACCGGATGCCTGAATCGTTGATGGACTCGGGGCGGACGCTCGCAGTGCATATTTACGATCTGGCCATGAATGTGGCCGGAGGCAATCCCAATGCCTACGCCACTGCCCTCGTCCTGGTGGGTCTCTTGTTGATCATTAATTGTAGTTCTTCTTGGATTGCCGCACGATGGACATCATTCAACCAGCTTCCCGCATGACTCCCGGTCCTGATAGACGGCCGGGATTCATGCCTTGGGTACCCTACCCATATACCAAACCGTGCTGTGAACCGGTCGCCCATATTCGAGCAGAACAGCTTTCGATTTCTTATGACAGCCGGCAGGCGCTTCAGGATGTCGATCTTGAGATCAATCGGGGATGCATTACAGCTGTAGTAGGGCCTTCAGGTTGCGGGAAAACCAGTTTCCTCATGAGTATCAATCGCTTGACCGACCTGATACCCGGCTGTCGGGTCTCCGGAAACCTGCATATCAAGGAACTGGACGTGCTGGCCCCAATCACGAATCTTCTCCACCTGCGACGTATGGTGGGAATGATTTTCCAAAAGCCCACCGTCTTCCCTTTTTCTATCCGCAAAAATCTTGAACTTCCCCTCCGTGAACATGGAACGCATGACCGCACGCTCATGGCCTCCGCTATAGAAAAAGTCCTCCAACAAGTGGGCCTCTGGAATGAAGTCAAAGACAGGCTGGACCGTTCCGCTCAAGCCTTGTCAGGAGGACAGCAACAACGGCTCTGTCTGGCGCGTGCGTTAGTCTTATCACCCGACGTCCTGCTACTCGACGAACCCTGCAGCGCATTGGATCCCATTTCAAGCGGTATTGTTGAAGACCTGATTGTCAGCTTACGAGGCCACTATACCGTCCTTATCGTCACCCATAACTTGGCCCAAGCCCGCCGCATCGCCGACCACGTCGCGTTTTTCTGGTCATTTAACGGAGTCGGCAGATTGGTCGAACATGGTTCCGCTCAAGAAATCTTCGAATCTCCGAAAGAGGAATTGACCGTCGCGTACATTTCCGGAATGCGCGGTTAGCCCCCCTGCGCCCTCGGCCCTCTTCTCTCCAAAATTCTCCCATTTTTACGTCGGATTGATCTTTCCGTAACACCCTCGTAACACGCTCGGGCTAGTCTCCCTTTCAGGATGTACGAAAAATTTCAATCGACCACAACGCATAGTGTTACTAACAAAGGGAGGTAGTATTCATGAAGGTCCTTCGATTAATTTTCGCATTGGTGTGTTGGGGATTCGTCCTCCAGGTCAATGCCTGGGGAGGCGACACGCTCTCCGATGTGCTCAAAGAAAAAGGTATGATTAGCAAAGAAGACTGGATGAGTATCCAGGCCGCAGAAGAGAAAAAAGCGGAAGAGCAACAAAAAGCGCTTGAGGAGAAATTTCCGGTCAGTGTCAGCTGGGGCAAGAAGGGTTTTGAATTTAAAACCATTGACGGAAAATTTGCGACTCAGCTCCAATGGAGATTTCAAGGCCGGTGGTCCTATCCGGAGCGGGGCGATGTCAGAACTTTTGGCAACTTCAATGACGGCGCAGAGAGCACTTTCGAGCTACGCCGGGTCCGGATGAAGATTGGCGGCCATGGGTACCAACCCTGGATCAAATACTATTTCGAAGTTGACCTTCAACCCACACGGAATTCCGGAGCGGGGAGCGGAAGCGAAACGCGTGTTATCGATTGGCGAATCTCTCTCGCCAAATATAAATTTCTTTCCCTGCAGGTCGGTCAGTGGAAAGTCGATTATAACCGGGAACGGCGGGATTCCTCCGGCAATCAGCAATTTGTGGAACGATCAATCGTGAACGATGTATTTACTATCGACCGACAGGTTGGAGCCATGCTGTATGGACATTTGGCGCCCGGCACTCCGTTTGATTCACGATATTATGCAGGTGTATTTACTGGATCCGGCAGGGGCGAAGCCAATGATGACGCCAACATGCTGTATTTCGGACGGTATCAATGGAACTTTTTGGGACGTGATCTGAAATGGACTCAGAGCGACGTGGAGTATCATAAACAACCTACCGGAAGCCTGGCTTTCGGCGCTTACACCGGTATCGCAAAATGTACAGCCTGGTCCTCAAGCGGTTGCGGCACGTTGGGTGGCACCAATTCAGCCGGACTGGCCTATACGTCTGATGGGAGCGCTACAAACGGACAATACCGCGTGGAAGGCATGGTGGAGGAATTTGCCTTTAAATGGCGTGGGCTTTCCATTCAACATGAATATCATTGGAAACAAGTCAAGGATAACAGCTTCACTCAAGGGGCTCCGGGTCATAAGACCAACCTTATGGGGAGCTATTCACAAATAGGCTATTTCCCCCATTATCTCATTCCTGCCGTACCAAAACCTTTGGAAGTGGCGTTCCGGTATGCGTTCGTGGATCCGAACGTCTCCGCAAAGAACGACAAACTGCAGGAATTCACGACGGCCATCAATTGGTTTTTTGCAGGTCATAAAAACAAGCTCACACTTGATGGCTCCTGGTTCACGCTGGACCAACCTAGCAGTGTTGGCAGCGATCAACATGAACAACGTGTCCGTTTACAATGGGATGTCTCGTTCTAAAACACAAGGGACGCACAGGCACTCCTCCTCTCGTCCCTCGAACAGGCCTCTGTCGGTTGTCATCCGGGAGGGGCCTGTTCTCCCCTTGCGCGTGTCGGTGGAATGTGAGCTTGGCGGATTCTTTTACCATCGAGATTGTCCAGGGCTTGGGGAAAAGGGCCCCGGATGCATGTCATGCCTCTCCCCATCAACAAGTTACATGGAGTTAACGGACATACCATGGGTTTGTCATTTCATCATGACATGATCGGGAGATCAATGGTTCAAGAAAGTTGTTTTATGACAACTCCTATTACTCTTATTTATTCATCACATCTACCCATAAGGAGGTTTCACATGAATTTCACAAAACCCTTTATCATGACGGCCATCGCACTGACCGTCACGGCTTCTCTGTCCACTGTGTCAGCCCGTGAACTGGTAAAAGTAGACGGCTCGAGCACAGTGTTTCCGATTACCGAGGCCATGGCTGAGGAATTTCAAAAGGCAGAAAGAGGGAAAACAATGGTGGTGGTCGGCATCTCCGGCACAGGTGGCGGCTTTAAAAAATTCTGCCGCGGGGAAACCCACATTTCCGATGCGTCCCGTCCCATTAAAGAGTCCGAAGCGAAACTCTGCCGGGAAAACCGTATCGACTATATTGAGTTGCCGGTGGCCCTGGACGCCTTGACGGTCGTCGTGCATCCCAAAAATGACTGGGTGGATCATTTGACCGTGGAAGAGTTGAAAAAGGCCTGGGAACCTGCAGCTCAGGGCAAAGTGACCAATTGGAATCAAATTCGCAGCAGCTTTCCCGATCGACCGCTGAAATTGTTCGGCCCAGGAACCGATTCCGGAACTTACGATTATTTTGTAGAGGCGGTCATTAAAGGAAAAAGCTCCCGCGGGGATTTCACCGCCAGCGAAGACGATAATGTCCTCGTGCAAGGCGTAGCGAACGACATCAATGCCATGGGATTTTTCGGGCTGGCCTATTACGAAGAAAATAAAGGAAAATTAAAAGCCGTGCCGATTTCCTGGAAAGGCGGGACACCCGTGGGCCCATCGGTTGAGAATGCCAAGAATGCCACCTATCAACCCCTGTCACGTCCCATTTTTGTGTACGTGAATAAAGGTGCCGCGGACAAAAAACCACATGTGCAACGATTTATGGAATTCTACCTCAACAACGAACATGCCCAGACGCTCGTGAGGGAAGTCGGGTACGTGCCGTTGCCCGCCAAGGCCTACGACATGGCCTTGGATAAATTCACCAAACGTCTCACCGGTACGGTGTTTCATGGCGCGGAAGTCGGCGTAGGAATCGAAGATCTGCTGGCCCGGGCTCCTCGATAAGTCAAGACTCACCTCCCCTCTCTTGTCCCATTCCGGGGTGGCTGAGCCTCCCTGGGAGGGGAAGGGCCTTCCATCTGGAGCTGAAACCACGTGCCAACCTCGCCATCCCTCTCAAATCCCCCATCCACGGCAGGGTCTCCCATACGGGCGAGCGAAGGATTCCTCCGCCGCCGCGCCCTGTGGGGCTCTCTGGCCGGCGGGATTCTTTTCGTCGCAGCCGCGGCCTCGGTGTTTGTCACCTTAGGGATCGTGTATGTGTTGATCACGGAATCCACGGGGTTCTTCGCCCAGGTGTCCCTCTTGGACTTCCTGACGGACACCCAGTGGACTCCGGTTTTTGAGAATGCCCGCTTCGGCGTGATGACCCTGGTCTCGGCGACGGTAACCGTGGCAGGGATCGCGCTGGCCGTGTCTATTCCTGCCGGGTTGGCCTTGGCCATGTATCTCAGCGAATATGCTCGGGGGGAGGTTCGCGAGACGGTCAAACCCTTTCTCGAGTTGCTCGAAGGGGTGCCGACGGTGGTCTATGGCTATTTCACCCTTCTCTTTTTTACCCCGCTTCTGCAAACCTTCATCCCTGGTTTGGAAGGGTTTAACATGCTGGGACCTGGCATAGTCATGGGGATCATGATTCTTCCCTACACGGCCTCGGTCAGCGAAGATGCCATGCGGGCAGTCCCGTCTGGCCTGCGCGAAGCCGGGTACGCCTTGGGCTACTCCCGGTTCCGAGTCGCCATGCGGGTCGTGGTCCCTGCCGCCTTTTCAGGCATCACCGCCGCGTTTATTCTTGGCATGTCGCGGGCCGTGGGCGAAACCATGGTCGTCGCCATCGCCGCCGGGCAAAACCCCAATTTTTCCTTCAACCCCACCGAAGGGGCGGCCACAATCACCGCCTATATTGTGCAAATGGCCATGGGGGATCTGCCTCATGATTCCATCGCCTACCAATCCGTGTTTGCCGCCGGAATCGTGTTGTTTATCATCACGTTGACCTTCAATCTGATCGGCTTCTTTCTTCGGCGGCGCTATAAGGAGGTGTACTAATCATGAAAGCCGACGTGTCTCAGGCCGCCCTTCCCGACTTGGCCCGCATCGTTGATGCCAACCGTCGAACAGATCTGATCATGGCCGGCATCGGCATTTCCGTGCTGATCGTCGCGATGAGTTTATTGGCGGCCGTCGTCATTGATCTGATTGTGGGTGGATGGCCCAGACTCATCAATCCCGATTTTTATCTCAACTTTCCCTCTCGCCACCCCCTTCAAGCAGGAATTCTTACCGCTTGGGTCGGCACGATCCTGGTCATGTTCGTCACCGCCTGCATCGCGATTCCGTTGGGGGTCGGGGCCGGGGTGTACTTGGAAGAATATGCCGCGCGCAACTGGATCACGGATTTTATTGAAATCAACGTGAGCAATCTGGCCGGAGTGCCCTCCATTATCTATGGGTTGTTAGCGCTTGGGCTGTTCATCCATGGGTTCGGGCTGGGAGAGACCATCCTGACGGCGGGTCTGGTGCTGGCGTTGCTGATTTTGCCGGTGATTATCGTGGCCACCCGTGAAGCGATTCGCGGTATTCCTCTCGATTTGCGGGAAGCAGCCTATGGGCTGGGGGCGGACAAATGGCAGACCGTTCGTTTGTACGTGCTGCCCGCCGCGCGCCCCGGTATTTTGACCGGAACCATCGTGGGTTTGGCTCGAGCGATTGGAGAAGCCGCGCCGGTCATCACCATCGGGGCCTTGACCTTTATTGCGTTCTTACCCCCGTCGCCCCTTCAAGCCCATCCGCCTTTTATCAATTTTGAATGGCTGGAAAGCCCCTTTACCATCATGCCTATTCAGATGTTCAATTGGGTCTCGCGACCTCAGGCAGAATTTCATATCAATGCGGCGGCGGCCGGGGTCATCCTGATGTTGATGACGCTGGCGATGAATGGGGTGGCAATCTGGTTGCGCTATCGCTTGCGCCGCCAGGTTCGATAACCATCCGTGATGGCCCAGAGGAATCTCGTGTGATGACCTTTAGCCTATTCAAGGAACCACGCATATGACACAGAAGAGTTCTCATGACCAGAAAGGCATGCTGACGCCATCCAATGCCTCCATCACAACCAACACCGAGCGGGAATTGCGGGCGGAAGTTCGGAAACTCAGCTTTTGGTATCGTGAAACCCAAGCCTTGAAGGAAATCACCTTGCCGATCGCCGATCGGAAAGTGACCGCCCTGATCGGTCCTTCCGGGTGCGGGAAAAGCACGCTCCTCCGATCGTTTAACCGTATGCATGATCTGTATCCCGGCAATCGATATAGCGGAGAGATTCGCCTTTTTCCCGAAAACCGCAATCTCATCGACCTTGACCCCTTCATGGTCCGCCTTCGAATCGGCATGGTGTTTCAAAAGCCCAACCCTTTTCCCAAATCCATTTTCGAAAACGTGGCGGCCGGTCTCCGGATTCAAGGCGTCCAGAACAAACGACTGTTGAGCGAACGTGTGGAAGAGGCCTTGCGAGGCGCCGCCTTGTGGGAGGAAGTGAAGGATCGCCTCCCGCAATCGGCCTACGGCCTCTCGGGCGGCCAACAACAACGATTGTGCATAGCCCGGGCTCTG
>WHTE01000162.1 GCA_009377845.1 Nitrospirales bacterium | reverse complement strand
AACACCGCTGTTGCGGCTGAACGGATCGTATGTCCAACTCCGGCGAACCGGTTTCCAATTGCCGGATTTCGGCGAGAAGTTTTTGCGCTTTAAGGTATTGCCCCATATGTTTGAGCGAGACAGCCAACCGATACTTCGCCCAGGCCTTTAGGGCCACCGGCGCGTCGGAGCCAAGGACTTGATCGTAAAGAAGTGCTGCCTCGGCATACTCGCCTTGATCGAACAGGGCATCTCCCAACCGGATCACATCCGCGATCTGTGCGGGTTGGATGGACACCACCTGCCGCAAGTCTTGAATGGCTAACTCCATTTGCCCAAGCGCTCGATACGCGCGTGCCCGATTCCGGAGAACGTGGCGTTGCTCCGCTATCCCCTCCACATGCTGAATGGCCTCAGACAAATCTTGAATGGCTTCGGCATACCGTTGGCTTGCCAATGCTTCCATTCCTCGTGCGGTCTCCACTTGACCTCGCCATTGGCCCCCAGGAAACTCGCGCAGATAGGACGCCCCGACTTCTCGCACCAACGAACCGTTGCCCTGCTCTTCGGCGAGCAAGACCTTTTGGACGAGGATGTCTTCCCGAAGCGGACCGTCCGGGTACTCCTGCAACAGTTGGTCATACCAATGCAACGCTTCCGAAGGAAGATTCACCTGCTGAAAGGATTGAGCCACCATCAAGACCCGTTCCCGTTCCAATGGCACCAGGTGAAACGCCTGTTGATGGTCCGCATGAAACTTGAGTAACGTCACCCAGGCTTTTCGGTCATAGAACGATCGAATATGTTGATTCAACAAACGACTGAGCCGGTCTTGCGCTTCCTGACGCCGGATATCCGACGATGCCACGACAATGAGATGGGCAAATGCCTGAACGGCGGCCGGAACATCTCCTAACGAGTGATAGGCTCGCCCCATCCAAAGAACACTTTCTTCAGCCAGATCGCCTTCAGGCACCTGACTTAACTCACTGGCGGTTTCCAAGACGTGGTCCCATGAGAGGGATAAGTAAATGTCCAAGGCATCAAGCCGTTGATAGACGTTGTCCCATTCTTCTTTCGCGTGTTCCTGCGACAAAAAGGAGACCACCCATCTGGTCAGTGCCGCCTGCCCACGTCGACCAGGTTCTCGATCCGGAAATTGTTGTCGGGCTCGATCGGCAAACCACAAGGCCAGAAACTCATGGCCCTCTTGTAACAATTTCTCAGAAATCCGGTTGAGGGCCAGACCAGCCGTTTCCCGATGCGGATGGAGATTGACGGTCAACAAAAATCTGGATATCGCATTGGCGGGATTTCCAACCGCGAGCTCAGCTAATCCGTAATGATAGGAAGAATCCCCTGACTGGCGGATGAGTTCCGGCGTTTCGGCTTCCACCACCCGATACCAATAGTAGGCTTGTTTCCAAGCCTTCGCCATGGCCGTGGCATCAGCCAACCCCAGTGCGCCCTTCAAGCGATGGGCCATCCACTTCGGTTCTTCCACCACCCGTCGTAGCACGAGTGCGGCCTCCAGATATTGACCATTTTTCAAATACCCTAATCCGGCTTCAACCATGACCCCTCCCGCTAAAGGGTGCTCGGGGTAGGACCGGAGGAATTCTTCAAATATCCCACTGGCTTCCGAATACCAGCCGGCCTCCCAATACACATCACCCATCGCACAGAGCGCCCATGGGGCATACACACTCTTCGGGGCGCTCGTTTTCGTGGCTTGGAGCCGGTCAATGCGTTTTAAAAATTCCTTGCCTGGTTCATCGGACGGATCGGGAAGAGAGGCCACCGCCCATCGGGCCCCGTCTGCAAACACCCCGTCTTCTTGTTGGTTCAGGTACGTGGAAAACATTTCTCGCGCTTCCAATAGATGTCCCGCTTGCATGGCCTCCTGCCCGTGCCGGATGATCTCGGGCATGACCATGTCTCGAGGGAATTGCCAGGGAAAGTCAGAACATGAACTACCTATGACCGTGCTGGGCCAGAGGACACACGACAGGGCCATCCAAATGAATCTCCTCACTTTTGGTTTGTGCTCCAACCTGACGAACCTATTCAGCAAAAATTAGACCGGAGGCATGCTTGCCGGGTGAAGAAATGACGGGACGGGATTTTTGTTGAAAAACCAGGAAGTTTTAGAGATGACGGGCACGAACGGACAACATTGCCGCCGTCAAGGAGTTGACGGAATGGTCAGAATTTCAGGCTGGTTCGAAGAGTAAAAGGATGAAATAATGCAGGAGAGGCCACGCGCCTTTCGTCATTACACATCGGCAAGATCTTCTGAGGGAGTCGCACGCTGTGCCACCACTTCAGCAAGCGACTTCTTTTTTAATTTTTCAATGAGGGTGGTCCGATTGATTTGCAGAAGGCGCGCAGCCTTACTTTTAACCCAATTGGTGCGCTCAAGGGCCTCAAGAATCAGCCGATTCTCAAATTCCTCAACGGCCCTGGACAAGTCCATCCCCCCCACTGGAATTGCCGCGGGCATGGTGGGGAGATGGGTGGACGGTAACCGACGAATTTTCTCCGGCAAATCTTCCGGCTCGATCGGACCTCGCCGTTTTAAAATGGCAATCCGCTCAACAATATTCCCAAGTTCCCGGACGTTTCCCGGCCAGGGATATTCACATAAGAGACCCATCGCATCATCGGCGACCCCGGTTAATTCCGCTTTCCGCCGTTCATTAAACATTTTGATGAAGTGCTGGAACAAGAGCGGAATGTCCTCCACTCGCTGACGGAGAGGGGGAACCAGAACCGGCACCACATTCAGGCGATAAAACAGATCTTCCCGAAATTGTTTGGCAGCCACCAGGGTTTCGAGATCCTGATTCGTGGCAGCAATGACGCGGGCGTCCGATTTATAGGTTCGAGTGCCCCCCACCCGTTCAAACGTTCGCTCCTGCAGAACTCGAAGCAGTTTCACCTGCAGGGGAGGACTCAGATCACCTATTTCATCGAGGAAAATCGTCCCTCCAGTTGCCAGTTCGAATCGTCCCACCCTGAATGCCACCGCTCCGGTAAACGCCCCTTTCTCATGACCGAACAATTCACTTTCTAATAACGCCTCAGGAATCGCTCCGCAATTGACGGGGATCAGGCTCCCCCGACGCCGCGTACTATGATAATGAATGGTTTGGGCAATCAATTCTTTGCCCGTTCCACTTTCTCCCAAAATGAGGACGGTACTATCGGTATCCGCCACACAATCAATCAGTCGAAATACCTCTTTCATCACCTGACTGGAGCTAATGAGTTTCCCTAAACTAAATTGTCCCTTGACGGTTTTTTTGAGTTCGACGTTCTCATCCTGAAGGAATTTGACGCGCAAGGCGCTGGCGATGGTGGCACTCAAGACGTCTACCGAAAAGGGTTTGGAGAGGAAATCAAATGCGCCGGCTTTGATAGCTTTCACGGCCATCTCCACGGACCCATACCCGGTCATGACAATCGTGACAGGATGATTGGGCAATTGAATGATGCGCTGAACCAACTCAATCCCATTGATGTCTGGAATCATGACATCGGTTAACACAATATCGAACTGAGAGGACTCCGCCAGAGCCAAAGCTTCACTCCCGGACTCCGTTTCCACCACCTGATGTCCTTCTTCCTCCAGTTGCGCTTTGATGGTATCCCGCACATCCACTTCATCTTCAACAAGCAGGATCTGGGCAACTCGATTCGCGATAGGTGATTCAGCAGCTTCTAACACATCCATGGATGGCCTCCCTCTCAGCCCGTATAAACGCCCGCCCCGTTGAACCGGTTGTGCGATGAAGGAACATAGCTACCCCATTTAGCCGGGAAGGTCAAGGGTTGTCTTCGAAATTTCACCAAACGTTTCAGGATCTTCGACTATTTACCCATGAAATCATGAGAGGAGACCCTTCATCCTCTTTGACCGGTCACAGCGGTTTGACAACATGGCACACTTAAGAAATACCCAAAAATTTCCGACAAGAATTTCCAGTCACCAGAGATTAGGATCCACCTCAAAAAAGGTTACCGATCCCCATGGACACACCACTCATCCCACAGCCAGCCCCAATGCCCATCTTCATTCTCTTTGATACCCAAACAGGTTACCTCTATGGTCACCTCTTTGCGACCGGGCCGGAGGATCCCTTTCTCCAGGAAGTCATTCAATGGTGGAGCCAGTATTGCTCGAACACACCCATTGGGGTGGATTACCCAGGAGTGACCAAGCACCCGCAACCTGCCGGTAGCCTTTCTTCAAATTAATCAAGGCAACTCAGCCCAAATCGCTAAGCCAGAACGAAACACCAGCATGAGCCCTGACAAGTGGATGATCACCACATTGTCATTGACTTGCATATTCAAAATTGGATTGCCGGATGGAAGGTCTTGCGAAAAAAACCCTCCCGTAAACGCGGAAAATCCCAAGGCTCGTCGATTCGTGATCAGGACTCCCACATAATCGTCGACGACACTATTCACAAAAATCTCTCCTGCTCCCCACGGCTCTCTTTTCCAACGCCCAAGGTCACTTTGAAAACCATACACGGCCTCGCGACCTTGAACGACAATCATCCGGGGGGTGACCGTCCATTTGGCAACCTGTTCCGCGGAGGAAAGATTCATGTCCACCCACCGTTGAAGCCTACCTGAAAACCCCAATAACCGTTTGGTCGTCTGGACATATCCCGTCACACCTTTGGTCTCAACAACCAGAATGTCTTCCCCGGAGGCTAAAAACTGCCTGGCAATACCCTCTCCCGACGTGATACCGAAGAGCTGTCCCCTTTCCGAAGTAATGCTGACTTGATCGGTAACAACTTCTTGCGTCAGAGCATGACCGGGCCATAATCCCAATCCAACCATCATCACCAATAAGGCCAGAATGCGCATAGAGACAACCAGAACGAATCGACCGGTTATCGATAGTCCCAGGGAACGCCTTTCTCACCTGCCATAATGGGACCTAAGATTAATTTCATCAGTTGCGTTGCATACCCTTGGGTACCCCACAAACCCGTCAGACTGATAAGAAAGTCGAAACTTTTTCGGTCAGGAAATTGCGAATAGGACAGACCAAGAGAAAAACAGCGACAAGGATTTTGGTACAGCCCTACAATATCCAATTCAGCCGTCTCCCCCGTCCGCAAGTCATGATACCATTTTGTGCCCAGCGTCACACCGTGCGGCAAACGTACGCCACCTCCGGCAGTCAGATACAGGATCTTGTCAGCCGGCTCTAACACTTCGTTAAACGAGATGGGATTCCATACGTCTCCCCGACGGACACTCGATCCCTCTTTCGCGTACCGTTGTCCAGCGGTCACATACCAGGAATTTTGACCTATGAGAAGTGCATCGGTATTCATCTGCGAAAATTTTTTCTTGGCGGGATCGAAAAAAGAATCCACAATCACATTGAACGCTGAGAGAAAATGCTGTGAGGCGAGTGGCTTATGAAAATCTCCCCTCGTCCAAATATCTGAAAATCGGGAGGTCAAAGGGGGCAGTTCGCTAACATGGTAACTTTGAGCCAACAACAGGTTCAACCAGGTACTAGAGCCCCCGGTTGCTCCTTGACCGCTAAGGCGATTGTTCAAGGAATAGGTGACCAGATTTTTTTTGGGCAAATCATCCACCCCGTCAATTTTCACGAGTTCGGATTGCTTGGTCTCGGGCACAAATTCATAGATCACATGGGGCTTAATCGAATGCCGGAGCCAATGATTCTCTCCGATTGAAAACCGCCTGGTAAAATTTGTCAACGCTTCAGGGCCAACCCAGAAGGTTTCACGATGTTGCACGGATTTTTCCGTGAGTCCTCGAGTATAGGCGACTTCCCGAAATTTCACCTGCGGACGAAACCCAAGCGTATGATTGAGATGAAGTCCTTCCATCGCGAGTCCAGGCAAAAAATCCAGACGTCCGACGTTAAATCCTTCCTCCCGGAAAAAATCGACCGCGGTGGTATCGGCAGTCACCACAAACGGACTTCCCCATATTCCATAATTCACATAACGATGCCCCACTTCAGGCAAACGCTGGAAGGTCGTATCTCCTCCAACAGTTAACGGCTGAATATATTGGCCCCACAGGTAGAGGGCCCCATGATCGAGTCGTTGTAAGATGGTGAGATTCGACTCTTGACTGGGTAAGGCTCGTTGAACTCCGGAACTGCTTAAGTTCTGCAAAATATCCCTGTCGGAGGCAAGATTGACATTCATCCTCAAGGACAAATCCGGGGTAAACTGCTGAACATGCGCTCCTCGGATTTGAGTACGAGTACGATCTTGCACCGTATCCAACAAAGAACTCAGGAGCCATTGCCCTTTGGCTTGTCGACTCCAGATATACCGGTAGGCCAGATCGGCTCCTCCTCCTCGATCACTTAAAAAACTCGGAGTCACCGTCAGATCCTGGCTGGGGTCGATCGCCCAAAAAAATCCTTGCCGGTACTTGAAGCCGAAATTCGTATCGTAACCGGTCGTAGGAAACAACAAGCCGGTTTTTCGAGAGGCTCCCAGAGGATACCGAAAGGTAGGGAGAGGGATGACCGGCACATCATTCACATTGAACCACACGGCTTTTCCAAATAAACTATCCTCATAATCTAGATCAATATCTTCAAAGGTAAAGCGCCAGGCAGGAATCTCACCATCCTTGGCATCGCAATTGGTAAAGGAGCCTTCCCTGACCCGAAAATGAGTTTCGGAAAACCGCTGAATGCGACGCCCTGTGACAAAGGAATTGCGATCCTTCCGAAAAATGCTGCCGCTCGTGATCACGCCCGCTTCAGTATTGAGGTTAAGCTCGAGCTGTTCCGCCCAGATGTCGGTCTGTTCATCCCGTAAATGAACATGCCCAAGTGCCGTGAGATGCCCCGTTAATTTTTGAAGAGTGGCTTCATCCGAGTTCAACTGAACGGTGCCTCGGGTAATATCCACCGATCCGGTTGCGTGATATTCTTCCCGCTCACGATCATATTCAATCTGGTCTGCATTGATTTCTACGGGAACTCCACGGGGTTCCGATGAGAGGCCTTCCAATTCCACAACGGGTAAGTCCCGTTCCTCGAACCCGGTTTCTCCCCACACACCCACGGGTAAAAAAACCAAGATCATGATGAGAAGACAATGAGAAAGGAATTGTGGAGAACAAATCCCTTCCACAGTGCTCACACCCGTAACGTTGGGGGACCAGGGTGAGTGAGACGCTGGAGCACCTCTCCTACCAGGAACAACGAACCGGTCACACAAATCAGGTCGGAAGGATTCGCGATTTCTTTGGCTTGGCAAAAGGCATCCCATGAATCTGAGAGTAGATACGGAACCAGTTCAACCCGGTCGACGGCTTGCTTCAGCTCATTCACCGACGCCGCCCTCTCCATTCGTGGTTGGGTCAGAATAAGACGGTCGACAAGAGGCAATAAGACACGCAAAAACCCTTGATGATTCTTGTCGCGCATCATCCCTACCACCAAAATCAGTTTTCGTGCGGGGCAATCATGAATTTGTGAGTGGAGAAAGTCAAATACCACTTGAGCGCCCGAAGGGTTGTGCGCTCCATCCAGGATAATCAAAGGGTCCCGATAAATGATGTCCAAACGCCCTCTCCACTTGACTTGTTGCAAACCTGTCCGGATGGCCGCCTGAGAAATTGAAAATTTTCCCTTGACGGCCGTCTCCAATAGTGCCAGGGCATTGACGGCATTGATCATCTGATGGCGGCCAAGCAAATTGGTCCGTAAGCCCGGAATCGTCCATCGTGGCCCCTGATAGGTGAATTCCATCGAGCCAGATTCCGAAAGGGAAAACTCCTGACCGAACCGAAAGAAGGGCGAGTGCCATTTCCGGGCATGGGCCTCAAAGATCCGGCCAATATCTCCGGGCATCGGACCCAACACGACCGGAGCCGTTTGACGAATAATTCCAGCTTTTTCCTGCGCAATCGCCTGAAGAGATTCACCAAGATAGGCTTCGTGATCAAAGCCAATCCCCGTAATCAGGACACCTAGGGGATTCAAGACATTGGTCGCATCGAACCTCCCCCCCATGCCGACTTCCACCACGGCAATATCAACCTGCTGATTCATAAAGTGCCGAAAAGCCAGGGCTGTCGTGAATTCAAAAAATGTGAGTGCCGAGAGAGGATTGGCCACTAGCCGGATCTGTTCCGTCAATTCAGAGACATCTCCCTCTGAAATGTCCGCTCCCTGAACCCGTATGCGCTCGCGGAAATCAATCAGATGCGGTGAGGTATAGAGACCAACCCGGTAGCCGCAAGCTTGAAGGATACTCGCCAACATGGCTGACGAGGACCCCTTTCCGTTCGTGCCGGCAATATGAAAGGTGGCATATTGACGCTGAGGATTACCCAACCGGCCAAGAATATCTGTGATGGCCTCAAGGCCTAGCTTGATGCCAAACCTGTGCAAGGAAAAGAGGTAGTCGATTGTTTCTGGATAGGTGGCCACGGGAGTCGGGAAACTGGGCAGGAGAGAAGAAGGGAAAGGAGGTCCAGTGTCAATGATAATTACAACACATGTCTCTCGCCATTAATGAGATAGCCATCGTCAAGGCTATTGAGG
>WHTE01000161.1 GCA_009377845.1 Nitrospirales bacterium | reverse complement strand
CAAGCCGCGGCTGTGCAAAGAAATCTTTGCATGCGGCAACAAGGAGGAGAATCCCATGCGGTAGAAATCAGCACGGAGTCGGAAATCAGCATAGTGGTGCAAAATTCAGGTACTAACAGTGGTGACGTTCGGAATCTATATTCCATGGGGATTTTGCCGCCTTAAACGATGGCAAACGAATAACTTGTCCCTCGCGGATGAGGTATATCAGGGATAAGGCGATCAATGAATTTCTTAATGTTAGCGATAGGCAGTTATGGAGATGTCCTCCCAATGGTGGGAATGGCCATGCGGCTTCATCAACGCGGTCATGCGGTCACGCTTTTCACGAATGGCCATTTTAGAGAGCTTGTCCAAAAAGCGGGTGTGGAATTTGTCGCGATGGGCACGGCCGATGAGTATGACGCGATAGCCAACAATCCGGCTTTGTGGCATCCTCACAAAGGCTGGCGATTAATCATGAAACGACTGGTGTCTGGTGCCCTGGAAGATGTCTACACTCTCCTCAAGTCGAAGGTTATACAAGGGAACACCTTGATGATCAGCTCCACCTTGGGGTTTGCTGCTCGACTCATTCAAGAAACTCACCACATTCCCCATGCCACGGTCCATTTCTCCCCCGGCGTGTTCCACTCCGCCCAGCAGGCCCCTCAAGTTCCCGGTCTCTCTCTTCCGGATTGGTTGCCCGTGGCTCTTAAGCAAGGCGTGTGGAAATTCCTGGATCACACGATGATCGATCCCGTTGTGAAATCCAAACTCAACCACTTCCGCCGTCGGCTGGGCTTACCGCCAGCCTCACGGATCTTTCACGACTGGCTGCACTCCCCCGATCTGGTTCTGGGTCTCTTTCCCGAGTGGTTTGCCGCTCCACAGCCTGACTGGCCTCCACGAACACGAGTGACCGGCTTTCCTCTTTTCGATGATCCCTATGGCAGCTCCTTACCAACCGGGGTTCAGGATTTCCTCGAACAGGACTCCCCGCCATTGGTCTTCACCCCGGGGTCTGCGATGAAACATGGACGCAGGTTTTTTTCAGAAGCCGCCCGGGCCTGTCAATTATCCGCTCATCGAGGAATCTTTCTCACCCGATACCCCGAGCAACTTCCCCCTTCCTTACCGAAAGGGGTGAAGCACTTTTCCTACGTGCCTCTCAGCCGGCTCCTGCCTCATGCTGCGGCCCTTATTCACCATGGAGGCATCGGCACCTGCGCCCAGGCCTTACGAGCCGGTATTCCTCAAGTGATTCAACCCCTGGCTTTTGATCAATTTGATAATGCCGCACGAGTCAGGAAATTAGGAGTGGGAACCATGATTCCGAAGCGATGGTTCCGGGCTCCCGTGATCGCTCAACGTGTTCAAAGCCTGCTGAACTCGTCTGACGTCAATACACAGTGCCGGAAAATGATGAACCATTTCCGGGGAAAGGATCCTCTCGAGGAGAGTTGTCATCTAATCGAGACCACGTTAGGTATCGCCTGACTTCTCGACAGGAAAATTTTCAGAAGAATGCGTCTTTCTCCTTGTCAACACGTAATTTTGTGCTTCCCCCTTGCTGAAATGCCCGTGAGGCTTGATGAACTTTGCAAGCCCTTGGTAAAGTGCCAACGTTGTGACGACACCATCCCCATTGCAATTTAAAAAGAAAAATCCGAAGGCCATCATCTCCACCAAGTACGGGGATATTGAAATCCGTTTTTATACGGACAACGCTCCTCGACACGTGGAAAACTTCCTCAATCTCGTCAGACTGAAATTTTTCGATGGCACGACGTTCCACCGGGTTGTCCCCGGGTTTCTGATCCAAGGTGGCGACCCCTTGAGCAAACACCCGGACCGGGCACTCCATGGCACCGGAGGACCTGGGTTTAGCCTCCCTCCCGAACCGAGTGATCGGCCTCACCGTCGCGGAACAGTAGCCATGGCCAAAGTCCCACGAAACGTCGAGTCCACCCGTGACATTTCCGACAGCGGGTCGCAGTTCTATATCATTGTGGAAGACACAAGCAGTCTTGATCGCATGTATACGGTGTTCGCAAAGGTGGTGAAAGGCATGGATGTGGTGGATCAGATCGCCGCTCTGCCCCGCGATAGCAAGGATAACCCGTTGGAACCGGTGAGGATGATGGTCAGAGCGGAAGAATAGCCCTTAAGCCAAAGGCGAGAAGTCAGTCGGAGGTTAACATCTAATATAGAAAGTCAATGGCTCCCCAACGGAGAGGGAAGTCATATCGACTTCTCCCCCCTCCTCAACCGCTCTACCCGGCTGTTCAAAAAGACCATCCAGCGAGGCCGCAGCGAACGAAGAGGCGAAACGTACGATCAAAGTACGTTGAGCTTCTGAGTGAAGCGAGAACAAAGCTGGTGGGATTTTTCAACAGCCGATTAGACAAACACGATACTGGCGTATGTCACCGTCGAATTAAACTGATCGGTAATGCCCCGATCATAGCGTAGCACCTGGCCCTTCGCAGGTGCCTCGTCATTCGCAAGCAACTTCAACAGCAAAAAAATAGGCGAAAAGCCCAAAATTTTCCGCTGATCCCCTTCCTTCAAAATAAACTCCGCAAATCCTTCCGGGTCGGCCTCTTCCACTTTCTTCAACATTTCCAAATCCGTTTGCATGCAACGATGAAAGGAAAAATCCGTAGGCGGCTTCTGGTCGCCATACCGAATGCCGATATGCGCCAGATTGGCGCTGGCGATCACGCAGACCTGTTGTCCCGTCGCGTGAATGGCTCGTTTGGTGACCGACAGGAATTGATCCACACGTTCAAACAGGCTTTGATACTCCCCACCGGTCAACGTCGCAGGAGGGAAGGAACAGAGCACCGGTAATATACTGAAAGAACGGCCTTCACCCAATGCATGTTGGAGAAAGGGTAGTTGAAACTCCAGGCTATGCTCACGGAGGTGCAACAATTCTTCCTGAAAAAACACGTCCCCGCTTTCTTTCCGGATATAGTCTACCAGCGGCCGGTTGACGGCAACTTGTCCAAATGGCGTTTCAAAATTTTTATCCGTAAACGCGAGACCGCCTTCAAGGCCGGCATGGCAAGTCCCCAATACAATAAACACATCCGGCACCTGTCCTTCGCGGAGTTCCTTATAGCCCCAGGCATAAATAGGCCCTGCTTCCTTCATATCGAAATTTGGTGCCACCAATCCTTTAATCGGCTTACCGGCATTTTCTGAAGGAGTTTTTTCAGGTCCTTCCTTCGCTTGATAACAGGCATCCAGTTGCACGCGTAATTTCACAGGATCGGCTTCATACTGCTTTCCGGCAAAGGCCATGGGACGCACGTCCAACTGGCGGTACGCTTCAAGAGCTTGCTTGTGAACCTGTTCGATCCGTTCCCCTTCCAGAAACAATTTATCATCCAGATCCGAGACCAACTTATTGAGTCGATCAGGCATCATGAATTCGCCATATTTCTTCAAATATTCGGCGCCAACCTGTTCAAGCGAATGCTCCCCGTCAAAAAACTGAAACAGGTAGAAAAAATTGAGGGGCAACACCAACTTTTCGGAAGACAAGCCGGTCGGGTCCCACAGCACAATGTATTGTTCCTCGCCCTGTTTAAGCGGCGAGTATTGTAAGTTGCGTAGAATGGGGTAATTTCTGGAATCTTTTACTAAAGTCTCGGTACTCATAAGCATCCTATTCTGACTGTAATGGGATTGTTGTCTCAAACAAGAGATTATACGGGTGTCTTGATCGGGCCCGCAACCAATAAAGACAAGGGTTTTTGAAGAATACGGTAAGAGGCGAAATCTAAGGGGTTAAAGGAGCTATTGAGATAAGAAACGTCCAAATGGCGAGGGGAAGCTTAGTGTTTAAACTTTCAAAAAAGACATTCCAAAGCTCCCTGGCCCTTGGAGGGAGAGGGCTGGGTTGAGTGGTAAAAACGCATTCGACAGTTAAAGCCCTGTAGCAGAACGATAGCCGGCTATTTCCGAAGATTTTTTGAAAGGAGAAATCAGGATTTCTGGCCCCTCATTCGTTTGGCTAATCGTTGGGCGACCCGCTTCATGGCTATGGAACGGTCTTTCGGGTCGAGCAGCACATTCAGGACATGGACCTGTTTATGATCTTCAGTGGCAGACTTCAGAGCCTGGACTAATTCCCCAAACGTACCTACCCGATGCCCTACTCCACCTCCCACCAAGTCGCAGATTTTTTCGTACTGCCATTCGTGAATGTCATTAAACGGTCCTTCGAGAATTTCCCGCTCCGTTGAATACCCACGGTTATTCAACACCACCACAATGGGCGCCTGCCCATGACGAATGCAGGTGGACAATTCGGTGCCGGTCATTTGGAATGCGCCATCACCGACTAACACCAACGGCCTGAGAGTAGGATCCGCAAAACCCGCACCAAGAGCGGCCGGAACGCTGAACCCCATGGAGGTGTAATAGGCCGGAGACAGAAACTCCGCGCTTTTTCGGACACGCAAATCGGCGGCGGCAAACAGCGATTCTCCGACATCGGCAATCACGACCGTCTTTTCATTGAGCAGACTATCCAGATATCCAAACACATTGCGAAGCGTCACGGTCGCTTCCTGTCCAGGCGGATCAAATTGAACACTGTCGCGATGGGGAAGCGTGCGCGCGGGAAATGACGGTAATGGTGCGGTCACCAGGGCTCGAACAAAATCTTCAAATCGGACGCCGTCATAGGTATGATGCTTGATGGCAATGGAATCCGCCGTCGCATGAACTGTGCGGCCTGCCGCCAGGAGCGTAGTATGCGCTTTGACGTCTTCGACATCGGTGAGCAAGGTCCCTAAGGTCAGCAGACAGTCGGCGTTTTCCACGAACTCCAGGATTTCTTCCCGCCCCACCAGTCCTCCATACACCCCGATATACAAAGGATGATCTTCGCGGATGACAGACTTTCCCAACAAAGTTGTTGCGATAGGTACATTCATACGCTCGACGAGTTCGGTCAATTGATCCTGAAGGCCGAACCGGTGAATTTCCGCCCCAGCCAAAATAACCGGCCGTTCTGAATCTGACAGGATGGTACGCACTTCTGCGACGGCTTCTTTCAGGGCAGCCGGATCGCTTTGGCAGGTGGTGCCGTTGGGTGGTTCCGTTGAAACCACGTGCACGGGAGTCAGCACGAGATCTCGTGGAATTTCCAAATAGATCGGTCGCTTAAATTCCGTTAATGCCTTCAGTGCCCTGTCAATTTCCCGTTCGGCGGTATGAGGGTCATCCAATATGATGGAAGCTACGGTAATCTTTTCAAAGACATCGCGTTGAGTCGAGAAATCACGGACCATGTGATGAAGGAAAGGATTATTCACTCGTTCCGCCAAACCGGGTGAGCCGGAAATAACCACCACAGGCGACCGCTCAGCGTAAGCACACGCAATGGCATTCACCATATTCAGCCCACCCACGCAATACGTGACACACGCGCCGCCAATCCCATGAATACGGGCATAGGCATCCGCGGCAAACCCCGCGCAATCTTCCCGCGTGGTTCCAATGTGCCGGATGGGCGATTCCTCGATGAGCTTAAAGAGCGTCAGCACATAATCGCCGGGAATGCCGAAAATGTGGTGCAGGCCAAGCTTGTACAAACGGTCCAGAAGAAGGGTGCCAATCGTGTAGGAGTTATTCATATGTGCAAAACTTTCTGCCATTATATCGGATTAAATCTTAATAAAAAGAAGGGACCCACTCAATGAATAGACTTATAAATAAGTGCGAGAGCGGATCTCGCGTTAATTGAAATTTACGTTGGATCTCCACGCAATTTGTTTCGTCTCAATTTAAATTAAATAATACTTAGGAATAATGGCTTGCTTCAGCATCGTTTATTTCGTCCTCCAAATTCTTGTCCAATTTCATTACTTCTCTTAAAATCCGAATTGACGCGGTCATCAATTTCTTATTTCGGGCTGGGTCCGAAACATAATCATTAGAATATTTTCCCCCATGGAAAAGATTGTTCCTGATCGTTTTTACAACTTGGACAAGCTTCACCACTTTAAATTTATCTGCCTCCAGCACATCTACCACCTTCCAATCTAAGTTTCCATTTTCGTTTATGATCTGCTTTTTCGCAGGCGAACCCATAACATAGGCAACCTCGCCCAAAACTTCCTGATCTGTGGAGATCAAAATGGCGCCTTTTTTCGTTTGGTACCATTTATTCCAGTCAACTTCAGCAACATCGTCATTGCCAGATTTTCGGTATCCGATTTTTTTAAGCCCATATTCAAACAGAGAGAATGTCTTTAATAATTCAAAAGCTGTCTTATCGTCTATTTTTTCCATTGTCTTTTTTCTCTTGGAATTATTTGTTCGTATAACGAATCGGTGCTCAGATGCAGCAACTTGGTAAGCAACCTCACGCCGGGTGCCTCGAAATGAAGTTGCGAACCGCGTCAATCATGAGCACAACTTGGTCCTTTTGGTAATCCGCATATTGGCCATGGGCCGCTTTGTTTCGAAGGCCAAGCCAGGCTGTGACGTTCTTCTGATCGAGGCCTGAGTATGCGCCTGCCTTCATGAGGTCTGCATTGATCAGATCGGCTTTTAGGGGTTCGGTACCCTTGGAGGTAACCTTCTCGATCGGAACTCCGAATCGTTTCGCCAGGTGTCGTAAATGCGCCTCAAGGGAACTGCCGGAGATGACAGCCGCAGCATCCTTGTATCCTGAGTCAACCAGATGTTGCGCCATCTCGAGGAAGTCGCCGAATACCTCCCCGTGGATTAGCTCTTCCAACGTCCTTAGATAGCCCGCCTTCAAATCTGCGCTCAACGACTGCAGAACTCCCACAACGCGCAGCACTTTCAATTGCCAATATACCTGGTCACTTCGAATCTCCTCAGCGCTTACATGATAAGCCGAATGTTTTCCACCTATACGCTCGATTGCAGCGCAAGCACGGGTCGCGATTTCAATCGCTTTCGTCTCCGACATGACATCTGAGCAGTCATCATGACCAGATCGTGATCTGAAATCGGACCACTCACTGATTAGCCCATCAAGTTGCTTCGTGAGATTTTCTGGAGTCATATTTTTCTTTCGGCCTATCTATCTATTAAACCGGCAGGGATGAATGTGAACTCACCTTACAAAATTCCCTCTGATTGTCGTCTTGATTCATAAACTTGTCAACGCTTTCACTGCGTAGCATCGGCATGCTATACAGAACGGGACAGCTTTATTAATGCTTCGAAGGAGGGATGCACCGGGTCAGCGAATGGGCTGGACGTTGCACAGTTTTCCGCCACGAAAGAAGTGAACCCACGCTTTTCCCTGGTTGCTTTACCTAGACACAGATCCTTCGCCGCTAGCTCAGGATGACCTGCTGGTGAGGGCTTAATTGATCAATACGTGTTCGTCACCGTCGGAGTGGTGAAAACCAAAATTTTCACAATTGGAAGTTCGGTAGGCAGAAGAAGGTTGGAGCGGGGATTTGCTTAAGGAACGTCTTTCTTAGGAGATTGGAATCGCCAGACTGCCGGGCAGCAGCAGGGGATCGCTCGAAATACCATTCGAACGCAGCAACAATTTCAGCCCTCGCGATCTTGCGAACTCGGAGCCGGTGCACCTACTTGAGCTTCTTCTGGAGATCGTCCCTGATGTCTGGCCAGACATCGCCCGCCTCGGATGCCGAATCCGCCTCTGCCTCGCGGAAATCAAGCTCGGCGGCCACATCAGGCGTGATCGGCGCAGCAAGAGCAGGATCGAGGCTATCCCACAATCTCCCCATGAGCTCAATACGCTCTTCAGCGGTTAAGTCGTCTAGCGGGATCGTACGGGCCATGGAGACAAAGTATATGCGCTAATTTATTTGGCTGCAACTGGCCATTCTGTCGCCTAACGCCTAGGTTCAGAGAGCGCCGCACTGCCATATTCCGCGTGAAAATGCGGCGGATTGTGATCGTCGAAGAACATCTTGATCACAATGCCAAAGAACCGGCTGATCTCAGGCATGGGTGGTTTGTTTGCGTAGAGCGAGGAAGATGTCTTCCGGTTTCTTGCCCGTCACCTTGAGGTAGAGCGCATCCGGGCAAAGATCAATCTGATCACCCCAAACCAATTCACCGGATGAACCGATACGAACCTGTTCGAAAACGAGCGGGGCACACCACAAAGCGAACACACCCTTGCCAACCGAATCGGAGAGATCTACGGTTCCAGAAACTCCGTCTTCAAATTCCAGGTTCAGTCGATATCCCGGCAAGACCTTGACCTTGGAAATTTTTTTCATGGGTCAATTCCTCCAGATTTTGTGATACTACCAGGATTCAAGGTACCCGGAAAGCGCTTCAGGTGCTGACGTTGGACTATTGAGTTTACGGATCGGCATTTTATGCGAACTCGGCCTACAAATTTCTTTCCGATTGTCGACTTGATTTATAAACTTGTCAACGCTATCCCCAGCATAGCGTCGGCGTGCTCTACGGAACAGCATAGCTCCGGTATAACTGCGAAGGGGTGAGTCCCTGGGTCAGCAAATGGACTGAACGTCGCACAGCTTTCTACCATACTTCAGAATGAAAGAAGTGCGCCCACGCTGAACACTGGCTGCTTTCCCTG
>WHTE01000160.1:4240-8635 GCA_009377845.1 Nitrospirales bacterium | reverse complement strand
TGCCGATGTTGCCCTATGGCCGTGATGAATTTTGCGGCCACCGCACTGATGCGATCTCCTCGACTCATGATGACACCTTCATCAGGGCGGAGCAGGTCCCATTCCTCCTCCTCGACACCCTGGGCATGAGAAGGTGCTATCTTGTCCGTTGCGGGGTGAGAAGCCGAAATCAAATCGATTCCCGCATCGGTTGCCGCAATCGTTTTGCAATGGAGATACGCTTCCTTCACGAACATCAACGCCTTGGCATCTCCCTTGAGAATCCCGATGCTTTGTGGTCCGCCGGGAATATACACGGCGTCAAACAAGACGGATCCGGCCGTGAGAAAGCTAAAGTCTATGGATTCGTTCGCGCCGTTCTTGCTTTTCAGAACTCCCAGCCGGGGAGAAACAATCTTTGCTTGTGCGCCGGCTGCGTTCAATGCTTTCTTCATGCCGGACACAGCGGCGTCATCGAATCCGTCGGCGGCCAGGATGGCAATCTTGCGGGTGGTGATGTCGCCCTTGAGAGTCGTCGCCATACTCAACGCGGGCGAGCGTTCGGTAGAGATTGTGCGCGGCTTGGGTTGAAACTGTTTTATAATACCGTCAGCCGGTACGCTCATGTTCAACGGGCCATCCACCTTAGCGGGTACCTTTAATCCAAGACCTTGTGCCACAAGCCCGGCCAACGTCTTATCGACATGAGCGAGCAATCCGACCATCCGCTCCCGGATGGCCGAGGTCTCAACCTTGCCCAACTCAAACCGGAGTGCCTGGACAATGTGGGCTTTCTCTGCATGAGATTGACTGTTCCAGAACAACGTCGCCTGACTGAAGTGATCGAAGAATTTCTCGCCACGTGCCCGGACCTTTATGGTGGCATCGAGTTTTTCAGCATAACTGACAAAACCGCCCATATCGGCTTTCGCTTGCATGGGGCATCCGCCTCCCAGCGAGTTCGGGTGATAACTCACGCGACTTTGATTAATGGTCTGGCGCATGTGGCCGTCACGCTGATTGTTATGGACGGGGGCCACTGAGCGATTGATCGGAATCTCGTGGAAGTTCGGTCCGCCCAGGCGGATCAATTGCGTATCTGTGTAGGAGAACAGGCGTCCCTGTAATAATGGATCGTTGGAGAAATCGATTCCGGGCACGAGATGGCCGGGATGGAACGCGACTTGTTCCGTTTCGGCGAAAAAATTATCGGGGTTGCGGTTAAGGGTTAGTTTGCCAATGCGTTTGACCGCCACCAGTTCCTCCGGAATCAGTTTCGTGGGATCCAACAGATCGAAGTCGAACGCATGTTCGTCTTTTTCATCGACGATTTGCACACCCAGTTCCCATTCCGGATAGTCACCGTTCTCGATGGATTCCCATAAATCACGGCGGAGAAAGTCCGGATCCTGACCGGAAATCTTCTGCGCTTCATCCCAGACAACCGAATGGACGCCGAGGAGGGGTTTCCAATGAAATTTGACAAATCGTGCTTTGCCCTTCTCATTCACAAACCGGAAGGTATGCACGCCGAATCCTTCCATCATGCGAAAGCTCCTCGGGATCGCGCGGTCTGACATGATCCACATGACCATGTGCATGGATTCCGGCATCAAAGAAATAAAATCCCAGAATGTGTCATGCGCCGATGCTGCCTGCGGCATTTCGTGGTGAGGTTCAGGCTTCACGGCATGCACGAGGTCAGGAAATTTGACGGCGTCCTGGATAAAAAAAACAGGAATGTTATTCCCGACCAGATCGAAGTTGCCCTCTTCGGTGTAGAACTTAACCGCAAAACCACGGACGTCCCGGGCGAGATCCGAAGAGCCACGGGATCCGACGACGGTTGAGAATCGCACGAACACCGGGGTTATTAATGACGGATTTTGAAGAAATTTGGCTTTTGTCAAGGTCGCTTGAGATTCGTACACTTGGAACGTGCCGTGCGCCGCGGACCCCCGCGCGTGCACCACGCGTTCGGGTATTCGCTCATGGTCAAAGTGCGTGATCTTTTCGCGAAGATGGAAATCTTCCAACAACGATGGCCCGCGGTCACCTGCTTTCAATGAGTTTTGATCGTCATTGATTCTCATGCCTTGATTGGTCGTTAGATATTTATCCGTATCCTCCACCCTATTTCCAGCCAGATCCAGGTCCTTCCGGCCCTTTCCCTTGGTATTGTTAGAGTTCGTTTTGCGTTTGCCCATATACCCCCCTTGCTCAGTGTGTTGACCTACGTTTTTGGCCTGATTACTATCGGTAAGCCAACCATATTTCAGGATGCAGCAATGCCTTCCTTTGCATTTCCTTCAGGATACCGATTAAATTTTGCCACATAGAAAAATGGGAATATGTATACATGAACAAGCGGCATGAAAGAGAATGTTCAATCTCGGTTGTTGTCCGCTTGTTGATAGTGGACTAGAGCACATTCTTAGCGGAATGATTTAGCGACAAATTACAAACCGGGTTCCTCAAAATGTCCATTTCCTTCTCATAGGAATCCCCCTGGGCATTTGCTGGACGAGGCAAAGTTCAGAAGCCGGGTCTGCGAATGTTGGGAGATTATCCGGTGGGATTTTCTTTCTGGTCGCATGGATTAGGGGACGCCGGCGGCCTGCCGAAGTCGGGCGCAGGCACGGCGGCGACTTCGTAGATTCAGGACATGGTCAATCAACAGTCCCACAAGTGGAAGGGTTTATTGGTCATACTGGTTACTAAATTCCTAAGCCCCGTCCGGAAGGGCGGGGAACCGTTTAACAGGGGTTCCAAGGGGACGGCGGGAAGGTCCTTGCCGTCCCCTGGCCAAGGGCGGGGTTGAAGCCCCGCCTGCGGAGTGCCGGTGTTGAGCCGCACCGCAGGTGGTGGCTCAACGCGGCTTCACTTATGAATGAACACCATCAGTCGTTTTCCAGATGTCCTGAACCGCGCTATCAAGCTCTTCTGGAGGTCTCCGAAGCCATCGCGGCCCACCGGGACCTGACCAACCTGTTACAGGATTTGGCCCAGCGCCTTCCTCGTATCGTGCCCCTCAATTTTATCGGGTTGGCTCTTCATCGGCAGGACCGTGACACCATCCAGGATTATATTATCCAGGGAAATATTCCTGCTGATATTCAGGGCGGGAAAGAGTGGGCATTGGATGCTCATCCCGGTGGCTGGGTTTGGCAAGCCCAGCAGCCCTTGATTATTCCCGATCTTGCTCAAGACTCCCGGTTTCCTACGGCTCTCCAATTGATGCTTGAAGACGGCGTGCATTCCATATGTGTCGTTCCGCTGACAACTGCGCTACGTCGTCTGGGTTCGCTTGAGTTCGCGAGCGTGGCAAAAGGGACTTACCACGATTCGGAATTGACGTTTCTTCTTCAAGTCGCCAGACAGGTCGCGGTCGCGGTAGACAATGTTCTGCATCAGGAAGAACTGAGTCGCGAGCGGGATCGTTTGCAGCTGTTGCTGGAGGTCAACAACGCGGTTGTCTCGAAACTGGAATTGGAGGATTTGTTCACAACCATTGTCAGTTCCTTGCGACGCGTGGTTCCGCATGAAGCCACCAGTTTGTACCTCTATCATCCCGAGACCAGGAACTTTCATCGGAATGTGCTCAATTTTCCATCCGGGAAAGGCCTGTTGGAAGGAAGCCATCCAATTGCGCTCGATGACACGCCTGCAGGGGAAGCGTTTCGATCGCGGAAAACGGTGTGTTGGCACGAAGCCGACATGCAAGGATTCCATTCCGATACCGCCTCCCGGTTGCTAGCTGAAGGCTTGAAGTCCGGTTGCTGCGCGCCGCTTTTGCTGCCCGGTCGTGTGTTGGGAACTCTGAATCTCGGCAGTTCCCGTCCATCGGCCTTTTCCTGTGCCGACGCCGAACTTCTGACGCAAGTGGCCGGACAAGTGGCGATCGCGCTTGATAATGCGCTGGCCTATCGGGAGATCAACGAATTAAAGGAGAAATTGGAAAAGGAGAATGTGTATCTCCGCGATGAGATCCGTACAGAAACGAATTTCGAGGAAATCGTCGGGGAGAGTGCAGGGTTAAAGCGTGTCCTCCAACAACTTGAAATTGTGGCCCCGACCGATTCCACGGTTCTGATTCTTGGCGAGACAGGAACAGGGAAGGAACTCATCGCCCGTGCCCTTCATCAACTGAGTACGCGGAGTGACCGGGCCTTTGTCAAAATTAACTGTGCCGCTATTCCCACGGGCCTGTTGGAAAGCGAACTGTTCGGCCACGAAAAAGGGGCTTTTACGGGGGCCATTTCTCAAAAGGTCGGTCGCTTTGAACTCGCACATCGTGGAACGATTTTTTTGGATGAAATCGGCGAAGTGCCGCTAGAACTGCAATCCAAGCTGCTCCGTGTGCTCCAGGAACAGGAGTTCGAACGATTGGGCGGAACCCGCACGATCCGGGTGGAT
>WHTE01000160.1:0-4230 GCA_009377845.1 Nitrospirales bacterium | reverse complement strand
CTGGTTGCGGCCACCAACCGCGATTTGACGCACATGATGGAGGCCGGACTATTTCGCAGTGAATTGTATTACCGGTTACATGTCTTCCCGATTACCGTTCCGCCTCTTCGCGAACGACAGGAGGATATCCCGGTTCTCGTCCGTTATTTTGCTCAACGCTATGCAACACGGATGAAAAAACCCATCGAGACAATTCCCACGAAGACCATGGATCATCTGGCTCACTACCATTGGCCTGGAAATATTCGTGAACTGGAAAACCTCATTGAGCGAGCAGTTATTCTTTCCCAGGGCTCGGAGCTTTCTGTCCCGTTGACGGAACTCAAAACAGCCATTCCGACACAGCGCAAGCTATTGGCCACGTTAGAAGGAGCGGAACGGGATCACATCCTCCACGCCTTACGAGACACAAAATGGGTGATTGGCGGCTCCTCAGGCACGGCGGCTTGCTTGGGTATGAAACGCACCACATTAATCTCCAAAATGAAAAAACTCGGTATCTCCCGTCCGACTTGATGCTGTGTATTCAGCAGTGTTCGAAGGCATGTATTTCCCCCACGTTCCATTTTCAAAAAAATATACCCTCGTTGAACCTCATTTGACGGTTACCCTGTCGGAATGAGGGGGCTGCAGGAAACAGAAGTCTGCCGGGAACGACGAAAGGCTGCTTTCATTAAGGCCCCTGTCATCGCAAGAATCGGGTGGGGGCTTCAGTGAGGCAATGCGAAAATGCGCGCACATGAATACGTACACGAGGATCGCACGCATCATTCAGTATCTGGATCAACATCATGTTGCCCAACCGGATTTGGCGACCCTCGCCGATCATGCAGGCTTGAGCCCATTCCACTTGCATCGACTCTTTTCCCGGTGGGCAGGCATTACCCCAAAAGATTTTCTCCAGTGTTTGACGTTGTCTCATGCCAAGGCATTACTCAGACGGGGTGAGAGTGTGTTGAATGCCGCCCTGGATGCCGGACTTTCCGGGCCAAGCCGTTTACACGATCTTTGTGTGAGTCTGGAAGCGGCCTCTCCCGGTGAACTGAAGTCCGGCGGACCGGAATGGACGATTACTGTCGGGTTTGCGGAGAGTCCATTCGGCATCTGCTTTGTTGGTGAAAGTCCTCGTGGGATTTGCCATCTTTCTTTTGTCCAAAGCGCGAATCGACGAACGGGGACCACCCTTATACGCGAAAATTGGCCCCTGGCACGCCTTCACTGGGATGATTCCGCCGCTTGCCGGCTCGTTCGCCTCCCTTTTCCACCGACCGACCTACTCCGGTACCCGTCCTGTTTTACGCGCCTTCGTTCGTGGCACGAGCTTTCAGATTCGTGTATGGCGGGCCTTGCTTCATGTCCCAAAAGGAGCCTTGATCAGTTATGGGCGTCTGGCTGCAGTCGTTGGCAATCCTGCTGCGGCACGGGCCGTCGGTTCAGCGGTTGGCAACGATCCAGTGGCCTGTCTCATTCCCTGCCATCGCGTGATTCGTGAGACGGGCGTCTTTGGAGAGTATCGATGGGAGGGAACACGCAAGAAAGCCATCATAGCCTCGGAAAGCGCAAAGCGTTAAGCACCCATCTCCAATCAAGCGGTAAAAGTTTGTAAAATATTAGATTTCACAGTCCAGACAGTGGACGAACACATGAGGACTCCGCGATGCCCTCACCCAGCCTGTCATCGTGAGCACATGGCGAAGGATCTGTGCCCAGGTGGAACATACTCAGGGCTCACACAATCCGTCTGCCTGATTTTCCCGGACGGAGCGGCGTCATGCCCACAATGCCATTTCCCCCTCCGTCATGCCCGCAGTGACCTTTCCCCTTTAGCAAAGGGGGATTCAGGGGGATTTATCGGCCGCGACTTTCCCCGTCATGCCTGACACGTTCAATCGGGAATTCATCTCTCTTCGCATAGCCTTGTACGCCAAGAACGATGAGGAGAGGATGAGTACTATCAAAAGGTGAGATCGTGGGAAGAGCGTTGGCAATCTGCGTGCATGCCAGAAAGGGGGAATCGGTTCATCCCCGCGCTCGCGGGGAACATTCCATACAGAATGCAGAAAAGTGAGAGGGAAATCGGTTTCAATCCTCGCCCACCTCGAAAGGTGGGCGCTACCTTGATCCTCAAACGTTTCAGCCAGCTTCGTATTCACCCAGTTTCAATCCTTGTTTTGATGGAAGTACCTTTCTGACCAGGCCAGACGCCAAAAGCACGAGAGATATGACGCTGTTTCAATCCTTGTTTTGATGGAAGTACCTTTCTGACGCACCACTGGCACTTGCAGCGCCTTCGTCATGGGAAGTTTCAATCCTTGTTTTGATGGAAGTACCTTTCTGACCGAAAAATCCTTAAAAACTCTACAATAACAATAGGTTATGCGCATTTCAGAAGAAGGAATTTTCTCATGATTCCTAAATGTTTCCTTTCTATATTCGGCACATTTTCGACCTCCTTTCATCGATATTTCACTCCTAATCCCTTGGTGTTCCTCTTTTATTTTCTGTTGGGTTACTTCACGCAAATATTTCGGTAGCAACAATCCAGACAGCGAATGGCATGAGGTGTGCGCTTGGGAAATTTGCCGCGTTGAATGATGGCCACCATATCCGCAAGGATTTTCATCGCTTCGCTTCGCTCTTTAGCACCAATGGCAATCTCCTTGACCACATTCCCTTTGCGAACGTAACAGATATAGCCTTTGTGGACTGGGAGTCCATACGTATCTTCCACCAACATCCCATAAAGAATCAATTGATATTTATGGGTACGATACACGGTCTCTTTATATTCGGTGTATTTGTAATCCAACGGGGCCAATGTTCCGTCAGCCAGTTGGAGGACTTCATCGACCTTCCCTCTGAGGTGATACCGTTCGGAGACCAGATACACATCACGGTCCTTGGCCACACAGCCTAATTTTTTTCGCACGTACTCCGGGTTTCGTACCTGTCGTTGTTCATGCACCTTCCGCCCTTTGAGGACGATAAACCGTTGGTCCTCGTTCTGGGGAATCTCCAGGCAATTCATGAAGTAGATAAACCTTGGACAATAGAGGTATTCGATGACCTCGGATGGGGTGATGTAAAGCCCCTGGGTTTCCGCGACATTCATCGGCACCCCGCCGGCTTAAATAAACTTGGCCAAAATGTCGTCCGTCACCAATTCTTTATCGAACGCCTGTCCCAGCAATTTCACTTTTTTAAAGTCCTCATCGCACATCGGAAATATGTATAAGGAATCACATTCCACATCCATTAATTCTTCACACCGGATGGCCAATTCTTCGACCTGGTTCCGTTCCAGATTTCCCAAAAACACACTTTTTTGCACCCGGTACAATCCGGCCTCTTTACAGGCTTTCGCAATTTTCGTCCGTTTCGGCGTCACCGCGACATCGTACACCACCCATGTCAGCATCGGGAGCCTCCTGTATCAGCGTGTTCGCAATCCGGTGACATTCAAACTGGATAATGTCCCGTTGTTTAATATTTCGATTCCGGTACCGGACGCCGGTTTCAAACGTTTCATTGATGGCTTGAATGAGGCCGGCTTTGCCCTCTTTGTTCAACGTCAACCCGCCTGGCACGGTCTCGAACCAATCCTGGTTGACTTTTCGGCCGGAGAACAAATAGACGACGGTCTGATCCGCCAGGTACCGGAACATTTCCATTAAATCGAACACCAGCGATTTTTTATTATAATTGTCGGTATGGAGAAACCCCACGTAGGGATCGAGTCCTGCAATTATGCAGGCCTTTTCCACCATGGAGTAGAGCACGCCGTAGGCGTAATTCAGCAGGCAGTTAAACTCGTCCTTGGCAGGTTGCCGGGACCGGCCTTGAAATCGATACCGATCCGGCATGATAAAACTCAGCGCGTCGAAGTAGGCCCGTCCTCCCGCGCCTTCCACCCCCATGATGGTTCCCCGCTGATCCTCCAGCGTTCCGTTGAGCGCGCCGAGTTTGCCTTTTCCTGTTTCCAACCGCTGAGCATATACGAGAATATCCGATTCTTTTTCGGGCCGGGCATGAGCCAGTTTTTTGAGAAAGTCAATTTGACGGGAAAACTTTTCAGCAATCCACTCCTGGGCTAAGACCAGGCCGCGGGCGTCCTGGGCATATTCCAATTGGCGGCGACGAATCAGGGTCGTGCTTCCTAGGGCGTGTTAACACTATTTAGCGCATCTGTGATCAATGCAAAGTAGATAAAAAAGGTGAACACCACATCAA
>WHTE01000159.1 GCA_009377845.1 Nitrospirales bacterium | reverse complement strand
TGGAGGGAACAAGGAAAATTGTGCCGGGTCAAACAATACGCTGAAAGCAGGAATGGACGTGTCAAAGGTTCCTGCGGAATGCCAGGAAAGTGACGAAAACGATGGTCATTCATCGTTGAAGGGAAAAGAGATTGTCCAGAATGACATTGGCGGAAACCCATTGAAATTCAGTTGATTGAGGGGTCACAAAAACGTCTGTATACGTAGAAAGATGGAGTGGCACGAAGGTTGCTGACCTGGGAAGAGGAACGTGATGACAAAAAAACTTTTTAGCATGTGAGGTTCATGTATGGCTGAAGAACATGCCACAGAGGAGGCGTCCGCCAAAACAGGGTCCGGAAAGAAAATGATTCTGTTGATCCTGGTGGGAATCCTCCTTCTCGGGGGTGGAGGAGGTGCGGCCTGGTTTTTCATGGGGGGCAAAGACGAGAAGCCGAATGCGCACGAGGACCAGGCCAAAGCTGACGGAACTCATGAGGAAACGGGGCCTATCATGGAATTAGAGCCCTTCCTTCTCAATTTGGCAGATCGCGATGAACTGAGATTTTTAAAAGTGAGCATCAAATTAGAGCTGGACAGACCGGAAGAGAAAACGGATTTTCACAACAAAGTCCCTGCTATCCGTGATGCCCTGTTGGTGTTGCTGAGTAGCAAAGAATCGCAATTATTGAGAACGGTGAACGGGAAACGCCGGGTTCGAGAAGAAATCATGACTCGTGTCAACGGGGTCATGAGTAAAGGGAAAATCGCCAATGTCTACTTCACGGACTTCATTATTCAGTAAAGAGGCGTGAGGGATAGGGCGTGAGGCGTGAGGAGGTAGGAAGGAAGAGACGGCATGACTTGTCTTTTTGTGTAACACGTGATTATGGAAAAAATTCTTAGCCAAGATGAAGTTGATGCCCTTCTGCGTGGGGTTTCCGATGGGGGAGTTGACATTGAACCCGAAGGCCAAGCAGGAGAAGACTATCAGGATGGACCCGTTCCGTATGATTTAGGGAATCAAGAATGGGTCGTTCGCGGGCGAATGCCAACGCTGGATGTGATTCACCAGCAATTCTCCCGGCTCTTTCGCGTTGCACTCAGCGATATTCTTCGTAAAGCCGTTGAAGTGACGGTCACGAATCAATCCGTCATGAAGTTCGGGGAGTTCACTAAGCGTCTTCCTGTTCCGGCCTATCTCCAAATCATCTCCATGGAACCTCTTCGTGGCTCGGCTATGATCGCCACTGACGCTGCCACGGTGTATTTGCTGGTCGATCATTTTTTCGGGGGAGCCGGGCAGACTCATGTCAAACCGGAAGGACAGGATTTTACCATCATTGAGCAGCGCGTGATGCGCAAGGTCATGCTGATGGGGTTGGCCAATTTGCAAAAAGCCTGGGACCCTGTCCAGAAACTCACCATCAATGCGGTTCGGGCGGAAATGAACCCCCAACTGGCTTCCATCGTGTTGCCGGCGGATATCGTCATTGTCATCACCTTGGGCATCGAATTAGGTAATTCGGTCGGAGATCTTCACCTCTGCCTTCCCTATGCGATGTTGGAGCCCATTCGAGAACGTCTGCAGGTGAGTTTTCAGAGTGACCTTTTTGAAACGGACCTGGGTTGGGTGAAACGCTTTTCTGCCAGGCTCAAGGAAGCCCCCGTCAAGGTGTCCGTGTGCTTGGGAGAAACGGAACTCTCGGTGGAGGAATTGATGCGATTTTCGCCGGGCGATGTGATTGTGCTGAATCAATGCACCACCAAGCCCTTAACCGCCACGGTGGAAGGTGTGCCAAAGTTTTTAGGGTTTCCGGGAACCACCAAAGGCATGCAATCGTTTCAAATCCAGGACATCATTCTGGTGAGGGAGTAAGAAACTGTGGAGGCAATGAGCCGTTGGCAAGTCAATGACCGAGGAAACATGGAGATCAACGATGAGTGAAGAGAACAGCGTCGACATGGACACGTTTGATGCCGAGAAAGAAATGATGGAGGCATTAGCTCAGGAAGCTGCTGCAAAAAACGCCGGCCAGGCGCCACAACTCACGGGGCCTCAAGATCAGAATTTAAATCGGATCCTGGATATTCCCCTGGTGCTCTCCGCGCAACTGGGGAACACCCGCATGCTGATCAAAGATTTGCTGCAATTAGGACCGGGATCCATTGTGGAGTTGGATAAATTGGCGGGTGAACCGTTGGAAGTGTTGGTGAATGAACGGTTAGTCGCGCGCGGCGAGGTGGTGATGGTGAATGAGAAGTTTGGCATTCGTCTGACAGACGTGATCAGTCCGACCGAGCGGGTGAATAAGCTTCGATAGGGACGTAAGGGGTTAGGGGTTAGGCGTAAGGGGAGAACCCGTTTTACGCCTCACGTTTCACGCCTGACGAAAAAATATGGATCTCACGCATGAAGCATTGAAAATGGCGGGGGCCTTGGCTCTGGTTGTGGTCGTGTTGCTTGGGGGATTGGCATGGGTTCGGCGCACATTTGGGGAATTGCCTGGAAAGAGCGGGGATCCGGTGATGCGCATTTTGGGGGGACTGCGAGTCGGTACCGGGAAACAGATCATGTTGGTTGAAATTGCTGGAGAGATTTTAGTGCTGGGAACGACCGCTCGCGAGATGACCTTACTCACGACGATCGTGGATGCGGACCGGATTCATCGCCTCCGATCAATCGCCAATCCGGTCGTCGGGCGGTTAGGAGTGTGGTTGGGACAGTGGAATCGGCAGGCATCTGAGGAGCTCGGAGTTGGTTCTTTAACAACCAAACCGCCAATCAATATGTCCAAAAGCATATAACAGTCTTGTGGAGAGGAGGGTTCGTGGTCAAACCGTCTCAAGGGTTTCGTGGCTGGCATTATCTTTCGAGTCTGATTGCCATGAGTATGATCATGGGCCTGTCTACTTCCGCGTTAGCTCAGGCTACGAAAGATCCTTCAATCAGTTTGCAGGTGTCAGGGTTGGACGAGTCCGAACCGTGGACATTCGGTCTTCGTATTCTCTTTCTCCTTACGGCATTGACGCTTGCGCCAGCGCTGTTGATGCTGGTGACCTCCTTTACACGGGTGGTGATTGTGTTGGGCCTGCTCCGACAGGCATTGGGTACGTTGCATGCGCCTCCGAATCAAGTGATGATCGGATTGGCTATGTTTTTGACGCTGTTTATCATGATGCCGGTGTGGGAGCAAATTCGTGTCGAGGCACTCAATCCGTTGCTCGAAAAGCAGGTGACACAGGAAGTGGCTCTTGAGCGTGCCCTAGTACCTCTTCGTACCTTCATGCTGAAACAAGTGCGGGAAAAGGATTTAACCTTGTTTGTGGAGATGGGGAAAATCCCTCACCCTCAAACACCGAACGATGTGCCTCTGCATGTGTTGGTGCCGGCGTTTGTCACCAGTGAATTGCGGACGGCTTTTCAAATCGGGTTTCTCATCTATGTGCCATTTTTGGTGATCGATATGATTGTCGCGAGCATTTTGATGTCCATGGGTATGATGATGTTGCCACCAATCATGATCTCGTTGCCGTTTAAGTTGGTGTTGTTTGTGTTGGCTGATGGATGGTTTTTGGTGGTGGGATCACTGATGAATAGTTTTCAATGAGAAAATAAAAAGATCAGACATGGGAAGAGGTAGAGAAGGAAAAGGAAGGAATTAAGGAAAAGGAAGGACCTGATTTTTTTCTTACTTCTTTACTCCATAGTTTCTCTCCTACTTAACGAGAAAGACGAAAGAGATGACACCCGAAAGTGTATTAAGCATAGGTCAGGAGGCGATTAAAACGATTCTGCTCGTGGCGGGTCCCATGCTGGGCCTTAGCTTATTTGTGGGACTCTGCGTGAGTGCCTTCCAGGCGATGACCCAAATCAACGAAATGACCCTCACGTTTTTGCCAAAAATTGCCACCATGTTTGTGGTGTTCTTGGTCATGTTCCCCTGGATGGTGGAAATTCTTGTGGGATTCATGACCGGGGTGTGGACAAGAATTCCGGAGTTTGCGCAATAAGGAACGATACGCTTCAGAAACCTGTCTGATAGGGACCGTGGAGTATCTTCTAAATTTCAACATGCAGGCTCAGATCAGTCAGACTTGTTTTCCTACTAGACCGAAAGGGAATGGTCAAGAAGTTTCGTCCAGCAAGGCCGTATGAAGCATTGAGGGTGAGGCGTACCGCGTGATACGTCGGGTCCTTCGAACAAGAGAAATGCCGTGGGCGAACCTTTTTAACATGCCCTGAGAAGGATGTGATGTAACCGGTGCTCCAATGGGACTTCGCGATCCAGCAGGTTTGGCAATTCTTAATCGTTCTTGTGCGCACGGCTGCCATTTTATCGGCATTGCCGTTGTTGGGGGGACGAACGGTTCCTACTCGCATCAAAATCGGAATGGCCGGTATCATCGCAGTCCTCCTGACTCCGGTGGTGACGTTTACTCTGCCTCCTAATTGGTTGGAGCCCGGCAATCTGGTGCTAGTGTTGGGCGCCGAGTTGTTGATCGGTCTGGTCTTAGGTTTGGCCATGCGACTCATCATGACCGCGGTGGAACTGGCGGGGAGTGTGATGGGTTTTCAAGTGGGGTTTGCCATGGCCGGAGTGTTGGACCCTGTCACTCAAGTGGAAACACCGGTGTTTGGTCAGTTACTGACCATTCTCGCGACCCTCCTATACTTTCAAGTTGATGGGCATCATTTAGTGCTGTTGGCCTTAGGAAGTAGTTTTCAATTGATCCCACCTTTCGGAGCACATCTTGGTGCTCCGCTTCTTACTGATGCCGTGGCGTTGATGCAAAGAACATATGACACGGGATTGAAGCTGGCCTTTCCGGTCATGGCGGCCACATTTCTGGTCCATGTCACCATGGGCATTCTGGGCCGACTTGTTCCTCAGATGAACATTATGCTGACCAGTTTTCCCATTACGATTGCGGTGGGGTTATTGGTGTTAGGACTCGGGTTGCCGTTCATCGCCTTAGTGTTTCAGGACTCGATTGTCGGGATGGAGTCCATACTGTGGGAACTTTTACAGGAATTAGGACATGGCTGAGAATAAAGACGGGGCGGACAAAACAGAACAACCGAGTAGTAAACGCTTAGCGGATGCACGTCGCAAAGGGCAGGTTCCCATGACCCGGGAATTGTCCTCGCTGTTTGTCCTGTTAGGCGGGGTCGGGCTGATTTCCCTATGGGCACCTCAAGCCTTTGTGCAATTCCATACTCATTACCGGCATTGGTTAGCGCAGGCGGGAACCCTCCAGTTGGATGCGAATTCCACGTATACCTTGCTGTTGGACATTACCCATCAAGCCTTTGTCCCGCTCATTCCCTTCGGTCTGTTGGTGGGGGCGTTCGCCTTCGTGGCCGTTTTCCTGCAAACAGGGCCATTATGGGTTGAGCAGGCCTTGCAACCCAAGGTGTCCAAATTGAATCCCTCCAATGGGCTGAAGCGAATTTTTTCCTGGAAAGGGGTGGTGGACCTCTTGAAATCTCTGGTGAAGGTGGCAGGGGTGGGGGGAATCGTCTACCTCATTATGTCTCAGGATCTGCTCTCTATTCTTCAGCTTCCCCTTCTTGGGCTGAGGGATGCCTTTGGCGGAGCGTGGGGCCTAATGGAGAAAATTGTGTGGTCGGTCGGAGGGGCGTTGCTCTTGTTGGCGATCCTCGATCTCATCTACCAACGGTGGCAGCATACCGAAGATCTCAAGATGACCAAGCAGGAAGTGAAAGATGAGTCGAAGGACGTGGAAGGCGATCCGCAGATTCGATCCCGGCGGCTCAGTTTGCAGCGCGAACGTGTCCGACAGCGGATGTTGCAGGCGGTTCCCAAAGCGGACGTAGTCATCACCAATCCTACTCATGTGGCGGTGGCCCTCAGGTATGAAACGGGAAAGATGGACGCTCCGGTGGTGGTGGCGAAAGGGGCGGGATTTGTCGCGGACAAGATCAAGCAAATCGCGCGTCATGCGGGTGTGCCGATTATTGAGAATCGAAGCCTGGCTCGAGGATTGTATAAGGCGGTGAAAATCGGACAGGAAGTGCCCAGTGCCTTGTATCAGGCAGCGGCTGAGGTGTTGGCCTATGTCTATCGCTTACGTCACATGCATGAACAGACCCGTTAACGGATTCCATGGCATTTGATTCTCAAAAATGGAGACACGAACTCACTCCGGCCCATTACGGGGATGTGCTCTTGCCGATTGGGGTGGTGGGGATGCTGCTCCTGATGCTCTTGCCGCTGCCCTCGTTTCTCTTAGACCTCTTTTTATCTTTTAGCATTACCCTTGCCGTCTTGATTTTGCTGGTGACCATGCACGCCGGGCGGCCGGCGGAATTTTCCGTCTTCCCTTCCGTGGTGTTGCTCACCACGTTATTTCGGCTCGCGTTGAATATCGCCTCGACGCGGGCGATTTTGATGCATGGGAACGAGGGTCCTGCCGCAGCCGGTGAAGTCATTCGCGTGTTTGGCGAATTTGTGGTCGGGGGAAATTACGCGGTGGGCATTGTGGTCTTTTCCATCCTGGTCATTATTAATTTTGTCGTGATCACCAAAGGCGCCACTCGCATCGCGGAAGTCGCCGCCCGATTTACCCTGGATGCGATGCCCGGCAGACAAATGAGTATCGATGCGGATCTCAATGCGGGGATCATTGACGAAGCGGATGCACGGAAGCGCCGGGAGGCCATTTCCCAAGAAGCCGATTTTTACGGATCCATGGACGGTGCCAGTAAATTTGTCCGGGGTGATGCCATTGCCGCGCTGTTGATTATTTTTATTAACATCCTGGGCGGGTTGGGGATCGGCGTGTTGGAGCATGGGATGTCCGTCATGGATGCCGCCAAACGTTTCACGCTTCTGACAGTCGGAGACGCCATCGTGGCCCAAATTCCTGCCCTGATTATGTCGACCGCTGCCGGTATCATCGTGACGCGGGTTTCCACCAAAACTAGCCTTGGGCGCGATTTAACCGAACAAATCTTTTTCAATCCCCACCTCGTGGCCGCCGTCGCCGGCATGTTGTTCTTTTTAGGGTTTCTTCCAGGGTTACCGCATGTGGCCTTTTTGCTTTTAGGATCGATGGCTGCCGGCTTGGCATATGTGTTGTGGACTCAGAAACAAAAAGCAGCACGGATGAAAAGTCTGCCCCAGAAAAAAGATCCATCGACAACCTCCGCGACGGAGTCGGTGGATACCGTGACCCCTCCCGATCTCCTGGAACTCCACGTCGGCTATGGATTAGTCCCGTTCGTCGATCATGCTCAGGGGGGCGAGTTATTAGAACGCATACGGGCCATTCGGCGACAAACGGCTCTTGATATGGGCTTTGTCGTGCCCGCAGTGCATATCCGGGATAACCTGCAGCTCAAACCGCATGAGTACAGCATTTTGCTGAAAGGGGTTCAGGTGGCCAAAGGGGAACTGGTGCCCCGGCATGTATTGGCCATCAATCCCGGTCATGCCAAAAAGGGGCTACAAGGGAAACCAGGAAAAGATCCGTGTTTCGGGTTGCCGGCCGTATGGATTGTTCCTGCCGAAAAAGAGCGCGCGCAGATGGAGGGCTATACGGTTGTCGACGGACCGGCCATTATTGCCACGCATCTGACCGAATTCATTAAAACCAATGGGCATGAATTGCTAGGTCGGCAAGAGGTCCAGAATTTGCTGGATAACCTCGCTAAGACGTATCCCAAAGTGGTGGATGAGCTGATTCCAACCCAATTATCGTTAGGAGTGGTGGTGAGAATACTCAAGAATCTCTTACGAGAACGAGTTTCTATCCGTGATTTGCGGACAATTCTGGAAACTGTTGCCGATTACACCACCCAGAGTAAGGATCCTGACACCCTGACGGAATATGCTCGGCAAAATTTATCCAGGACCATTTCGACTCAATATGCCAATGCGGAAGGATTGGTGCAGGTGATTAGTCTGGATCCGGTATTAGATCGCCGGTTGACGGAGGCGATGAAGCCGAGCGGCGGGGAACAAGGCGGGTTGTCCCCCAGTGTGTTGAATCAGGTCATTACGTCGGTACGCCAGGCAATTGAGCGAGTTGTCGGTCAAGGGTACCAACCCGTTCTGTTATGTTCCCAGTCGATCAGATCCCAACTCTATCGCTTAGTCTCGCCGGGAGTACATGCCCTGGCGGTGCTTTCCCCGAATGAGTTGGACCCCAAAACTAAAATTCAAGCCATTGAAGTCGTGAGGATGCCACATGAAGCTGAAACGGTTTGAAGCCCTCTCATTACAAGAAGCCCTCCAGGCAGTGAAAGCGGAATTGGGGCCCGAGGCGGTGATCGTCTCGTCGCGCCGCATTCAAAAAGGCGGAGGCCTGTTTGGACTTCTCAGTCAATCGGTCATCGAGGTGACCGCCGCGGTGGATCGTTCCCCTCACGCGGAGGACAAATCCGCAAGTGCTGATCGAACCCTCCATTCCCTCATTGCCAAACGATTAGCTCCGGAAACTTCCGCTTTTGAACACGCCAAGCCCAAAACAGATCGAAGTTTTTCTGAAGCCCTTCAAGTGGCCGCGGTGCTCGATCCGGTGACCCAGCATCTTCATGAAATGCGGGAAGAGATCAAGCGGTTACGGGAAGAACAGCACGATCCTGAGCGGGTTTTGGGCCCTTTGAGACAGGAATTAGAAGGATTGCGGATTGTGGTGAGCGAGGTTCTGGGAAGTCAGATGTCCAAACGTGTTGAAGGCTTGCCGGGAGATGTGATGGAGGTCTACCAGTCTCTGGTGAGCCA
>WHTE01000158.1 GCA_009377845.1 Nitrospirales bacterium | reverse complement strand
ACGTTGACGATATATTCATCAGGAACCTGTTCGTGGAACAAGTCACTCATTGAATTGACGAAAATCATTTTTGAAGTTCGCCACCGTAAAGGCTCAGCAAGCTTTTCGGGAACCAATCGCAAGTCAAACCCCTGTTCGAAGGGATGTCCTGGTACACGGCGAAAACGCTCAGCGAAGGTCTCCGCATAACAATTGACGCACCCTGGACTGACCTTGGAACACCCGCGAACTGGGTTCCATGTCGCGTCGGTCCATTCAATTTTTGAGTTATCGCTCATAGGAGGAAGCCGCTTACTGGTCTTTAAAAGTGTTGAGTCATTTTAGTACTTTCCCATGCCTGAATGACAGTGGTTCCATCATTTTTCGATCCAATGGGGTGTTGCCCTGGTTTGTTTGAGCCAGGAGGAACCAGCTTTCTTGCCAAAGCGTGCTGGATGATTGAATGCTGTATGGGGGGCGGCGCAGGTGAAGATTGATTTCGATGTTACTTTAGTTTTGTCCTTGCAGATTAACCGTCGTAGCTTGGCAGGGTCCTGGAATTTGTTCTGGGCTTTCGTGAAGATCAGTCCGAGCGAACCCTTTTCCTTGCCCAACTCTTCAAGGAGATGGCGGTAGTGGTCGAAGAGTTTGTCACCATCTTTCTTCAGGAGACTTGGCCAACTATATCTGTCGGGTATGCCACTGGGCTGAGAATAGGGCGGCTTCGTCCGCTCATCGGCCATCTTGAGGAACAGCAAATACGTCAACTGCTCGACGTAGTCGCCATAGCTCATCCCATCGTCACGCAGGACGTTGCTGTAGTTCCAGAGTTTTTGGACGATTTGGTTGGAGGAACTCAACTGGCTATCCAAGCAAGCTCACGAAGCCGCTGATAGGCAATGCGGATGTGGTCAGGGCGGAACATCTTTAACTTCCTTTCGTTCCACCCTTGAACTAGCTCAATAGAAGCTTCTGGCGTGGTTGCCTTTGGTTGGCCATGGGTGCAGACCCAGTGTACTGATGAAAGAAGTTCCATGCCGTAAGGAGTTTCGAAACCCTGAATGAGGTCACTTACTCGATTCACTCGTGCAACCGGCAGGGGGTGCTGGTTCAAGAATAAATCGGCTTCTTTGACGGCATCGGGGAGCAACTCGATTTCAGTGTCAGGCTTTTGACTGTCCCCATAGCCACGAATAAGATGCCCCTCAATTCTTTCTAGCACCTTATTTAGATTGGCGGCATATGGACCATAGAGCCCTGCCTGGAACCGTAACCTGAGAGGCTCACCAGCTTCCTGAAGGAAATACATGAGTTTCTGCACTTCTAGCAATGTAAGCCGATAACTCAATGTTTCGTACTGATGCATGACCTTGACGAATAGAGCACGGCTGATGGTCATAGCCGGTCTTCGAGTATTAACAGGCATGGTCTTCGCTGCTGGTGCGCCCATTGGGCTGAATAATTGCACCTGGATGTCCGGCACCTCAGCAAAAGCGGTTTCGATGAGGGGACGCACGGCTTGCCAATTTAGACCGCCATTTCCACACCCCAATGGTGGTACCGCAATTGAGCGGATACCCAGCCTCTGGACCTCTGCGACCAACGAGCGCAGACCGCTTCGAATATCCTCGATGAGAGCTTTCTCTCGCCAATGTCGTTTCGTGGGGAAGTTAATAATATATCGGGGATTCATCATTTGGCCGGATTCCCAAATAAACATCTGGCCCGGACGAACTTCTTTTGCACGACAGGCCTTGGCGTAAGCATCGAAGTTCTCGGGCCAGGCTTGCTTGAATTGCAAAGCAATCCCCTTGCCCATGAAGCCATCACAGTTGACAGTATTGACCAGGGCTTCAGTGTCAGCTTGGAGAAGATTGCCTGTCGCGTTTCGAATCATAGGTTCACCAATAATACCAATTTCGATTAATCGTGACTACCCTCCTCTGATCCACTGGAAATGCTGCTTGAATTGCTTCCACTCGCTGCTGCATGGCTGAATCGATTACATCGATTTCATTAATTAGAGACCATGGACAAAATAGATGAACGAGGAATTCAGCCTGTTTCTTACGCTGACGATCCATATCATTAATATTGTCAGTCCAATACCGCTGATTCACCACCGTCCAATCAACCGCATCTAAATTATTCAAATCGTCAAACCATTGCGTGAATGTGGCAAGGCCATGACCATCAGAGAATACGAATTTGAGACCGGCCGCCTGAACAGCCTGAGCAGACGAGACGAGATAGACCAGAGGATCTTGTCCTTCATTATAGCCAGGAACTTGCCCTGTCTTGAGTTGCAACATCATGGGGGACAGATAGCCAAAGTAGAACGGCACATAATCGTGAATAGTACCTCTTGGCCCAGCTTTAACATCGACAGTTGCCCGAGCACCATGTACCTCCGCGTCATGGCAGAAACTATAGGGCAAAGTATCGTTGGGCACGTGACTTGGCGCATGGAGGCCCCCTCGCCGAATGATCGTATCGAGATTATCCACATGGGTAAACCGAAGTGTCGGGGTAGGATTGGGAGGAATGGTCAAATTAACCGTAGACCCCTGTGCATTGATTGTTGTATCTCATCCCGTCGTCGCGGAGGACGTTACAGTAATTCCAGAGTTTTGAACGATATTGGATGATTTCATGATCTTGCCTTACGCTTGCTTGCAGAAAGTTGGCGAGTTCCATCTATAACGACAATTTCCGACACTTTTTTGCCTTGTGACTTCATGCGATCCCTTAGAGCGAAAAGGCCTTTGCCCTTTTTGGTCATATTCCCTAGATTAATAACCAAATATATGGCAGATGCAGTGCTTTCGGCTTTCTTATAGGTCTCCAGCTGCCTTTCAAAGCCTTGAAGGAGTTTCGAATTTGTCGAGAGCTTCACCTCAACTAAGACCCTTGCCTTATATCCACCAGAGAATTTAAAGTCCACAGGCCCTGACCCGGAATCAGCTTCTGGCGAAATGTCCAAATCGTTTTGTTTGCAATAGGAATCTGCAACTGCGAAAAATATTCTCTGGGCGGATTTCTCTTTTCGTGGTCTTATCCCATCCCAAAGTTCCTTCCACAATCCTTTATCTTCGACGAGTGTTCTGAATTGGTCCAAAATCCTCCTTGTCACTTCAGTGATGCTTTCCAAATCTCGTTTCTCTGTTTTTGGAATATCCAGGGGAAATTTGGCCGCAGCCTCAACGCCAATTCTCAGCCAGGCATATAATCCATCGGGGTCACGCTCTAAGTCATAGGGCTTGCCCTTCGCTTCCTTGATCACCTCCAGTAAGGAAAGAAAAGCCGATCTGCTCGCTAGTGCCGCTGATTTTATTTTGGTTTTTGCACGTAGAGTTTTAGCCTGCCAAATCTCACCTATATATTGATTAACCCGATTGCGGAGCTGCCTATTCTTTGAAACCACATCGTCAATCTCGCTTCGGTCACTTGCCACAGGAAGTTTTCTTAGGATGTCAAGCGGCACAAGAATGACAGGTGTGAGCCGTTTTGTGAAGGGATTCCTAGGGAGCGAGTAGTGCAGACCACCAATTTCGAAAAGTTGGACCTTAGTCTTTATTCGTCCGAGGACACGTTTATTGAACTCAAGCAAGTTTGGAAGGATAACGTTGGTGGTCATGTCGCTGAGCAAGTCAGCCCCGATCCCCTCTTCAAATAGGACTAGTGCTGTGAACAGATCGGGGTCATCGATTCCGAGGTCAACAACCTCCTTTGAGGTTTTTAATATGATGTTGGTTAGGTGTTTTCCCACAGCACTTCCGTGTATTGAAGCCGCACCATATCCGAGGCACGTTCCCTTGATTTCCGGGGAGCGAATTAACGCTCTTGCAGAACGCCATGCGACATCCTCAGGAGTTTTTGAGGCCTGTAAGAGTCGAATGATTTTTCCGTAGTGATTTTCATACTGTCGCACTGCATCAGTCCGAATCTCTTTGTGAGCACTTGTCCTTAGTATCAAAGGGTCGATAAATAGACGGCTATCGACATTCAAGATGGGGTCAAATATTCCTAATCGCTTGAGTAAGGATGGATCAACCTTGAAGAAGGTTGAGAAAAGTTTTGGGTTTTTGATTTTAGCCATGGCTTCCGCTCACTCTACCAGAGTTCCTCTAAACGCTTGTTGGAGGATAGCCTGGCGGAGGCGGTCAGCGCGGATGAGGTTGGCTTCGACGGTGGTTTCGAGTTCGTCGATGACTGAAAGGCGGCGCTCGACTTCGACAACGATTTGCTCCTGCTCTGCGACCCTGGGGAAATCCAGTGGTAACGATTTGAGGTCACCGCCTGAGATCCCAGATTGCCCAGCTGTGGTCCGAATCTTCGACTCAATGTATTCTCGCCCACGGCCAGTCGAAGCAAGAATTATTAGAAACTCGGGACGCAGCATCGAGTCTGGAACGCGAACTCGTATGTGTTTGTCAGGATAAACCGTGGGAGGTAAGCTTGCCTGTACTCTCGCACATACTCCTACATAGTCCCGGCTTCCGTTGTACCGCGTAAACAGAACATCTCCCGACGCAACGAGGAATGACTGATAGTCGGCCGGAACTCCTGACAAGTAGCGAACATCGTTCGCATCTAGTTTCATCGAGCGAACTGCGCTAATTCGAAATATCCGCGTTCCCTGTTCCGCATCAGGCTTTTTGGAGTAGCCATTTCTAATGGAAGTCACGATATCACCAAGGACGACTTGCTTCCATGGCCTCTCGGTCGGCACAAGTTTGCCTTCGACGGCGGCTTTGAGGACGGCGGCTTTGTAGCGTTTGAGGTTGGCCTTGATGCGTTTGAGATTGGCGACGGCTTCGTCGAGGCGGGAGAATTGTTTTTCGATTTCCGCAACGACGTGTTTTTGTTGGTCGAGGGGTGCAAGAGGAATCGGAACCAGAGCCAATTTGGATGCGTTTACATTGGGAACTGCAATTCCTGATTTGCTCGCGCCGATTGCTTCCCAATATGCCGGGCTCTTGAGATAGTAATAAAAGTACTTTGTGTCAATTCCATGCTTGGGGCGGAATCGGATGAGGTATGAAGCAAACACGGCGCGTTCAGGTTTGTTGATAAGAAAACTTACCCCCACCGATCCTGCCCTGGAAATAAGGATATCGCCAGACTCAACCAAGTACTTTTCAACGTCTTCAGGTTCTTCCGTACAAAAGGGAACGGATGACCAATCAATTGATCCAGAGGTGATATCGGTAGTTCTTAGCAGCTTTAATCTGCCGGTTTCGTGATTCGCCTTCGTTGTCCAGCCGTATTGGGATTTTGCGGAGATTTCGCCAAGCTTTGACCACTCCCAACCCTTTGGGAGTTTGTCTTTATTGGTAATTGCAGAGTCCATTCTGGTGTTCATGCTGCTAACGTCTCATTCAATTCTTCAATTATCTTGTTCAGCTTGCCTCCAAACACTTGATGCACTTTCCCCAATCCACCTTCTTGGGCAAACGGTGCATAGTCGAAATCTTCCGTGTCGATGCTCAGATTGGCTGCGATGTGGTCGCGGATCATTTCCAGCCAATGGATTTGTTCGGGGGTAAAACGACGGCCTGTGTCTTCACCCTCACCCTTGCCCTCTCCCTGATGGAGAGGGGAAAGAGCCTCTTGCTGGGCCAGCCACGCGTTGAAGTTAATCTGAACCTTTTCGGGGAAGGGGACCAGTTCATTGTCCTGATGCATGGCGAATCGAACGAGGGAGACCAAGTCCGTGAGGATGCGTTTGGCACTGGCCCCTTTGACTTTGGACTTCTCCAAGGCGGCGTAGGCTTGCCAGATTTGGGATTCGTTCCACAGGTACGGTGGCTTTTCGATGGCTTGGGCCAGTTCTTTTATGTGATCGAAGGTCAGCCGTTTGCCTGCCTGCGTCACTCTGTGACGTGCAGGTGAACTGTAGAGAATTTGCAGGGCCGTGATTTCGTCTTTGTGGTCTTGGATGAATTGTTCAAAAGACTGGACGATGCCTTTGGCTCGGTCGAGGGCTTCGGCACTGAACCCGGCTTCGATGATGTGATCCTGGCTGACGTGATCGATGGTGATTTCGTTGTTCTTTTTGATGGTAACCAGGAGTTCGCGCAGCTTGGGATCGTGAAAGGGTTTGACGGCGTCCTGGATGCGATTTGTCTTAGCTGCTTGGGGGCTTTCCCCCTCACCCAAACCCTCTCCCCCAAGTGGGAGAGGGATATTCAGATCAGGGTTGACGGCATCAAGGAGGCGGTGGCTGAGGTCTTTTATTGAAAGGCCGCCGCTGGCTTGGATGATGTGTTGTTCGTCCGTTGCCGACAGGCGGTGTTCCATGCGGGCGAGGCGGCCGGCGATGGTGGTGAGGACGTCTTCTTCGGTGTTGCCCAGGGAGACCGCTTGGAGCAGTTTTTCAAACGAGATGCTGGGCTTTTTCTCCATTGGCCGGGCGTCGGTTTTATCCTGCTCGCAGACCCCCACGGCATCCACGATGACGAAGTGGTCTTTGGTGGTGGCGTCCGGGGTGACGGCCTTGAGGTCGTCCGGCTTGATGACACGCACGCCGCGTCCTTTCATTTGTTCGAAGAAGGAGCGGGATTTGACGGCGCGCAGGAAGACGACGATTTCCACCGGTTTAATGTCGGTGCCGGTGGCGATCATGTCCACGGTGACGGCGATGCGCGGGTGGTAGCTGTTGCGGAACGATTTGATGAGGTCCTTGGGATTGGCCCCGGTAGTGCGATAGGTGATCTTTTGAGCGAAGTCGTTGCCCTTGGCGAATTCTTCCCGCAGGATTTCGACAATTTGTTCCGCGTGGGCGTCGTCTTTGGCGAAGACGAGGGTTTTGGGAACTTCGGTGCGGCCTGGGAAGATTTCGGTAAACAATTTATCTCGGAAGGTTGTGACGATGGTGCGAATCTGATCAGGGGCGACGACGTCGCGATCGAGTTGGTTGGGATCGTAGGCGAAGTCGTCGTCCAATTGTTCCCAGCGGGTTTTTCGGGTCTCGCGTTCGCGCTTTTCCACATAAAACCCCGCGTCCACTGTTGAGCCTGCTTCGGAGATGGCCGTGCGGATGCGATAGACGTCGTAGTTGACGTTGACGCCGTCGGCCACGGCCTGCTCGTGGGGATATTCCATGATCAGGTTTTGGTTGAAGAAACCAAAGGTTTGTTTGCCGGGCGTGGCGGTGAGGCCGATGAGATAGGCGTCGAAGTATTCCAGCACTTGCGCCCAGAGATTGTAGATGGAGCGGTGGCATTCGTCGGTGATGATGACGTCGAAGGTTTCGATGGGGATTGTCGAGTTGTAATCGATGGGCTCGATCGGGCTTTGTAGAAGGCCGTGATACTGCGTTGCTCGGGTCGCTCCGCTGCTCATTGCCCTATCAGGCAACTCCGCTGCTTGCTCGCCTCGCGCCTTGTCTGACGACCTTCTGCTTTGCCCGCTTGCTTTGACAAGCGACTCCAGTCCCGCAACCGACATTTCTTCGTCTTCTTCGACGAGTTCTTTGCCTTTGAGCATGGAGAACATGCGCTGGATGGTGCTGATGCAGACCCGCGCGGTGGTGTCGAGCGTGTTGCTGTTGAGGCGCTGGACGATGAATTCCTCGGTGAATTTGAAGTTGTTATATGGCGAGACGTACTGCTGGAATTCTTTGAGGGTTTGGTCGCCCAGGTTGCCTCGATCTACCAGGAATAAGACGCGCCGGGCTCCGGCGAATTTGATGAGGCGGTAGATAGCCGTGATGGCGGTGAAGGTTTTGCCGCTGCCGGTGGCCATTTGAATGAGGGTGCGGGGTCGGTCTTGGGCCAGCGAGTGTTCCAGATTTTTGATGGCGATCTTTTGCGCGGGCCAGAGGCCTTCTTCCCTGAGGGGTGGCAACTGTTGAAGGCGTTTGCGGAGCGTGGAGAAGGTTTTGTAGGTTCCGCCTTTCAGAGCCGATTTATCCGTGGGGATTGGTTCCGCTTCCTCTAATCGGGCTTCTTCCAACCATTTGGCCAACATTTCGGGTCTATGAAAGCTAAACGTCTGGCGACTGCGTGGTTCCGGATCAAGTTCGTTGGTAAAGCGGGTTTCCACGCCGGTGCTTTGGTAGAGGAAGGGGAGTGGGCGAACGTAAACAGGTAATGATGGCGGAAATCCCCCACTGTATTTGGCTGACTGAATTTCCACGCCGGTGAGCGTGGCCCCTTCTCGCTTCGCTTCAATGACTCCGGCGGCTTTGCCATCTATATAAAACAGGTAGTCTGCGAAGCCGTGGCCTTTTTCCAAGGGAAAGCTCCGAATGACCACTCCCCGGGAGGCGGTCAGGTTGACCTGATTGGCATCTTTGATGACCCACCCGGCTTGCGTGAGGAGGGCGTCAATGGTTTCGCGTGCTTGGTCTTCGGGTGTGGGCATGGGGGCAAGGCGGAATGTTGACGGTTTTTCAATTTTCCTCTTACTGACAGTTGTCTAAGGAATGTACCCAACTCATTGAATAAAGTACACAATTTTTACACATAAAGTTTTGTCGGTGGGGTGGGGTGTTCTGAAGATTTGGTGGGGAATTTAGTAAAGAAAGATGGATTTGTGTTTACTAATGGAGGGAATGAAGGAGTTGAGAAGATGGATGCCCGATTAAAAATGTCGGGCATGACGGAGGGAAGAGAAGATGGATGTCAGATTACTGGCGGGGAATGAGGTAGATATCAAAGCGGTGGTTTTTAGTTTTGATGGATGTCTGGGGTTTGATCTTGGCGAGATAATCGGCATAAGCCGGGCGCTTGACGACCACGCGCTTTGTGGCCATCGTCAAAGCGACCTTCAGTAATTCATCGGCATCCTCATCCTG
>WHTE01000157.1 GCA_009377845.1 Nitrospirales bacterium | reverse complement strand
CCAAGGGGGAAAGGATTGCGAACAAATCGAGAATTCAACATCAAATCCCATGGGTGGGGGAAAGAGGTTCCAGGGAGGTGTCCTTCAAAATCCGACGGTGAATCCTTCCCCGAACACCTCCCGAGTTCCAAAAATTGGAGCCAGAACGCCGATCATGCGGCGTGGCGTCGAAGGAGAGCAGCCTGCTGAGACCACGCCAACACCCTCCGACACAACAGATCAGCCAAGTGGGACAACAAAGTAGCCGTGGTTAACGAGGATGAGCATGGGCTCTTGGACCTGCTTCTCATCCTATCCCTTAGAGGTCTAATCAGAGAGGAGGAAAGACTTTTGAGCATGACCAACGACAGACGGAAAAAGATTAGGTGAGTGCATTAAAAGAAAAGGATCTGCAAGAAATAAGTTGCAAAGTTTCCCAGACAATCATTCAGGAATAACTATCAAATAATAGGAGACAAACCATGAACAGTCTGCAATTAAAATTTTACAGCTTCATTTTCACAACGGGAATTATCGGCGGATTTATATTCGGGGGCGGTATTGCACTCTCCCAACCAGCAGACACGCCGAACTCTCCTCCTGCCATCCAGGAAGAATCAAGCTCTTCCAATGAACAAGGAGAAATCGTTGAACGTGGAATCACCCGGCGGGATCATCGGGGACAGCCTAAAGTTCTCGCTCCTCCAACATCGACTTCCCCAAGTCAAAGCTCGCCAGTCCCTCTTGTGCGTGATCATCGCCTACAACCAGGTGGGACAACGTCTTCAGCACCCGTGTCCTTGTCTCAAGGCGCACCACCTCCGATCGGTCCTCCTGATCCGGTTGCCCCAGTGAAAGACCTTCCTATCCACCTTCTGATCACCAATGCGAGGGATGCCGCCGGAAACAATATTGGCGTGCGCGGGCAGGTGGACAGGGCTGTTGCCGCTGCCAATGCCAATGCCGCGCAGCAAACGAGTGTCCGCGCCAAAATCAAGGTCGAGTCTTTCACTTTCTACGGGGCCCAAATGAGCGCCACGACCTACACAGACCGTCCGAATCATCGCTATGTGCGTATCCCCTACATGGTTGGCTATAAGGTCTACGATGTGAAAAAGAACGTGTCAGGTTCCTGGGTTTCAACCTCTGTGACACGACAGCTGTCTCAATCCATCACCATTCAGATGTTTTGCGATCGATGGGAGACCGGCAAAGGATCGCTGAAACTGGCAGCCAAAATCGACAGGCCTTATATGGACCCCAATCAAGGAGGAACCCTTGAGCAGGTTGTAAACTTTTTTCTCAATGGACACCTGACCGATTTTATTGACAGTCAGGTGCGCCAACAAATCAATTCTATCTCGATTCAGAATGCCTCGACGAATCTCAACTTAGACTGTAATGCACTCGGAAGAGATAAAGGCGACATCGAAACTCCCACCGACGACCTCATCCTCTACTCCTATACCATTCCAAAGCCTACGCTCCCGACGATCAATAGCCAATTGAGCCTGACGCTCCAAAGTATCAAGCGCCTCGCTGCTCATAATCTGCAAGGACAGCCGCTGTATGCCGCAACCGAGACCCCGACACTCGAAGTCTTTGCCAATCAACGATTGGCCGTGGTGCAACTCCCTTCCCTGCAAGAAGGTCAGCAAGTTCCGGTGGCGGCGACTCCGATCGTCTTACCTGTCGCAGGGCTTACGAATCTGTCAGTCCTCGTCAATGTCCGCCAACCCAACATCACTCAAGTCGATAGCACCACGCGAGTATATGGGCAGAACGTCAGCTACGGTCATGGGACACAGACGATTCGCGTGCCCAAAGCCTATTGGACCCAGGCCAACCCGAAAACCGGCGTTAAACCGCAGCAGATATTCGTAGATGCCTATGAACTCACCTTCCGGATCAACGCCCCTGGCAATCTCACGGCCGACCCGGGCCTTGGGACCTCCCCGACCTTAGGAACCGTGAAGCCAGGCCTCTTCAATCAAGCAATCCAAGTCACCATCATGAAGCGTGGAGTCGAAGGCGAACAACCGGACAACAGCACGATTGAACAACCGCAGACGGAATCGGAATCAGACAACCGGGAGGCACAACCGTCCGTGCCGTAAGGCCGTCGACCAGAGTAACTTCACAACGAGGATAAGACCGGTCACATCAACCAATTTTGAGCGTTTTCTTATGCCGTCTACTTCAGAAAGGAATAACACGATGATTCGACGACCAACCACACCATTCAAGTCCATGGTGCTGTCTGCATGTCTCGGCATATGGATCCTGGCGGGAGGGACAAGCTTTTCTCAGACGCAAGCGGAAGGCGCGCCGGAATCTCCCCCGATCATCCAGGAAGACACAAGTCCCTCCGAAGGCCCAGGCGAAGTGATCGAACGCGGGATCATCCGGGATCATCGCGGTCAACAGAAACTCTTGCCGCCGCGCCAGCCAACCTTGCCCGCACCAGGAACTTCTGCACCCATCATTCGCGATCATCGAACACCGTCAACGCCTGTGCCGTCGCTATCGGCCCCCGCTACCGGACCCACTGGACCATTACCTGTAGTCGGCGGCTCAAATGAGCCAGACTACAAATACCCCTGGGTCGTGCGGATGAACGGCTGCGGTGGGGTGGTGATTGATCCGCAATGGGTCCTGACCGCCGCCCATTGCGTGACGCCTAATATCGGGATCGGCAAACTTACCTATACCCGGACCGATTCGAAGGGCAACGTGCAAACAGAAACGCGGGACCGGTCACAAAATGTCGGCCCTGCCAACAATCGGGGGTATTTATCCACCCTGGGTACGACCCAAAGAATGACCAGGCCAACGACATTGCGCTGATCAAGCTGGCGCAGCCGTTCTCCGTCAACTTCGTTCTCCAGACGGTCGGGTTGCCAAGATTTCCGCGTAACACGGGCCGGGTGGGAACTGTGGCATCCTATATCAGGCACGACGGAACGCCGGTGTCTCAAGGGCAGGTTGCCATCTTCCGTGGTCCTATTTCTGCGATCGACTCACCCAAGAAGATCTTTGTGCCTGCCAATACAGCTGGTGCTTCACTCTGTCCCGGCGACAGCGGATCCGGGTTCGTGACGGTCGAGAACGGCCGCGCCATTGTACGCGGTGTCGCCTCGCAAGGCAGCGTCTCGGACTGCATGACTCCGTCGGGCGAAGCCGTCTTCACGGATGTTTTTGTGGTTCGCGATTGGATTCTGCAAACGATGGGAAAGAATGATGCCTCCCTGACAGGCAACACCCGCGTCCGCTGGAGCGGCATGGGCGCGCGCGGTAAGCTGGTCATGGGCTGCAGCCACCCGAACACACCGTATTTTGGCCCACTCAACGTGGTGGGCATCGAGGAAGGCGCCATGTGCGACGGGGGTCAGGCGCAGGGAATCATATGCCAACTCGATCCCAATCAGGCCAGCACGCGATTCGGGCCGCCTCAGATCGTCGGCTTCACCATGCGAACGACCATGGCAAACGGCGCCACCCAGGTGACTCAACTCCCGTTTGTGAGCAACCTCGCCCAGTTCTCCGGTCCATTCCCCTCAGGCGCATCGCGTGAGTTCACGTGCCATATCGGGAATGGCCTCACGGCTGGGACAATCGGAGGCGTAGGCGGGGTGGGTGCGGTCTTGAGCCGTGGCATTGAGCCACAGGAATCAGAAGAGCCGACGGTGATGCAACCAAGTCCTTTTGATTCAGCCGAAGGAAGCATGCCGTAATCATTTAATCCACGCAGCGGATATTTTTATATACAGAGCCAGCAAGAGCCCTACACAATTACCTTACACAGGAGGCTAATATGCGACGCACACACACAATGGCTGTTGTTGCACTCGGCATTGCTATCTGGGTATTCGGCTTGCCGCTCAACGCCCAGGCTAAACCCAAGTCCAAAGTCTTCGGGTGCACGACGGCGGATCTCAATACTAATTTCGGATCATCATGCGTGAGCCAAGCGGAGCAGGATATTCTCCGGGGCAATAATTATATACACGTCTTGGTGTGCGAAGGTGGCCAGATGAAGTGCTGCACAATTAGCAATTCGACGAATCAAGTCCAAACATGCCGAAGACCAGCCGGGTCTGCGGCGATATCAGGTGGGCTCAAAGGCTTGAGCCAAGCTCCGGTGCTCAGGCGCGGAGTCGAGGGCGAAGAGGAAGTCGGCGAGGAGACGCCGATTCCATCATGGCTGACGGAGTCCTGGCTGAAAGAGCATGAAGGTGAGAAACTGTCGAAGTAAGCAGGCGGCTGGGCCGTATACCGGAAGCTCACCGGGCTTTATCGTGAGCACGGAGCTCGTGCCAAGGGCGTCGGATGTGAACGGGTCGAACGACTTGATCGCGCAGACTAATAAAAGAAAGTGAGAGGGGGATGGTCGCGAAGTCCTTCGAAATCTATAGGAGGGATGGATGAAACGCACTGTGGCATATCAAGGAATCGTACCATCTGCAGGAATACATTTTACTCCACCAGGGAGGCTGGAAGCACCCTGGCGCAACGGTTCACCATCATCCCCTATCTTCAGACCGTCGGGTTACCAAAATTTTCGCGCAACAAAGGTCTTGTGGGGACGGTCGCCTCAACAAAAGGTCACACCAGCACAACACCAACGCGGCAGGAAGAAATGACTCGCATCAATGTAGAAAAGAGGAGGTACGAGAAAGCCATGGCATGACAAGACGCGGCGGACTCGCTGGTCTGTAAATCGGAGGAATAAATTGGAAGAAACGATCGGTTCGCTTCGAGTGAATGCACCCCCCAAAGGTGAGACGGAGATTGGGACAATGAACCAATACAAGCATCCGGTCGACACACTGGATAACCCAATTTAGGAAATTCTACTTGTGTCAGAAAGGAAAAGGCCATGAAGAGACGACAATAGGGTCTGACCCCATCCCCTAGGGAATTCTCGCGTGGGGCATCAACCCCGTAGAGGCAGGAAGAGGGACATACTGATTGCCAGAGAAGGCATGAAATCTGTGATGAATAGGCTATTCGGTCGTTTTATAGGGAAGACGTCGTTATTTGTTTGGGGCACCTGGCTGCTCTTCACTGGACCACCTCGGTGGCTGAGGCGGCGTCCACGCTGACCTTTGAGTTGGTCGAGCAAACTGAATCTGGACCAACAGTTTGCGAAGCTCAATGCAACCGGTTGAGAGTGAGGATGATGACGGGGCAAAAATTTGGACAATCTTACCAAACACCATGCCATTTGGGGAAAACTGAAAACCACAAGGTTTTCGTGCCGGCCAATAACCCCAACTAAAGGAGTCACAGATGTTATCCCACTTTCTCCCTGACGATTGTACCTCAGGAATCATATTGTTTGTTCTTGTCCTCATGACCAACCCTGTGTGGGCTAAAGACCAGCCGCAACTGGAGCTGCCTCTCAACAGTGAACATGTCGGCGAGGAAGCACCCTCTCAGGAAGGCATCCAGGAACGAGGGAACCCGCTCCCCACTGATAAAATTCTCGTTCTTCTTCCGGATGTCACCGCCACTATTAAGCAGGATTGGATGGATAATTTTCATCTTCAATACAAAGCGAAAATTCGCGTGGTGAACAAGGGCCGGTTACCCATGCCCGCGATTCAAATCCAGACTTTGGGAATGAGATATAACCCAGTCAGCACTCCTCCCAATCCGGAACAATGTATCCCCCAAAACAATTGTACACTTAAAGATCAACGGACGATTGGACCGCTCGCCCCTGGTGAGGCAAAGAAATACCATGCTGGTCCGAAGTTTATGGCAGCAGAAACGGTGATCATTCAGGTGAAAATTTTTTGTAATCCACCGAACGATTGCCGTGAATCGAATGTCCAGAACAATCAGGCGAGAAAAGTCCTTGGGCCGCATTGACAAGGATCCACTATTATTTCAACTTTCGCTGAGAGTGCCCTTCACGATTGGAGGTACGGTATGAAATCGGAAAATGGGTTATTTGCGGCAATCATCATGGTGGCCTGCATGATGCCGTTGATTTGCGACCTCCAGGCTATTCGGGCCGAGGGTGAAGTGGCCTAGTTGAAATGGACGCCTCGAAAAGAGAATATGCGGTAAGGGAGGTGTTCCATGGGAAGTATACGAAGACAGTACACAGCCGAGTTTAAACGAGAGGAGGCGGCACTCGTGACCAGGCAAGGGTGCGCTATGACGGCCACCGTCGTGGAACGGGTATTTCGGAGCCTCAAAGAAGAATGCGCCCCCGAACAGCCGCCCGAGACGCATAGGCAGGCCAGGCTGCTGGTCAGGGACTATCTGGAAATGTTTGACAAGAGCCAGCGACTCCATTCGATGTTGGGGTATCAAAGTCCCAATGACTTTGGGGCGCAGGCCGCGGAGGGTGAAGCAGGGGTACTCAGATATGGCCCGAGGGGGTGATCGTTCAATGGCGGGCAAATATGTCCGTTCAATTTCTCAAGACTCGAGAAAACTCGTTTGGGCTACAGCCCAAAATATGTATTCATACCATTCTCTTTTTCCACTGTCTATTTTGATTGGACCACTACACACCTTGCCGATCATTAAAAATTCCTTTGAGACTCTCTAAATGATGGCCGCCCAAGATTTTCGTTCCAATGTAATCTTTCTCCTTACTTGGTAAAAATCTTCCCAGGGTTTCAATCCAAGGGACTTTCCCTTAAAGTGCTTTCCAGCACCACGAACGTTTCAAGCCATTACAACGACATAGAATAAAGAATAATAACTTGTCCAGGCATAATCTTTTCTTCTATCTGAACAGAATGGATCCGCACTATGAGACACGCACACCTTCTCTTGATTCCTGTTGTCCTGGTCATGGTTGCCATAATAACTCAGGTAGGAGTTGCTAAGGCTACGGGTGAAGTCGATCCTACCACCATTACCCTTGAACGGCCCGTTCATTTTCTCACACCGGATGGCAGTGATGTAGTTGTCGGTCCCGGTACCTATGAAGTGGAGGCCACACAGGAATGGATTCGTCTTATTCCTGACGAACGACGGAATGCCGTTTTACTGGAGGCCCTACCCACCACTCATGAAGAAGTGATTTCCTCGCCTATCGTTCTCTCTTTACCTGGTGAAGAGGGAGAGCAAGCCGACGTGCATCACCTCCTGGTGCTGTTACCCGATGGAAGCGGGCTGGATGCCATAGGGACCTATAGCGGAATCAGAAGCAAAGGCCTCCTCTCCAAAGTTACGCCCCCGCGAGTCACTCAAGCTGTTCAAAAGGCAAAAACAACCGTGCAGTCCGCCACTCAACAAGTGACCCAGGCTCTCCCGCCGACTTTATTGACGGCCGCCACTAAGCTCCGTGCTGACCTCATTCCATTGATCCAGTGCCTGGATGCTACGAAAGGCCATGCACGAGCCAACTTGTTGGGGTATGTCGAGCACATTCAAAAAGACCCCGGTGGATTCAGTCAATGGATGATCAAAGACCTGATGGACCAGATGCAAACCACCTTCCCCCAAGCCATGGCCCCGGCTCTTCAGATGCTCCGGAACGGTATGAATCAACCCCCCCAGGCAGCTGTGATTATTGATATGGCCATTGATAGTTGGGAACGATTGGCCACCACACATCAAGGTGCCCGATGCTTGATCCCTCTTCTCAAGAAACATCGACCGGCTCTGAAAAAAGCCGCCAACCAATTGCAAGGCAACCTCCAAAATCAAACCAAGTTAATTTTCGACACACATATCTCGCCTGCTCTGCATGAAGCGATCGGCAAAGGTTTGACCAGGATTCTGACCAACCAGAATAGTGGAGTCTTGCTCTCCCAAGAAGAACTCAAAGCTGTGGCCAACGGAGTTTTTGCAAAATATCTGATTCTGCAATTGCAGAATGGCTCAAAAGCCATCCAATCATTCACAAAAGCCTTAGGGAGTCCGGGAGCCCAAACCGCATCTGTCTCACAGATTCAACAAGCGCTTCATCCTCAATCCCAATGGCCGGAACTCTTCCGCTTGGAATTGGGTGCCGAAATCATCAGGGCCATGGGACACAAATACATCGACAGTGATCGGCCCGGCCATGGCGGATTTTTGGTGAATCAAGCCGTGGGGCTTATTCAATTGTCCGAAGGGACAGTGGAAAAAGTCGCATCAGCCCTCTGCGGTCTTGTTCCGGAAGTGGGTGCTGCGGTATGCGCCATTGTCGAAGAAGCATTGGACGCCGTTTGGAATCAAGGTCTCGTACCCCTTATCCGGTGGGGAGCCACAACGGGATTGCACACTGGATTCAATGAAGCGATCAATCAAGGAAAAGCGGCGCTTCAACAGGGAAAGCTTCCACAGGATATTCGAGCCCAAACCCCTCATCTCCAGGGAATATTGAATGTGCTCTCCAAGGACTTCTTACTGCATGTGGCTGATACCAATTTAAAGGAGACGAGAGAAGCTTTGGATATTTTCAATGCCAGCGTGACCCAATTGGCCATTGCCGTGAATGGTCGGTAGGCGGTAACCAGCGCAAACAGTGAAATCCCCGCGAACCTTTCTTATTCTCATAACAACATAATTTCCTTAAATTTCCAGACCGTTTGAACCTTCTTACTCATGCCCGCGACTAAAAGAGAAAAACCATCTCATTCACGTGTTTTTCTTCAACCCAGAAAGGGCGATCTCATGAAAATCCCTCTCGCAAACACATTCACGAGCGTAGCGCTTACCTGTGCGTTGTGGAGTCCCATCCTCCCGGTTCAGGCGTCGGTGCCCGATGAAACCACCACCATTACCCTCGACCAGGCCGTGCATTTCCTCGGCACGGATGGCAGTGATGTGGTCGCGGACCCTGGAGAATATACCGTCGA
>WHTE01000156.1 GCA_009377845.1 Nitrospirales bacterium | reverse complement strand
TTCTATGCAGTTGATTTTCCAGCAGATTCAGGATTTTTCCCGAGTGGATTCCACGGTTCTTATAGAAGGGGAGACGGGAACGGGAAAGGAATTGGTGGCACGCGCCATTCACCAGGCCAGCCATCACAAGGATCATCCATTTGTTGCTGTCAACTGTGCGGGATTAACCGAATCGCTGGTCGCCAGCCAATTATTCGGGCATAGGCGTGGCGCCTTTACAGGCGCGGTATCGGACCAAAAGGGATTGATCGAAGCCGCTGAAGGAGGAACCTTGTTTCTGGATGAAATCGGGGACATCCCGCTCACCGTCCAGACCAGTCTACTTCGGGTTTTGCAAGAACGAGAAATTACCCGTCTTGGAGAATCGAGGCTTCGGAAAGTGGACGTTCGGGTGTTAGCGGCCACCCATCATAATCTTGCCAAAGATGTCACAAGCGGAACCTTCCGCGCCGATCTGTTGTATCGGATTCGGGTCGGCAGGGTGCTTCTGCCCCCTTTGCGGGAACGACGGGAAGATATTCCGTTTTTGATCAGTCATTTTTTAAGTCAATATCGGGCCACGACGGGAAAACCGGTTGAGACCGTCAGTAACGAAGCCATGCGCTTGCTGATGGCGTATTCATGGCCGGGAAACGTTCGAGAACTCCAGCATGCCATTGAATTCGCCGTCATTCGCTGTCCTCATTCGATTATTCAACCTCAGGATTTACCGCCTGAAATGATCAATCAAGATGAAAGAATTCCGGTTGTCCCTTCTGAAGAAATGGCTCCAAACCATGAGAAGGACAGGATTCTCTCCGCATTGAAACAGACGGGAGGTAACCGTTCAGCTGCCGCAAAACTGCTTGGGATCTCCCGCATAACGTTGTATCGTCGATTATCCCGCCTGGGAATTCCTGCTCGCCGTTAAACCAATTCCATTTGAAATCATTGGGGCAGCTGGTTTTGTCCTTCTCCAGACCTACTTTGGATTCTTCGATCCTATCAAGCGTGGGAGTGTTGAAAAATGCCGCCGTGCCTGCGCCGGAGTTCCCGGCCTTCGTAGCCGAAGCTACTTCGGCGGAGTAGGCTCGGCAGGCAGGCCAGCGGCGTTCTCGTCCTTTGGCCGTGCTCACGTATTCCTTCGTACGCTCCGCCCGTCCAAGTGGGGCTGCGGCCTTGCTGGACGGGCCTTTTTGAACACTCCCTTATTTTTCGTATGGCGCTCGGTTATCCACATGCGGATCAAAAATCAAAATATTTCAAATATTCAACAGCCCCAAGCGTAGCGATCCAGGGGAGGAAGAGTTCAAAAAGATCTATCAATACGGCCGTAGCCACATAGATGAGAGATCCATCGGTGAGTATGTGAGCAGAGCCAAGGGGCAAACGTTACTGACGAGATTTTTAGAACCCCTCTTTTGCCCTTCTCGTCTTCTGTAGGCCAGCTGCTGTACCCGTCTCCATCGTCTGCATTTTTAAATATTCTTCGTCACCTGTAAGAAGGCGCAATGTCTGATGGTATGCACAAATAAAGTGTAACGATGTGTATCTTAATGGTACATAAATGTTTCATTTTAATGTTACAGTGTAACATTAAAAATTGTGTTGATTAATCTATAAGCAATTGAAATAAAAAGGAAATACTAGTTAAACTTTGTTGGCATGTAAATTGGTTAGTCATAAAGATAGATAATGATAAAAAAAAGTCCTTCCTGAGTGAATCAAATTAGTTTATAAAGAATTCTAAAAAAAAGGAGGAAGTCATGAATAACAAAATAATTATCTTATTTTTCTTTATTGGAATTTTCATAGGCATTCCTCAATTCGTCCTGGCCGGTGAAAGCATTCAGCAGCAGATTTCCGCCTGGACCCTAGAAACACAGGGTTGGTCAATTGAGGATCATATGGCAGCTGCAAAAGCCCAAGAAGAGGAAGTTCAATCTCTAGAGAGCCGCGTTCAGCAAGTGGATGAGCGCATCGCCAATTTGGAGAAAAAGCCATACTTCGATCCGAAGGGAATTAAGAGAAGCGCCTTGAAACTTCTTTCTGGAAATTTTAAGAGCAAAATGAATCTTCTGAATGAAAGGGTTGTCTGGCATTATAGGCAAGCCGACCAAGCCAAGCTTATGGAATCTTATGGAGCAATGGAACCTGGATTAGTCGTAAATGTGAATTAATGCCTATCCGAGTTTCCGAAGAAAGAGGAGGACACACTTCACCCTCCTCTTTCTTCGGATGGTGAATAGATAATCTTTCGATTTGTTCTTGTGCCTGACGTACCTGTCAGGCATTTTTTTTTTGTGCTGAGCCTATGCGACACTTGCTGGTAAAAGTCCCTCTGGCACCCTGATGGCAGGGCAATCCTGGAGAATGGTCATGGCGTAGTTGTTTAACGGGATGAAGTCTCGGACGGGCCTGAGGAAGATGGGAGCGGCGAGAGGAGCTGCCAAGACTCATGAGCGACAGCCGGCAGTGAACCCAGTCGGGCAGGTCTGTCAGGCGGAGGAGATGGATGAAGCCTGACGGGTGACTGAGGCAGGGACCGAAGCGGTTGGGGCCCACAGCACAACGCCGAAGGCCCGGCGCATCGCAAACAGAAGAGGGGGCCTGCTGGATGGTGGTGAACGCTTGGCTTCCCGCCGGTGCGGGATCGGTTCGAAACCGCAAGCGGGTCTGCGGGTTTGGCAACGCAGGTTGGACGGGACAGTTTCCGTGAGCCGGGACCGGTTTCGCCACGGGCGTTCGGCGCTTCAGCGGTGAAGAAGACGCACGCAGAGATCATCCCGGGAGACCGCCTACATATGTCGATTGGAAAATTGGCGAGTCTGGCTTTTGGTGGGGTAGAATGAAGAAATTCTAATGTTAAGTGTGCGATTTAGCGCAGGCTAACAGTGCAGTTTCGCACAATAATCAAGAAAATCATGAGTGTTTTTTAAATTATTTGTTCTCTCAGAAAGTCAATAAATCCGTTGAGGATGATTGAGGGCGATTGGGTGGGAGTGGTTATTTTTAAGTGATTGAAAATAAACAAGTTTATTTTTTAATTTCGTTTCTTTTCCTTTCTATTAAAGCGATAAACACGAAAAAGAGAATGGGGTTTGGATGCAAGAGATAAATGGGTCAATGGCTCAATTATTGCTGCATTAAAATTTTTCATTTGCTCATTACTAACTGTTTGCTTTTTTCGAATAAGCTTGACCGTGTTGAAAAAATCATCGTAACGCCGCATTCTTCGTGACCCATTTCCCAGCTTTAGTTTTTAGTTTGTAGAAGGGGTTCATTATGGTATTTGAACAAGAGCGCCAAATAGGTGGAGTCGTCCGGAGCTTTTATCGAACACTTTTGGAAGTCACGAACGTCTTAAATTCCCAACGAAATTCCGAAGATCTGTGGAAAGCCATTACGGGGTACATCAAAAAGATTATTCCCTGGGAACGCGCGGGTATTACGTTGTATCACCATGATTTGGATGCCTTTCGGTTTTACGCGGTGCAAACGAGCATGCCCGTCGTGCGCTTGAAATGTGATGCCATTATTCCTCGAGAAGGCAGTGCGATGGGATGGGTGTATGATCACCGACATCTTCATATCCGTCCGCACATACAACAAAATCCGATATTTTTAGAAGATGCGTTTTATAAGGAAGAGGGCTTAGGGCGCATGATCAATCTGCCCATGATCATCGGCGACAGTTGCATAGGGTCGCTGAATATCGGCAGTGTGGAATCGGGGGAGCCTGATCAAGAAAATGTCGAGTTTTTGCGGCAGGTGGCGACTCAGCTTGCGTTTGCCATTGATCATGTCCGGGCTTATGAAGAGATCACCCGCCTGAAAGAACGCCTCACGCGGGAAAATGCCTACCTCTTGGAAGAAATCAAAGTCAGCCACGATTTCGGCGCCATGGTCGGCAACAGCCAAAAATTCAAAAAAGTGCTGGACCTTACCCAGGCCGTGGCCCCCACCACAACCTCGGTCCTCATCATGGGAGAAACCGGCACAGGGAAAGAGCTGTTAGCACGATTACTCCATGAGTTGAGCCCTCGCAAATTTAAACCCTTTGTTCGAGTCAATTGTGCGGCCTTACCGTCAGGACTGGTGGAAAGCGAACTCTTCGGCCATGAAAAAGGCGCATTTACGGGAGCAGAGCAGGGACGACCAGGCAAATTTGAATTAGCCAATGGGGGCACCTTGTTTCTGGATGAAATCGGGGAGATGCCGATTGAAGCACAGGCAAAACTCCTCAGAGTATTGCAAGATGGCATAGTGGAACGAGTGGGCAGTATCGAGGGCAAGGATGTGGATGTGCGAATCATCGCTGCGACCAACACCGATTTAAGCAAGGGCATTGCCGAAGGGCGTTTTCGCTCCGACCTATATTATCGGTTGCATGTCTTTCCAATTATGGTGCCTCCCCTCCGGGAACGTCTGCATGATATTCCCCTGCTGGTGCGCCATTTCATGGAAAAAAATCGGTTGCAATTTCGACGAAATTGTCAGGATATCGATGACCGGTCAATGGAAATGCTGATTCAGTATCCCTGGCCGGGCAACGTACGGGAATTGAAAAATGTTATTGAACGAGCCATGATTCTTTCCCATTCGTCGGTCGTGTATGTGGATGAATCGTTGTTGCGGTCTCCGGCGGACGACATGGATGCCAGACCGTCCACTCAATTAAAGGACTTGGAGCGCGCCCAGATTCAACAAGCCTTAAACGCGTGTGAATGGAGGATTGATGGTCCGTTAGGCGCCGCAAAGCACCTTGGATTGAATCCCAGTACGTTAAGAAGCCGGTTAAAAAAATTAGGGATCAAAAGAAAGCCTGGAGAATAAACCCAAGCTTGAGCGTGCGGTGTTGTTTTGGCAAGCTAACCGGTCTGGATGAATCTGTTCAGGATCCGTAAAATTCGCGGTCCTCTCCCACCCCGTTTTATTCCTCTCTTGACTGACATGTGAGAAAGCTAAAGGCTGCATGGGGAGCGTGCTTTGGCAACCAATATCGCTCACCTTCCTGGACGACTCACGCAATTTCAGAAAAATCACCGTTCAACCAGATGGATTGAAGCCATCCGTCCAGAGTAGAGTGGTTCGATGGGGAATGTTGAAAAATGCCGCCGTGCCTGCGCCGGAGCTCCCGGCCTTCGTAGCCGAAGCTACTTCGGCGGAGTAGGCTCGGCAGGCAGGCCAGCGGCGTTCCCTGCCTTCGCCGGAGCGGCTTCGCGCAGGCAGGTCGCCCCTTGGCCGTGCTCACGTACTCCTCAGTACGCTCCGCCCGTCCAAGTGGCTGCGGCCTTCCCTTCGAGAGGCCTCAGGACAGGACTGGACGCGCCTTTTTGAACACTCCCTCATTTTCTTCCGGTGGGTCGCGGTCACGCATGTGTTGATGAAAAGGCCAAATATTTGAAATATTCAACAGTCCCCGATGCAAAAAATACCCTGCTCCACCGGATCATTCTCGAAGACGATCGGGACGATTCCTTGAACTCTCAGTAGATGATGAATGTCATGAAAGCCGTTGGACTGACTCGTTATCTTCCCATCACGGACTCTGAGTCTTTGCGTGATGTGGAACTTCCCAAGCCCGAGCCAGGGGATCGAGACCTACTGGTGCGGGTAGAAGCGATATCCGTCAACCCGGTGGATACCAAAATTCGGCGATCCAAAGGTCCCGATCATCAGGAGGCCTTACCGCAAGTGTTGGGCTGGGATGCCGCAGGGGTGGTGGAGGCTGTCGGTTCCAAGGTCACACTTTTTCAACCTGGAATTGAAGTCTATTATGCAGGGAGCATTACACGCCCAGGGACCAATAGCGAGTACCATCTCGTGGATGAACGCATCGTGGCAAAGAAGCCACGGTCTTTTGATATGGCTTATGCGGCGGCGCTACCGCTCACCGCCATTACCGCCTATGAAGCATTCTGTGACCGGATGGGGATTGTGTTTGAAAGCGATTCGGTGGGAAAAACTGTCTTGATTATTGGTGGTGCAGGGGGAGTGGGGTCAATTGCCACTCAAATCGCAAAAATTGCGAACCTCCGAGTGATTGCCACCGCTTCACGCCCCGAGTCCCAAAGCTGGTGCCGGAAAATGGGCGCTGATGAGGTGCTTGATCATACGAAATCCATTCCCGATCAGCTTCAACGATTGAACTGTTCCACGGTGGATTATATATTCAATACCTCCACCACAGAACAGCATTGGCCCGCGATGTGCGAAGTCATTAAACCGCAGGGTCGCATTTGCTGCATTGTCGATACCACCAAGGCGGTGGACCTCAATGCCCTTAAGCGAAAAAGTGTAACCTTCGCTTGGGAATTCATGTTCACGCGTCCCATGTACCAGACCGACGATATCGTTGAACAACACAAGCTGCTCACCCAGGTCGCTCGTTGGGTTGATGCGGGCATGATCCAATCCGCACTGACCGAAACCCTCTCCCCGATCAACGCGGCAAATCTGAGAGCTGCGCATGCCAAACTCGAATCAGGGCGCATGATCGGAAAGCTTGTCCTGACCGGCTGGCCCTCATAGACTCCAAGGGACAGTTGCGGCTGTCATCAGACGGCTGTTCCGGACAACAGCCCTTTTGGAAATGGGCGGATATCCAAGGGCATTCGTGCAAGCGGACCCAAGAATGCTAGGGTTTCTGTATGTAATGGTTAGCCAAGGTTACTCATGATGCCCACTCCTTCTCATTCATCCTTTCTGAGCTCTCCGCCGCCATGGCTGTGTGAACTGCCCAAAAAGGATCCCTGGTCGAGGCCGTTTGCAGAGAGTCTCTTGACCCACTTGGATCTCTATGAGGGCGCCAGCATACTGGATGTGGCGTGTGGGGATGGGATTCCCGCCTTTCATCTCGCCCATCGGGTTGGGCCAGGTGGCCGGGTCGTCGGAATCGATGTGAATCACGCTCAACTGCTTCGATCCCGCGCGGTACAGGGACCGTATTTCCCCTGGTTGGAATTTCGCCATGGGGATGTCCGACAGTTGCCGCCTGATCTTGGCCAATTCGATCGCATCACGGGCAATTTGTCCTTCATGTTTTTCCGGCCTCAACGTCAAGAAACCCTTCAACAATTAGCGAGGTTTCTCAAGCCCGGCGGCCAACTGGTTCTGACGTTTCCCTCACTCGGGACTTTTGATTCCTTATGGAAACGCGTTGACCGGGAAATGGTCCACCAAGGATTCACGAAAGAGCGTGAACGACTCGCCGACTATATCACCGAACGGCCTTCCGCGGCGGATGCCCGGCAATGGCTGGAAACCTGTGGGTTGGAAAAAATTGACGTCGCGGAATATCCCCTGGAAGTGCACACGGGTTCGGGACACGAATTTCTTTTTCACCCGTTACTCCGCGGCGGCTTTCTGGATGATGTCTATGAATGCTTCACCGATCAAACATTAGCAGACCAATTCATGGAGACGATTTCCCTGGACATCAAAAGTTTCGTGCCGCTCTTCGCGCAGCGTTGCGTCATGTCCGCCTGGCGCCCGGGAGTTTCTCCGCCCTCCACCTAAAACCCCGGATGTCAGGACTCACACCACATGGGAAGAAGGATCAGGGAATGAGGCGAAAGAAAAGCGCTTGCATCTTCAGCTAAATCACTCCCTCCAACCGGCGTCGGATGTCCGCGATGTGGAAAAGGCAAATGAGATCCGGCAAGAAGCCGGCTTGGAACGCGCTATAGTACACCGCCGCATGGTGGACATTCCGGTTGGATTCTCGGCCCACTGGCAAAAAATGCACAACCAAAAGAAATGCCCTGTTTTGCGGCGCACTGTCGGTGGAAGGCACGAAAACAATTTCCACGCGGTGTAGCGATCAGTCATTTCGGACAGCCTCCTATGCCTCTTTCCCTGGACCAAATCCAAATCATGCGAGGAACAGGGATGTGAGAGTTGGCAAATGGGGCGTAATCGTCGGCCTTTTGGTGTTGGTAGGTGTCGAAGGATGGGCTATCGTGATTCGGATGCCAGGGAGTAGTTATCAAGGGGCATTACCACTAGCGACAGACGAAGTTCGGGCTTTGGAGATGGAACTCCACAGGCATGTGAACATGCTTGCCAGTCAAATCGGAGAACGCAATCTCTTCCACCACGACAAACTCCTACTCGCGGCGGAATACATCCGTGCTGAATTCGAAGTGGCTGGATATGATGTCCACCGGCAAGAATTCGACGTCTCCGGAAAAATCTGCGAAAACATTGAAGTGGAAGTACCTGGCACTGATCGACCAGAAGACATCCTGGTTATTGGCGCACACTATGATTCCGTCAAAGGGAGTCCCGGCGCAAATGATAATGGGACCGGGGTTGCGGCGATGTTGACCTTGGCGCGACAGTTCGTCCATTCACCGGCTTCCCGCACTCTCAGATTTGTCGCCTTCGTCAACGAGGAGCCCCCCTTTTTTCAAACCCAAGATATGGGCAGCCGGATTTATGCCCGGCGCAGCCGTCAGCGGAATGAGAACATCATTCTCATGCTCAGTCTCGAAACCATTGGTTATTATACAGAAGTTCCCAACAGTCAACGCTACCCCCCGCCGCTCAGTCTTATCTACCCGTCAACAGGAAATTTTATCGGGTTTGTGAGCAATCTTGCGAACAAAGATTGGGTGCAGCGGGCGATTGGAATTTTCCGGCAGCACACCCAATTTCCTTCGGAAGGTGCCGCGTTGTTCGGGTGGTTGCCAGGGGTAGGCTGGTCGGATCATTGGGCCTTTTGGCAAGAAGGATTCCCGGCCATCATGGTCACCGATACCGCGTTGTTTAGAGATCCCTACTACCACACTGCTAACGATACGCCTGATCATATTCACTATG
>WHTE01000155.1 GCA_009377845.1 Nitrospirales bacterium | reverse complement strand
TCAAATCATCCGGGATATCAAAATTCGCATGGACTTTTTGGACGTCTTCGTGTTCGTCAAGAATTTCCATGAGTTTTAAGGTTTGCTCGGCTGTTTTGCCATCGAGTTGAACCTGGTTTTGTGGGAGAAAGGTCAATTCGGACAGGCTCGGCTCAATATGCGCAGCCTGAAGAGCTTCTTTGACTGACTCGAAATCTGCTGGTTCCGTAATGATCTCAAAGCTGGTGGGAGTGGCTTTGACGTCTTCCGCCCCGGCCTCAAGGGCAAGGGTAAATAATTGGTCTTCAGTGACCACACCCTTGTCGATCACCAAAAACCCTTTTTTTGGGAACTGCCAGGCCACCGCGCCAGCTTCGGCCATGGTGCCATTGTTTTTAGTCAGGAGGTTTCTGATTTCCGCTACAGTTCGATTCCGTTTGTCTGTTGTAATTTCGAGGAGTAAGGCGGTTCCGCCAGGCCCGTACCCCTCTAGCATAAACTCTTCAATCTGGGTGCCTGGTAATTCTCCGGTCCCTCGTTGAATAGCCCGTTTAATCGTATCGGCCGGCATATTTACCTCTTTGGCCTTGGCAATAGCCTGGCGCAAACCGGGATTCCCATCAGGGTCTCCACCAGTTCGGGCAGCGATGGAGATATCCCGAATCATTCGGGTGAATATCTTTCCACGCTTGGCATCTTGTGCGCCTTTGTGGCGCTTAATGGTCGACCAGTGACTATGTCCGCCCATGGGAGCCTTTCAAGACTTTTTTGCAGGAGGTGAGTATGGTCCAGGCATCACAAGTGAGGGCTTCTAGCACAGTATTTGAAGGGAGTCAATGAGCGCGTGAGCATGTCAAAATGAGAGGTTGGAAGAGCAGGGAGAAATTGTTGTCCTGTAGAGTCAGCAAGCTTTATCCTGTTAAATTGGTTTCCCTCTTCGTCGAAATTAAGGAAGTCAGCCATGCGGATCGTGTTTATGGGAACCCCAGCCTTTGCGGTTCCTACGCTTCAGCAATTATTGAATACAGGGTTCGCTGTAGTGGGTGTCGTGTGTCAGCCTGACCGACCGAGTGGGCGTGGGAAGAAAACCCAGGTGGGTCCGGTTAAGGCGCTTGCCTTGTCACAAGGCATCCCGGTGGTGCAACCTGAAAAAATGAAGGATCCCAAGTTTATAGAGACCCTGCGAGCATGGGAACCTGATGCGATTGTGGTTGCCGCGTTTGGGCGTATTTTGCCGAAAATCATTCTGAATCTTCCTCCGAAAGGTTGCTTGAATGTGCATGGGTCTCTTCTTCCGAAGTATCGGGGCGCCGCCCCCATTCAGTGGGCCGTCATCCTGGGAGAGTCAGAGACTGGGATTACGATCATGCTCATGGACGAAGGTATGGATACGGGGGCCATTCTCCAACAGGAGGTGATTCCCATAGGCCCGGATGAGACTGCCGGAGAGTTAGCCTCGCGAATGGCGCAAGTTGGAGGAGCCCTGCTTGTCTCTACTCTCCGTGGGTGGGTCGCCGGTGCAATAATAACCCCTTTTCCTCAAAATGAATCAGAGGCGACCTTCGCGCCCATCTTAAAAAAGGAAGATGGATTAATGCATTGGGACCAGCAGGCCAGAAGCATTGCCAATCGAATTCGAGGGCTGTCGCCATGGCCTGGTGTATATACCTTCCTGCAGGGTGAACGATGGGGGATTTGGAAGGTAGAGGTGGAAGCTCCTGAGACCACCGGCATTGGGCGCACCACCTTCGGCATTCTTCAGGTTCCGGCGACGATTACTGCGGTTACGAAACAGGCTATATGTGTTCAAACCGGTCAGGGAAATCTGAAGCTTTTGGAAATTCAACCTGAAAATAAAAAACGCATGAACGTTTCTGACTATTTAGCCGGGCATCGGATTGAAGTCGGCATGACATTTTCGATGGCCAAGAATCAAGACGGAGTCATTTAGCTATTTACATTTAGTTAGTTGTGCGTCAATGAAATTTATGGCGTTGAACAAATTCTGAGAACTGACGGCTTCGCGTTACCTGATTGGCGGAAGAGGGAAAAAATGACCGACCAAAGATCCGAGTTATTGGCCTATATTCAAAGCCGGTTAACGGAATTAAACACTATTCATGAGCAAGCAGAAAAAGCACTCAATGCGGTTCAAGGGAAAGACCATATGACAAAATGGAAAAGAAAAGTTGTTGAAGAATTAACGCCATTTGTCAGTCCTGCCTACCTTCAACAGTTATCCGCTGAATGGTTGGAAACCACCTATTTTGTTGGGGATGTGTTTGATGAATTGTCCGATGAAGTGGACATGTGTCGTCGCCATCTCAAAAAATTGGCCAAAGAAATTCAGTCATCAGGGATTCCTTAGAGTTAGCCCCAATGGAATGCGTGTAATGTCCCAGTCCAGTGTATGGCCCATCTGATGTCGCCTCTTCCCCCCTATCCGCGCAAACGGCTTGGCCAGCACTTTCTCATCGATCCGAATCTCAATCGAAAAATTATCAGTTTTGCCGACCTCACTCCGGAAACGTTCGTGTGTGAAATCGGACCGGGCGGTGGGGCCTTAACTCGGAATTTGTGTCGGGCGTCGGCCCAGGTGTTGGCCTTGGAAGTTGATCCTCGAATGGTTCAATTTTTACGCACTGAATTTCAGGATTGTCCTAATTTGGAGGTTCGTGAAGGGGATGCACTTCAATTTCCATTTGATCAGCTTCCATCCTCCACAGTTGTGGTCGCCAATCTTCCTTATAATATTTCGACGCCCATTTTGTTTCGCCTATTGGAGTCGCGAGCCAAGATTACTCGGATGGTCTTCACAATTCAGTTGGAGGTCGCCCAACGGTTGGCGGCCAAACCCGGTACAAAGGAGTATGGGGTCCTGTCAGTGATGGCTCAACGTTTTGCGGTGGTCCGGTATGGATTTCCCGTATCCCGGAAATGTTTCCGGCCCATTCCCGATGTGGGGTCCGGTGTGGTTCGGCTGGATATTCGTCTCGATGACCAGACCAATCAGGCAGATCTCACCCAGTTCCAACAAATTGTCCGTGCGGCCTTCGGGCAGCGCCGCAAAACCCTCCTCAATGCGCTACGCGGGGCGGGTTTTGCGACGACTCAATTAGCGAACGCTCAAGAACTCACAGGTATCGCGTTAACTCGGCGGGCGGAAACACTGTCGGTGGAAGAGTTCAAAATTTTGAGTGAGGCGCTAAATAACCCGACGCTCCCCTCCCTTCCCTGAAATTTCCAGGATCCTGGGCTGGCGATGTCATATGCGTAAGGGTTGTTTGCTCGATAGAAACACTTATGGTAGGATTTTCTGATGAGTATCTTCCCTAGTTCAAAGAGCAAGCCAACAAAAGACCAAATAAAGGAATTTTCTGTCTTAACCACACAAGTTGTTGGAATCTTGGTAGCCACTTTTGGCATTTTGGGTCTGCTCAGTATGGCCACCTTTTCTCCTGCCGACCCGATACTTTTTGTCGAACACCCTTCCTTAAATTCTTTTCCCGAAAACGCCGTAGGCCTGATTGGGGCTACTCTCGCTTTTTCCCTCCTAACCATTGTCGGAGGGGGAGCCTATGTGGTGCCTTTGTTGCTTGTGGTGTTGGGGTTAAGCGTCCTCTGGGGCGAAAAACTTCGAATAACGTCGGGAAGTCTTCTTGGGTCCCTGCTTGGCGTTCTTTCAGTCAGCGCGCTGCTGCATCTTCAATTTTCAGCCGGACCTCAAACATACGCGATGGATGGCTTGGGCGTAGGCACGGGTGGAGTCGTGGGCCAATGGGTGGCGCACGGACTCGGGTCGTATTTGGCCGTTACCGGTGCCACAATCATTTTAGGGGCACTGTTACTAATTGCCTTCCTTTTGCTTGTGCCGGTATCGATTGGGCAAATGGCTCGTGCAATCTTTAGCCTCGGGGGGCGTCTCAAAAATACCGTGGTGGAGTCAGTGAGGGAGCGAGACTGGTGGGTATCAGATGCCCAACCCAAAATGAACAAATCGATTCGGATTAATCGTCAATTAGCTGCACGTGGTGGCATTGGGATGGTGGTATTGGAAACGCCGGAACCGAAGGCCAAGCTATCCAAGGTGAAGGGAGAAGAGATCTCACCCGCAATCGAGATAGTGCCCATCCTTCCTCTCGAAGAGGAAGTCGACGACACCTTTATTTCTCGCAAGCAAATTTCAAAGTCCTATCAAATGCCTTCCCCCGTCGATCTCTTGGATACCCATGCTGCGCGGGCGGCTCATCAGACCGATTCGGTTTTGAAATCTCAATCAGAAGTTCTTGTGAACACGTTGGCAAGTTTTGGGATTGAGGGGAGCGTAACCGATGTGCATCCCGGCCCGGTCATTACCATGTATGAGTTTGCTCCCGGTCCCGGAATCAAAGTTGCCCGCATTGTGAATTTGGCTGATGATCTGGCCATGGCCTTAAAAGCCTTAAAAGTTCGAGTTGTGGCTCCCCTCCCGGGAAAATCCACAGTCGGGATTGAAGTACCGAATCCTCAGCGGGAAACTGTTGGGTTGAAAGAAATGTTGACCTCGGAAGTCTTCACGCGGGCCCGCTCGAAACTGGCGTTGGCCTTAGGGAAAGATATTTTTGGGCGGCCGGTGGTGACGGATCTCCGAACTATGCCTCATTTGTTGGTTGCGGGTGCTACGGGGTCAGGAAAGAGTGTGGGGCTTAACTGTCTGTTGTTGAATATCCTGTTTACCGCGCATCCCGATGAAGTGAAGCTTCTGCTGATCGATCCCAAAGTGTTGGAATTACAGGTGTACGATGGGATTCCTCACCTCATTCGCCCGGTCATCACGAACCCCAAAGAGGCCGCTCGTGGGCTCGGGTGGGTTGTACAAGAAATGGAACGGCGTTATCAGGTGTTAGCGGAATTGGGAGTTCGAAATATTGATGCCTATAATAAAAAAATTACCGAGTGTCAGGAAACGGGTTCCCTCCTTCGAACCGTGAAGAAACTGAGCAGAGGCCAATCGATGAATTTGGAGGAAGGGGCTCCTTTGTTGGAGACTTCGCAAGAGGAGCGGGTTCCGTTGCCCTACATTGTGGTGGTCATTGATGAGTTTGCGGATTTGATAATGGTCGCCCCTAAGGATATTGAAGATCGCATTGCTCGGCTCGCTCAGATGGCCCGTGCCTCGGGAATTCATCTCGTATTGGCAACCCAAAGACCTTCGGTTGATGTCGTAACCGGGCTGATAAAGGCCAATTTTCCAGCACGTATCGCCTATCAGGTTTCTTCTAAGATTGATTCCCGGACCATTTTGGATGCGAACGGAGCGGAAAGTCTTCTGGGAAAAGGTGATATGTTGTTTTTATCTTCTGGCACCGGCGGAATTAACAGGCTGCACGGTCCCTATGTTTCTGATGAGGAAGTTCGTGGGGTTGTTGAATGGGTTAAATCGCAAGCCACGCCTGTGTATGACCCCGTTGCTGTAGAGTCCGTGCAAGAACCTACGGTGGATGAGCAGGAGCGTGATGAGACCTATGAGCGGGCTAGAGAATTGGTGATGACCACAGGACAAGCCTCGGCCTCGTTTATTCAGCGTCGTCTGCGCGTAGGGTATCCACGAGCAGCCCGGATGATTGAGCAAATGGAAGAAGAAGGTCTGGTGAGTGCCCCAGGGCGTGATGGGAGACGAGATGTCTTGGCTCGAGGCACTGCCAGAGCGGAGATAGGATGATGTTGCTGCTGCGGGCACTTGCGTTAATAGGCATCTTGGGTTTCACTATACTTGTCTCCAGTTTCTGGGCCGCTTCCGTTTCCGCCGTGGAAGATCTCGTTGGGAAAGTTGATGCTCGTTATGCTCAGACACAGGATTTACAGGCTGATTTTACCCAGGAAACCATTCTTGAGGGATTTACAACAGGGTTTACGTCGTCAGGGCGTCTATATCTGAAAAAACCTGGATTGCTTCGATGGGATTATCTTCAACCATCGGAAGAGCAGATTTATGTGGATGGAGATCAGGTGATGATGTATGTCCCTGAACATCAGCAGGTGGTCAAAGGGGCGCTCACGCAAATGGCGGCGTCCAAAGGCCCTCTGGCTCTTCTTCAGGGCGTAGGGAAACTTTCCCAGCAATTTACAATTCTGGAATCCGCAGTTGACTCGAAGGGGGGTAGTGATGAACTTCCCCATCTGACCTTAGTCCCTAAGCCTGCGGGAAATGAAGCTCCGACTATCGAGAAAATTGTGCTGCAACTATTTCCCGATTCGTATTTAATTCAAGCCATTACCTTGTTTGAGATCAGTGGAAACATCTCACGCGTCATGTTTGACCATATTCAAGTGAATAAAGGTCTTTCGCCACGCCTGCTTAAATTCGAGGTTCCGCCGGATGTAGTGGTGGTAGAACTACCCTAGTTTCATTAAACGAATGGGTCGTCGAGTGTGGTGTCTGACAATTACAAGGACAAGGTGAGAAGAAATGGCTGAGCGCATCTTAGTGGTGGATGACGACAAGGGAGTTCGGGAAGCCCTGTCGGAGTTTTTGATCTCGTTGGGCTATACCGTCGTCATGGCCGAAAATGGTGAAGAGGCTTTGAGACAATACCGTAAGGGTGAATTTGATGTGATCATGGCAGATTTGATCATGCCGAGTATGGATGGGATGGAATTGTTGAGGCGCGTCCGGGACACCAAAAATGATGAGGTGATCTTTCTGATGATCACCGGACATCCCTCTATTGGGACGGCTGTGGAAGCCATTAATCGTGGGGCCGATGATTACATTACGAAACCGTTCCACCTCGAAGATGTCAAGCTGCGAGTTTCTAAGGCTTTGGAAAAACAAACCTTAAAGGGCCGGTTGAAAACGGCTCAAGGATTGGCCTGGGGTTTGATGTTGTCCATCCCTCTTTGGCTCCTTTTGGGAATTATTCTGGTTATCCTGTTTAAAGGATAAGTGGTTCTTCCCTCCAGTGTTCTTGTGTGGTCGTTGCCCAACCTCCAATTCCAAAATCATGGTGAACCGATTGTCGGTGTCATTGGGGGTATTGCTGTGGATAATGGGCATCCTGGCTGTAGGAGCAAGTTCTCCGCAGGCCTTCAATAGTCATATTACCGAAGATCCCACCAAAATTTTACAAAAATATCTTTCCTTGGATAAAAAAGGAGTCCGGTTGGAGGCCTATTCCTGGCAGGTCGTGAGTCCCTTCGTGGCTTGGAGGGAAGAACCGGTTTGGGGACATGTGGTGGTTATTTCTCAATTTGAGGTGGTGGATGATATATCCCAGTGGGAAATTCTCGATGGCTTGGAAGCCAAAATTCCCGTAATTTTTGAGGTGTTAGGGACGATGTATTGGGAAAGTGCGACGTTTGTTGCCGATCCACACCGTGAATTTCAATATTTTCATATTAAGGCGGCGCAGGATCGGTGGCAAATTGGTGGTCCTCAACTGCCTCCTCATGTGGGCCGTCAACGCCTGATCGACTTTGTTCGTTGGACGGAGTTGAACGAACCTGAGCTGGTGAGAAAAGCACTGTTCGGCTCATTAAAAAAACAACTGGAAACAAAAATAGAGAAAGATTTGCAGAAATGAATACATGGCGTGCGGAGGTATTGTTCTTTGACTTTGATGGGACCCTGATAGATTCGAAAGTGGATATTGCGAAGGCGGTGAATCTGACGTTGAGGGATTTGGGGTTGCCCTTACGATCGCATGATGAAATCTTTAGCTTTGTGGGCGATGGGGTCAAGCGTTTGCTGCGTTTATCGGTTGGTGAAAAAAACCTTAATCAATATGAAGCGGCACTGGGAACTTTTCGAACACATTATTTAGAGCATTGCGTGGAAACCACAAGGTTTTATCCCGGCATATGGGAGGTGCTTCATCATTATCAGGACCGAAGGAAAGCCATTGTCACAAACAAATCCATGGAGTATACCCTCTCGATTGTCGAGGGATTACATGCACAGGATCTGTTCCACCATGTGGAGGCCCCTCGGGATACGATGGAATTGAAACCCGAGCCGGTGATGTTACGACGAGCACTTGAGGTGTTGGGTGTCGATCCATCTGAGACGGTGATGATTGGGGATAGCACGAATGATGTGCGAGCAGCCCAGGCCGCTGGTATTCGAGCCTGCGCCGTTGGTTATGGGTATGGTGACCGAGACAAAGTCGCGGCATTATATCCCGATTTTTATTGTGAATATCCGAAAGATCTCCTCGGTTTGTTTTAAATCTCCCACCTTGAGCTCTTGTCCCTTCGAGTGAAAAGATCCTTCCAGTGTATCTGGACTTGCCCCCGATTTTTATAGTTGTGACTGAGCCGAGAATTCTTTTATGATCTTTTGAACTTTTTGATGACTGTTTTGGTTTTTTGGAGATTAATCACGGAAAGAGGTATTGATGGCACAACCGGTTGTTACCTGTTTAGATATGGAAGGGGTTTTATTTCCGGAAATATGGTTGGCGTTGGCGGATAAATTCGGTGTTCAGGAATTATGCATTACCACCAGGGAAATTGCCGATTATGATGTCTTAATGAAAAAGCGGCTGGAAGTCCTGAAGGCGCATCGCATTACTCTTCAAGATATTCAAAATGTTGCCAGTACTATTTCCCCTCTCCCCGGGGTGCCCGAGTTTATTGCGTGGTTGCGGGAACGTTGCCAAGTCATTGTCCTGTCGGACACGTATTATGAATTTGTTGGTTCGCTCATGAAGCAACTCCAATTCCCCACGATTTTTTGTCACACCTTGGGGGTTGATTCAAATGGATTTATCACCGATTATTTCTTGCGCCAAAAGGATCAAAAGCGACATGCGTCAGTGCTCTTAAAAACATCGGCTTCAGAGTTTTG
>WHTE01000154.1 GCA_009377845.1 Nitrospirales bacterium | reverse complement strand
CGTGCTCTTTTGTCATCATCGGATCAAGACGATTGATCTACGTACCAACAAGTAAGACAGGTGTTACCTATGTGTCCGGTACGTTTGTTACCCTTGACCCCGGTCCGTACACCCTGGAAGGGCGAGGGATATTTGAAATGTCTTAGTTGAAAGTTAAAATTCTATAGCTGAGATAAGCCTTCGGCAGGTCTTTCCGGGAAATGGGGAAGCCATGCGATATGTTGCGGGCCTGATGAGGGCCAGGGGTCTTCTAATAGCCAGTTAGGCCTTCGCCCCTTCGACGACGCCCATGGCTTGTGAGGCAGGGTACCAGGTCGTCACATATTTCAAACCAGCCTTCTGTAGAAGAGTGGCATACTCCTCCTGCGTGCGTTCCCTGCCCGTACCCCAGCACATCATGTGGATGTCAAACAACTTGGAAAAGTGAGGCGTGCCGGGGTCGGGGATGACGTGCTCCACGAGGAAGACCCGTCCACCCGGCTTGGCTGCCTGGTACTGGTTCTTGAGAATCTGCACGCATTCGTCGTCGTTCCAATCATGCAGGATCAGCTTCATGAGGTAGGCGTCGGCGCTCGGAGCAGTCTCGAACATATTCCCGGCCACATATTCACACCGGTCGTCCATACCCATTTGTTGTGCCCACAAACGGGAGCGATCCAAAAGAATTTCCTCCCGCTCCAATACCGTTCCCTTGAGATGAGGATACTTGTCCAAAAGCTGACACAACACGAACCCCTGACCGCCGCCCACGTCACATATGTGAGTCATCTTTGAGAAGTCGTATGACTGAAGCGCTTCGAGGACCCAGCTTGCCTGGGTGCCTGAGTAACTGCTCATGGCGCCATCAAATACCTGGGCGTAAGTCGGGTCGTGGCCTGCGTGGTCGAAAGCCATCCGTCCGAATTCCCGGACGAATGCATTCTGTTTCCCATTGAGAATCATCCCGGGCAGATGTTTCCAAATGGCATAGTGTTCCGGGCCTTTTTCCAGCAACGTGACCCCGCGCAGCGTTTGCGGATGGTCTGATCGAAGTCGTTCTCCGGCCTCGGTCAGGGAGAAGGTGTGTTCTGTGTCTTCTGCAAGCAGATCGAGCGACCCGAGTGCTCTCATGAGCCGATAGGTGAGGGATGGGTCGAGCCCGAGCTCATTGGCGATGGCGCGTGCGTTGTTCGGGCCATTGCGGAGGGCGTCGAAGATTCCTAATTTCACACCCGCGTAAAGGATCTGGCTGCGCCATCGGCCGAAGATGAGGTTCAATACTGTTTCTTGAGGGTCCAGCATGTCTGTCCTTCTTTGGTTGGTTCGGGTGTCTCGGATCAAAAGGGATGTATAGGTCTACCTCTCACGTCACGGTAGGATGCGGTCATTGTGATGAGTTTGTTGATTCAGAAATGTCTGTTCATTTTCCATTCAGGGTACTCTTTTTATGATTTCCTCAAATCGTTGCAGGAAAGGCTCACCTAGTGCTTCCGAAAAATCCCGAAGCCAGTTTTCGATATACACTTTATCCAAATCCAAATTTTTCAGGAGAATGGTCTCAACATCCTCCAGATCCCGAGGGCGACCCGCGATGACTTTATGGATCACCACATCTTCAGGCCCTGCAAAACAGACTTCGATCCCTTCGAGATTTATCCTGCGAACCCGATCTAAGGCTTGTCGTTCGTACGGCGAGTGAGAAAATATCACATTGATACGGATCCCCGTTTCAGAATCCTGACAGGGGAGTACCATGGTTTGCATGGTGAAGTCTTCTCTTTCCACCAGCGGAGTGAGATGGATGTCCAGGAGCAAATTCCGAATTTTTGTCAACGATTCAAGGCCTACACCCACAGTCAGATCAATATCCTTCGTGAGTCGCGGTTCTCCATAGAGTAGGACCGCTTGTCCTCCAATGATCATATACGGCACATTCGCTGTACTCAGGGCTTTAGCTATTTTGCCGAGGAGGCGTTGAAACATTCAGTGCCCTCGCGAGTCGTATATCCATTTCAAGCCCCTCAAGAGGATCCTTGAGAGGAAAATACCCCAATGCCTTGGCCTCTTCATACAGGGCCTCAAATATCCTCAGATTCCAGAAATAATCTGGAGGTGTATTCCGGATCTGGGCGCGTTCAAAAGCTTCTAGAAGATCAGGCCGTTTTACCATATCTTTTTAGGCAAGCATCTCTGATTTGACTATCAAAAAGGTTCCCATGTTGTTTGAATACTATGGCTAAAGATACCGCGTTAGGCGCAATCAGCACCGCAATGGCTGCTCTGAAAATTGATCAAGAAAATCTTAACAATTAGGTGACCACCCAGCCGTAGGCGTGGTGCCTGGGGGATGGGCCTTCTTCCAGATAAGCCATTTTGATGTGGCTGAGATAATCCTTCGGGATTGCTTTCCGTTTTGCGTCGGCATTTACACCAAACAGTTTGGCTGCATTGAGGCCAAAGGCTTTGGCTTTCCGTTCTTTGGTCTAAGGTAGGATTGCGCTGTTTTTCCGGGAATTCTTCTGGAATCTGAAAAAATAGGATCAGGAACTGCACGTTCTATCAAAGGTGTTTGGTGCTGGCCCATCTTGAGATCAAGCGCCTCGATAGGCTTGTTAATGGTTGGAGAGGTCGCGAACTATCTTCTTTGCAAGGAATTCATGAATTTCCCAGTGACGAGGTATCGGCTGCGTCATCCCAGTTTTCGGATTATGGTATAGGTCATGTTTGGCGCCATGTCGTATCAGAACACATCCCAAACTCTCGATTGTATCGATAAGATCCTTTCGCTTCATCCGACTTCGATTTCTTCAACCTTCTTGATACCGGGAAGATCAGCCTTGCTGAATTCTCTGTATAAATCCAAAAGGTGTTCTTTGAGGTCTTCAAGATTTTCCCCTTGGGTCCAATGATCCGGATAATCATGAAGGTAACCGAGATATTTTCCATCTGATTCTTTCCAATAGGTGATTTTTTGTTTCATGTATCTTTCTCCGGTTTTTGTGCCAACCAACCGTTTGTTGCAACCGATTGATGCATAATATCAGGATGTTTGGTCTATTCAAAGAATGGATCAATCTATCAAGAAATCTAGAAGGAAAATAGAATCATTCAGAATTTATGGTTCTGGCCTTACAGCTTGACGATGTGTATTGGAAATCCATCTTGGGGTTTGCCAGTAACCAAGCGCTGGCAGGTGAATGCCTCGCACGTGTGGCCCCAACTCTCGTGTCCACGTGATGTTCTGTGTTGCCGGGTTTCGCCCCGGCAGGCGAGGCCCTTTTGTTCCGGCAAAAGGCCCCAAAACCATTGACGCCCCGTCTGGCCTCATTGGAGCGGACGGACGCCAGCCTGAGGAGGGCGGACCAACTCGCTCCGCTCACACAAGGCCCGCCAGCGGATGAGAGCGTCCCTCCCTTGGGCCAGACGGCAGGCGTCGTACTATGGGAAACGAACCTTCCAGGGACACACATAAAAGAGCGAGGAACCCTATATTCTGTATGATCCGAAAAATGTCCCAGCGCCTTGGCCTATAAAGCGCCTCACACTTATTCTCCGGTGCTGGTAAAGAGCCGCTTGAGGCGGCATCAATAACGCAATCGTTGATTCGAAAAGTTTCCAAACCATTCCTAACAATTATTTGGTCACCCAGCCATAGGCGTGGTGGCTGGGGGATGGGCCTTCTTCGAGATAGGCCATTTTGATGTGACTGAGATAATCCTTCGGTAGGTCTTTCCGTTTCGCGTCGACATCCACCCTAAACAATTTCGCAGCATTGAGACCAAATACCTTGGCCTTGAGATTTTTGGTCAAAGCCGGGTAGCGGTATTTTGCCTGGAGTTCCTCAGGAATCTGAAAACGCCGGAAGGCTTCAATCTGCCATTGCGGGGTGCCATACCAGATAGAGTCCGTGCCCCAGATGAGGTGATCGTCGCCAAAGGCCGAGAGAATTTGTCCGAAGAGGTGGGCGCAAACCAGGGGTTCTGTGATGACGAGTTGGCCAAAGGTCGAGCCCAGTTCCATATAGATATTGGTGAGCTTTGGTTGCTTCTTTTTTAACTCGCAAAATTCCGTGGTCCACGGAACCTCGCCTTGTTTCGCTTTCTCCAGGTTGAGCCGGGATGTGCCTAGAAATCCGGAGTGGTAAATCAGAAAGTCCAGTTTGGGAAAATCCGCAGCGGCCTTGAGGATGTCGCGGGGATGGTTGTAGTCGGCCACCGGACCCAGTGGCAGGCCTTTGTGTACGCAGATGTTGGTGATGCCTAACGCCTGAGCTTTTTCCAGCATGGGATAGGCGATCTTTTCATCGCTCAGCCACCAGCCATGTGGAAATCCTTTCGGTGGTGAGCCGGTATAACATTTCCAGGCATCGACGTTGAACGTCTCCGTTTGTTGATCCATGTAATCAAGATCGACCTTGCCCAACTGGGGCATGACCAGCCCATGGGCGAGCATGCGCTGGGAAGCGGTGAGGCGATTGATTTCATCGCGGATATGCGTCATTTCCTTTGGTGGGACGACGGCCTCCCACGGATAAGGCCCCGGCGGCGTGCTGATGAGCCCGAGGGATGTGTCGCTGTCCAGAAAAACCTCTTTGATGTAGTTTTCCCAGCTTAGGTCGGCCATGGTGCCGGTGTCGCCGGCAAGTTTGGGATTCAGGCCCATCTCTCGTGCACGGCGCCGCAACCCCAGGAGCCCTTCTTTCCAGCCCGGCTGAGGGAAGGATGAACTGACGTAATGGGTTTGCACATCGAAGATAAACGGCGGCTTTCCTTTGCGTTCCTGAATCGCCTGGGGTTCTGCCGCTTCGACCTCGAGTACGTCAAAAAATTTGCCGAACACCTGGTTCATCGTGAGGAAGGCGAGAGCCATCCCACCGGTGGTTTTGAGAAAATCCCGCCGGTTCATGCCGAGACGGCTGCTCAGCCGTTCGCTTGCGCGGTGGATCAGCCCTTCCACCTGGGCCTGTTTGGCGGACTGCGGCGGGGGGAGATATTCTTCGTTGGAGATGATGTGGGTCGGAACGGGGGATTCCGAGGTGAATCCCTTCTTGAAACGGTTTGGTGTGTGGTGACTGGTTGGCATCGTTTGCCCTCCTCTCTTCACTCTTTGCAATTGAGGGTTTTGCAAAGCAATAAAATAAATTGAAGAGCCGTTATTTGGTGCCGAATTCAAATAGTTTGATTAACGGTTTTTCCTCGTGTTCCCTGAGGTCAAAGTCTGATGGTCTCCCAGGTTGATAGCGCGGAAAAATTTCAAAGCTTCGGTCCGAGGAGGAAGATTTCGAACGGGATTCCGGATTTGCACGCCAGTCAACCGGAGGGGGAGGGGGGATTCGCCAGTGATGCTCCTCTTCTTGTGGGGCTCTCCAGCGGAGTGATTCAAAGAGGGCATCGGAAAGTGGAGTCCGGTACGCCTCTTCATCCGGGATCTCTATGGTTGATGAAGATTTTGCGATAGCGCCGGCCGCAAGAATCACCGGAAGGATAGCAAGCATGATCCATCGCTGCATCGAAAAAGAGATGTGGCAATCCGTCTGAACCGTCGTGGTCATGGATTGTTCCCGATAGCGGTTCTCCAATCCAGTGAGCCAAACCAATATTTGTGCGCGGCGGCCAGCCACACATCGGCGTTATGACTGATAATCCACGCGTTGAGAAAGTTAATAAAGTCGGGATCCCCTTTGATGACGGCAAAACCCGCTTTTGTCTCGAGCAGCGGTTTCGATAACGGTTCATCCACGGTTTTGGGATTATCGAGGGCAACAAAGGTGGTAATGGGTGCGTGCTCGACGTAGCCATGGACGTTCCCGCTGATGACGGCCTGTATGGCTTCCTGACTGGAGGTAAAGGTTTTGATGGTGGCCTTCGGGAACACGCGACGGGCGAGATCTTCGGCCACGGTTCCGGTCACGGCGGTAAGAACGACTTCCGATCTATTGAGGTCTTGTGGCCCGCTAAAGGTTTTCGTTAAGGGAATATTGGTGACCAGTCCGATCCCGGATGAATCATAGGGTTGACTGAAATTCACTTTCAGAGCTCGTTGGGGGGTAATCACCATGCCTGCGGCGATAATATCGATTTCCCGCTTCAGAAGGGCCGGCACAATATTCTCCCAATCAAAGACATGAAACTCCGGTTGCACGCCGAGGTCTTTGGCCAATTGCTTGGCTACGTCAATTTCAAATCCAACTAATTGGTCATCTTTGTTTTTGAGCGTCCAGGGGGTGAATAACGAGACGCCCACTCGTAACGTCCCTTTCTCAAGAACCCTTTGCAATGTGCCGGATTGGTTGCTATGAGAGGTGCCCCCAAGGGATTTCGATGAGACTTCCGCTTGGGCCATTGACAGGCCGACAAGGGACCAGCAGAGGACTGTTACGACGCAATTCAGAAAGAAGCGACAGGATCGTTGATGTGTGTTCATAATTCCGCCATTCTTGTAGTTCGCGTTTAGAAAAAAATCAATGTACCATACTATCCCATTCCCTTTAAACGCCAGAAGGAGAAGGAAAAATGGCCGTTGAAATCGTCCGTGATGTACTCGTTTGGTGTGCGGTGATTAATTATTCACTTCTTCTATTGTGGTTTCTGATTTATTCATTGGCGCACGACTGGCTGTATACGTTGCATGGTACCTGGTTCACGCAATCAGGAGAAAAATTTGCTGCAATACATTATGCAGGCATGGCCTTTTTCAAGTTGGGTATATTTCTCTTTAATCTGGCACCCTATGTCGCATTACGCATCGTGGTATGACATCAGGCATGTAACACGCGCGTCAGGGTTGGAATGATTTGCCGTTGGCCCGTTACATCTGCCAATAAGAAGTCATTCGAAGCCAGATTAGCAGGATAATTCATTACCAACAGAGCTGTTAGGTGGATGTCAGCGATGGTTAATCGAGGGTACATTCGGGTCGGACCCCCAATTATTTTATATTGTATTCTATTGATATTGAAGAGTGAAATTGCGAAAGACCGGGCCTCAGCCCAATTGGATGGTTCAGCGGGTAGTCAAGCGTTGCAGGTTCGGGTATCGGTTTCTGTCAAACGTTAGCCATGATCAGGAAGGGCGTTGATCGCGGGAGAGCCTCATGAAATTTGGATTTGCGATATGCTGTTCGTTTCTCATGGTGTTCATCTGTTCCGTTACTGTGGTGGCCGCCGAGCCTACTCTGCGACCTTGGGCGAAGAATCCCTGGTACTGGAGTTATCACGGAGAACCCGTGTTGTTGTTGGGGGGGAGCGACGACGACAGTCTTTTTCAATGGCCGGAAAAAGATCTCCTCGCGCAGCTCGACCGGTTGGTGGCCGCGGGCGGCAATCTTATTCGGAACACGATGAGCGGTCGAAAGGATCGGGGTTTCGAGGTCTTCCCGTTCAAACACTTACACGATGGCCAGTACGATCTGGACCAGTGGAACGACGAGTACTGGATGCGCTTCGAACGGATGCTGCGAGAAACTGCCAAGCGCCGCATTATTGTGCAGATCGAGATTTGGGACCCTTGGGACTATACGGACATGGGCGATGACCACTGGCAAATTCATCCGTACAACCCGCGCAATAATATCAATTACACCTATAAGGAATCGGGATTTGCCGAACGGTATCCCGAACCGGCCTATCATCAAAAACAACCGTTCTTTTTTACGACACCCGGGCAGAAGAACAATCTGGTGGTATTGCCATACCAACAGCGTTTTGTGGATAAAATGCTGGATTATTCCCTCCGGTACGATCATGTGCTCTACTGCATGGACAACGAAACACGAGGCGAGGAAGCATGGGGACGTTACTGGGCCACCTACCTCAAGCGCCGCGCGGAACGGGAAAATCGGAAGATCTTCGTCACGGAGATGTGGGATGACTGGGATATCACAGCCGAACGCCATAAGCAGACCTTCGATCATCCGGCGTTATACGATTTTGTCGACGTTTCACAGAACAATCATCGTAGCGGTCAAACGCATTGGGACCAGGTTCTCCGTGTGCGGGATTACCTGGCCGGGCATCCGCGACCGATTAATACGATCAAGACCTATGGCGCCGCTGGTCAACGATTCGGTCAGGACCAAGATGGAATCGAACGGTTCTGGCGACATCTGCTGGCCGGTGTGGCGGCTATTCGCTTTCACCGCCCTGATGCGGGTCTGGGGCTCAATGACAAGGCCGTGGGGTCTATTCGCGGAGCGAGAAAGCTGGAATCGCAGATACCGTTGTGGACGCTGGAGCCGGCGAACGATCTGCTCCCCGATCGCAAACCGAATCACGCCTACCTGTCCGCCGACAAGGGACGAGCTTTCGCCCTGTACTTGCCGGTTGGCGGCAGAGTGCGTGTCGATTTGTCCAGCGCGAATGAGCCATTGGTCGTTCGTTGGATCGACATTTCCACGGGTGAGTGGGGCTCCGAGCACCACGTCTCAGGTGGGGGCAAGGTTTCTCTGACTTCCCCTGGGCGGGGCAATTGGGCGGCGGCGATCACCGTGCGAAATCCTGCGCGGGCCGACGACACTCATTGATTGAGAACGCCCTGTCCTGAATGGAGGTCATGATCCTGTATCATCTGTCGCACGTGTCAGAGTTAACTCACACCATTCAGGGTGGAACACACGCATGAGCCGGGCATTAGCCATCTTGGGAACGGGCTCGGATGTCGGGAAAAGTCTCGTTGCGGCGGGGATGTGCCGATTGTTGCATCGGGCCGGAGTCAGGGTGGCCCCGTTTAAAGCACAAAACATGTCGCTGAATTCCTTTGTTACTCCTGAGGGTGGTGAGATGGGACGGGCGCAAGTGCTTCAGGCGCAAGCCTGCGGGTTGGCTCCGCATGTGGACATG
>WHTE01000153.1 GCA_009377845.1 Nitrospirales bacterium | reverse complement strand
TAATTGCGTGTAGCATTACCCTCGGGATCTTCCCAGGGCATTTTTACGAAGTGGTTCGGTCGACAGTTGAACCCATGATAGACCGGATTAACCATGTCGCTCCGCTCATTACTCAAAATACCCAAGGCCTTTTTCCATAATCGAAGCCGGATCGAACCATTCTGATTATTTTCTGAATATCGACAATGACCTTTGATCTTGTCCTTTCCGCCGCCGATCTGCTCCTGCTCCTGCCGGAGATCTTTCTCACACTCTGGTTGTGTGTCGTCCTGTCGCTGGACTTCTCGCTTAAGCGGATCACGCACCAACAATTGGGTTACCTTAGTATTGCGGGCTTAGGGGTCACTGCGCTGATCCTGTTTGGATTTGACCAGGCCGGCACGACCGGCGCGTTGTTTAAAAACATGTTCGTGCTGGACCGGCTGGCCATCTTCTTCAAGCTCATCATTGTGGGAGCCACCGCGATCGTCCTGTTTATGTCGATTGATTACGTTCGGGATTTCCGGTTCTTCCGTGGCGAGTACTATTTCATGGTCGTGATGTCGGCCATCGGCATGATGTTCATGTCTTCGTCGAATGACCTGCTCTCCGTCTTTGTCACCCTGGAATTTTCAACCTTTGGATTTTATGTGCTTGTGGCCTATCTCAGAGAGGACCAGCGCTCCTCGGAAGCCGGGCTCAAGTTCTTTATCTTAGGGGTGTTTGCGGCCGGTTTATTAGCCTATGGCATCAGTTTGGTCTATGGCGAAACGGGAACCTTAATCTTTTCAGAAATGCCCAACACATCTGGAAGTTATGGACTGGCTATTGGCTACATTATGATTTTTGCCGCCCTGGGGTTCAAAATCGGGGCTGTCCCCTTTCATGCCTGGATTCCTGATACCTACCAGGGCGCGCCCACCCCCGTCACCGCCTTTCTCTCCATTGCCCCTAAGGGCGCGGCATTGGCCATCCTCATCCGGATGTTTTACGTGTCCTTGGTTTCATTCAAGCCGATGTGGGTGTTGTTATTTGTCGTCGCATCCATTTTCTCCATGACTTACGGCAATATCGTCGCCATAGCCCAAAAGAATATTAAACGGCTCTTGGCCTATTCGGGAATCGCACAAATTGGAAATGTGATGATCGGATTAGCCGCAGGGACAAAACAAGGCAGCGACGCCATCATGTTTTACCTCCTGACGTATCTTTTTGCGAATTTGGGAGCCTTCGCGGTCATCATTGCCGTGAGCCAGGTGATTAAAAGTGACGAAATTGAAGATTATAATGGCCTGAATCGGCGATCCCCATTTTTAGCCGCGGCCATGTTGCTCTTCCTGTTGTCACTGGCCGGGGTTCCTCCCCTGGCAGGATTTATCGGGAAAATTTATTTATTCGTTGCGGCTATTAAAGAGGAACTGTACATCCTGCTGATTATGGGCCTGATCAATATCATAATCTCCATGTATTACTATCTGATTGTCGTGAAAAAGATGTACATCAACGAACCCACCGATCCTTCCCCGATTGCCGCTTCTCTGCCCATCAAAGTCGCGGTGTATGTCGGGATTTCCGGGACCGTGCTTTTAGGCGTGTATCCCGGCCCGTTCATCGACTGGGCCGTCAGCGCCACCCTGATGTTTTCCAACATTGGCGGACCCATTGCGGCTCTTTCTCTTCTTCCTGGCGGATAATCGCCGGCCATGTTTTTACACCTTCCGCTTCTTCCTCCAGTTTTACATTGCAAGCTCTCCTATTCCGTGTTTCCCGGAGAACCAAAATGGACGAGAAAGATGATTGTGTGTCGGGAAAAGTGAAAGTTGGCGGAGTTACATCCGCCAATACAGGAGGGCTTCCAAGAGATTGAGCCCTTTCAGTTGCCAAATGGCACCGAACGCCACCGACATGGCGACAATCACCAACAGGATCAGACCGACGACAAGGGAATTTTTGTTGCTGCGGCGAAAGCGGGGGGAAGAGACTTCTTTGAGTACCGATGGGTTTTGCCACAATGGGGGGCGTCGTCTGGATTCTTGAAAGGCCGGATCATTTCGGTAGGTATCGACATGACTGTCCCGGATTCCTGTGGTTTTCAAAGGGTTCACTGTTGTGCTAGAGGGCGTTGCGTCTTTTGTCCCGGCACTTGCTTGAACTGTTTGGATAACCTTTCGGGTATGGGATGACCCGCAGTGCGGACACAGGCACGTTTCCTGGATAGCCTCGCCACTGTTCCTCTGATGCGCATGTCCTCCTATTAACGACACACCGCAATGTGGGCATATTTGAGCATGTTGAGAGACCGGACCGTCACATTGAGGACACGTATCAAGTCTGGCTACTGGACGATCCTCTTGCGATACTTTTTTCCCCGGAAATGGAAAAGCACATTGAGGACAGGCCCAAGCTTCCGTCGAGACTTCTTTGTGACATTCCGGACAAGGAACAAGGGCCATGGCCTTAATTTCCGTTCTTGCTCTTCATGACTTCTCAGCGAAACTTCTCAGCGAACACGAACCCTAAGGTCTTTCAGGAAAGCAAAGTCGATACCGCAAAAGCAACATTCGATGCGCATGTAAATCCAAGGACGTCTTCCTCCATCTTAGTAGTATCAGGGATGAAGTGGAGGGTCTCGCCTTCAGCTATTCTCTCTCATCCGATTTGATCTACTCAAGGGAGATGTCATTTTGTGATCAATCAGGCTACGCTGACTTCATTTTAGGTTCTCTTGTATTTCTAAAATGTGTAACATTTTTGGACATGTCAAGACTACAGTAGGTGAGTTTGACCTGGTTGCCATAACTTGTCTATAGATAACAGGAGCACAAAAACAATCAGGGTTTCCCTCAATTTTCCATCCAATTTTCCATGAGGATGCTATGGCCAATGAAACAGTAGAAGAGCAGAACAATTCCATTACCCGGTCTGTGAGCCAACGCTACGCCAAAGCCGTGACCAACGGTGAACAGCTATGCTGCCCGACCGGATACAACCATGAGGACTTGGGACAATTTATCCCGGAACCTGTTTTGAAGGTGTCCTATGGCTGTGGCACTCCGGTTGGCCTTTCAACCGTCCAATCCGGAGAAGTGGTCTTGGACATTGGCTCGGGAGGAGGGATCGACTGCTTCGAAGCGTCTCGAAAAGTCGGGCCCCACGGCCGAGTGATCGGGATCGACATGACCGATGAAATGTTGGCGTTGGCCCGTACGCATGCGCCGGCTGTTGCCAGGAACCTGGGATATCCCGAGCCGAATGTGGATTTTCGAAAAGGCTTCGCCGACGCCATGCCGGTGGAAGACAATCAAATGGATCTCATCATTTCCAATTGCGTCATTAATCTTGCTCCTGACAAAGGGAAGGTCTTTCAGGAAATGTTTCGCGTGCTCCGACCTGGCGGACGGTTCACTATTTCCGATATTGTCGCCGACCAACCTATCCCCAATTATTTGATTTATGATAAGGGCAAATGGGGTGACTGTTTATCAGGCGCTCTCACCATCAAAGATTACTGGGGTGGGCTGCGAGACGCCGGGTTCAAAGGGCTTCATCAGGTCACGATTATTCCCTGGAGAGTGATTGATGGCATTCATTTTGTCTCTATCACGCTGACCGGGTACAAACTGGCGTTAACATCTTCAGCCCCCTCTCCGGCTTTCGCCACCTTAACCGGCCCATTTTCGCAGGTGGTGGATGAGCTGGGCACGACATTTTATCGAGGCAACCCTCAGCAAGTCGATGAACGCACGGCTTCGTTATTCGCCCTGGCCCCCTATAAAGACCGGTTCATCATTGCTGAACGGCCCGTGCCCCTCTCTGCACAGGATTCACGAACCATCGCCATCTATCCCGAAGAGGCTCCCTGTGTATGGGAAGGACACTTTACCGTGTTGACCGGACCATTTTTAGTCGTGTGTGACGATGACCACCATATGTACCGATGCGGCGAGCCTCTGGAAATTTGTTCCAAAACATTTAACGTCTTGCACACCCCACCCTATCAACCCTATTTCGCCAACATCAATCGAGCCCGGGAAGGCGTGACCTCCGAACCCGTCATCTGCGGAACCTCGACCGGGTGTTGCTGAGAATGGAGCGAAGACCACAAGGCACCATGTCTGTGTTGTAGAATGGAGTAGGAATTGAGTCCACCACGACGATGAAATTTTCGGCTCTACCCATTGTCTCCCCCTCCCAATCTTCTGGATTGGCTCCCTCGTTTGAACAGGCTGTAGCCGTCCATCATCCGCTTCCCCTCAGGGCACGATCGATTTCCACCCTTCAGGTTAATGTCGGGAAAGTCTGTAACCAAACATGCCACCATTGCCATGTAGATGCCGGTCCCCAACGAACGGAAAGTATGAGTAAAGTCACCATGGATCAGGTCCTAAACGTGCTCGACCGCACCCCTCAAATAATGACGGTGGATATCACCGGTGGGGCGCCTGAGATGAACCCGCATTTTGAGTATCTGGTTGAGCAATGTCGGACACGAGGCCGGAAGGTGATAGACCGATGCAATCTCACCGTGTTTTACATGAAGGGGAAATCGCACCTTCCCCGGTTTCTGGCAGAGCATCGGGTCGAGATCATCGCCTCCCTGCCGTGTTATGAAGCAGCCAATGTCGATCAACAACGGGGAAAAGGCGTCTTCGATCGGAGTATGACCGCGCTGCAAAACCTCAACCGCTTGGGTTATGGAAAAGAAGAAACCGGCTTAATTCTTCATCTGGTCTACAACCCGCTGGGCCCTGTTCTTCCGCCACCACAAGCCGAATTAGAGCAGGACTTTAAAGAAGAATTGGGGCAGCGATACGGAATACAGTTTAACCGGCTCTATACCATTACCAATATGCCGATCAATCGCTTCAGGGATGATTTAACCGGGGCGGGCCAGCTCGAACACTACTACACGCTCTTACTAAATTATTTCAATCCCTCTGCCGTGGATGGGCTCATGTGTCGATCTCTGCTGAGTGTCGGATGGGATGGGCGCCTCTATGACTGTGATTTTAATCAGATGTTGGATATGCCGGTCCAGCCCGATACTCATGCCTGGATAGGCCAGTTCGATCTCACGCAATTAGAACACCGTCGCATTGTCGTAGGCCCCCATTGCTTCGGATGTACGGCAGGAGCAGGCTCCTCTTGTGGCGGGACCCTTGCCTAAGCTTTTCTTCCAGGCTTTCCAATAATTTTCATTTTTTTTCTTCGTCCCATCTGGGGCTTCCAACCCGAGCCCCACCCCGTTCACCAGGCCACACCCGCGATCTCTTTCAAACGGCTCCATGCCATCCGAGGGCCGACTCAATCCGGTTCAGATCCTGAGCCGACACTCCCTCTTGGCCTTTTCTCACCTCACACGCCACAATCTCGCAGGCAAACCCTCCCCATTTTTATCCGCTGATTTGCTCAATTGCCCCCCGTAGCTTCTATGATATTTTCGGCTCCCCCAAAATCCCGTTTAAATTTTCTTATTCCCTGGTCAACCTGCGGTCAGGAAAAATTAGAAATAGAACCACTGAGGGGTGTAAAATCGGCTCAGTAAGTCACGCAATCTCGTAGTCTCCCTGCCCTTCCCCATTGTTTGCCACAAGATGTCTGACTCAACGCCTAATCCCTCCGTTTAGAAAGCGCAAATTAATCGAATAAGATACGTATTAAACCAACGAAGGGACTTAAATGGCAGACCGTCAAGATCAGCCTAGGCTTTTGTCCTTACAACGAGAAGAAAAATTGGTCACGTCGCGATTGTTCGAGGCGTATTTGGCTTGTCCAACCAAGTGTTATCTCCAATCAATCGGTGCAGTGCCGGAAAACAACAACTTCGCGATTTGGAACGAGATGCGACGAGAGGCCTACCGTTGTAAAGGTATCCAGAAGCTAACGACCGGCCACCATTCGGAGTTAACTCTCGAAGCTCCCGAAACCGGTCATTGGAAGAATGCGTCTTGGCATTTCGTGCTCAACCTTGTCGCCCAAGCCAAAAACATGGAGACCAACCTTCAGGTCGTCCAACGCATGCCCCCGGAAGAACCAAACAAATCATCCCAGTTTGTTCCGATCCGTTTTGTTCCCGCGAACAAACTTTCGCGCTCCGACAAATTGATGGCTGGGTTCGATGCGTTCGTACTCTCAAAGGTCTCAGGCGTAAAGATCGACTTTGCAAAAATCATCCACGGGGACAAGTGGTCTGTCTTTAAGATAAAAGCCAACTCGTTGTCCCGAGTAGTCCAATATACCGTCAGCAAGGTCGCTGCCCTGTTGGCGGCCATCGCTCCACCAGATCTTATCCTAAACCGGCATTGTCCCGAGTGTGTGTTCCAGAGCCGCTGCAGAAAAATGGCGGTCGAGAAAGACGATCTAAGCCTCCTCGCCAATCTGCCGGACAAGGAAAGATCTCGCCTGAGAAGCAAAGGTATTTTTACTGTCAACCAACTCTCCTATACGTTTCGCCCGCGTCGTCGTATCAAACGGCTCGCGGCCAATCCTGAGAAGTACCATCATTCGTTGAAAGCCCTCTCGATCCGGGAACGTAAAATACATATTGTCGGAAACCCACAGCTACCAAGCGAGGGCACACCGATTTATTTCGATGTCGAGGGGCTTCCGGATCGCGACGTCTATTACTTAATTGGGGTATGTCTGGAAAGCGGTACGAGTGGCATACGTCATGCTCTATGGGCTGATACGGCGGTGGACGAAGAGCACATCTGGAGAGCTTTCCTCGGTATTTTGTCGGGAATCGACAATCCCGTCCTGATTCATTTCGGTAATTTCGACGCTATATTTCTCAAGAGGATGTGCGATCGATACGGGGGCCCGCAGGAAAATTCCCCTGTGGCCAAGGCGATCGCATCTTCTGTCAACCTGTTGTCTGTGATTTTCGCCCAGGTCTACTTTCCTTCTTATTCCAACGGACTTAAGGAAATTGCGAGGGTTATGGGCTTCGAATGGACCGATCCCTTATCCTCTGGCCTTCAATCTATAATTTGGCGTCATCGATGGGAAGAATCGTGCGACCCAACGATTCGAGAGAAACTAATCGCCTACAACGCTGAGGATTGCGAAGCACTGCGTTTGGTCGCTCACGTTCTAGGTCGACTCTCCGAAAAAGATATTAGCTCCGACGAATCTCCAGGGTTGGGCCCAGGGATCGTCCATGCGGAGTCGCTTGGGAAAAATCTGCCGTCCAGATGGCGCGAGTTCAAAAGCCCGATATCGGACTTAGAACAAATAAACATCGCTGCCCACTGGCATTACCAGCGGGATCGCGTTTTCGTCCGACCGCGGTTGGAGAAGACAACCCCAATACGGCGTCCCCGGACACACAGGTCCGTCAAGAAAGCTGATACGGTAATCATTCTCAAGACTCCGACGTGCTGCCCGGAATGCGGCGAACCAGAACGGAGAAAAACTCGGCTATTTTCAAGAACCGTGCAGGACCTAGTCTTCGGTAGGGATAGCGTGAAAGGAAGATGGGTGAACTACGTGTTTCAGGCCTACCGCTGTCGAAGTTGCAGGCACGAGTATAACGTGCACGAATGGTATCGTAGTCAGAACCGAAAATGGGGTTGGAATATGCTCGCCTACTTCGTATACCACATCGTGGGATTACGTGTTCCGCAACTCACGGTGCAACACAGCCTGAATAGGCTGTTCGGCTTCGATGTGGTAAGGAGTACACTAAATAACCTCAAAATCAGAGCATCCGACTATTATTTGGTCACCAAAAAGAAGATTCTGAACCGGATTATTCATGGGAATCTCATTCACGCCGACGAGACCAGAGCCAATATCAAAGGGCATCTGGCTTACGTGTGGGTTCTGACAAGCCTACGCGAGGTGGTCTATATCCTTGCCGAGAGCCGCGAGGGTGAAGTCATTCAGGAGTTGCTGAAGGATTTCAAGGGTGTCCTCGTGTCGGATTTCTACGCGGCCTACGACGCTATCGCCTGCCCACAACAGAAATGCCTCATTCACCTCATGCGCGATCTGAACGACGAGATATTGAACAATCCGTTCGACGAGGAGATGAAATCAATCACCGTCGGGTTCGCCGGTTTGTTAAAACCCATGGTGGAAACCATCGATTGTCGCGGGCTGAAGAAACATTTCTTGCGGAAACACATGGTCGACGTCGATCGGTTCTACAGATTTCTTGACGCTTCGGATTTCAAAAGCGAAGCGGCCTTTAAATGCAAACAGCGTTTCGAGAAAAACCACGACAAACTTTTCACGTTCCTACATTATGATGGGATACCATGGAACAACAACAATGCCGAACATGCCATCAAGGGATTTGCGAGGCTTCGGGACGTTATTTCTGGAACGTCCACGAAAAAGGGGGTAGACGAATACCTCACCCTTTTAAGCGTGGCCCAGACCTGCGAATATCAGAGGCTCGATTTCCTGAACTTTCTGCGATCCGGAGAAAAAGATATCGAGACATATGCGCACGTCTTTCGCAGATAGGTCAGATTCATGGCGGTTGCCGCTTTGGGTGATGTGATATAATGGGCCACCTTGCAAATACGGCTCTGGCAAATCACGGCATAAACTAACAATCCATAGGTTACCGTATAAAGGATAGCGTCTCCTTTTCCTTAATAATTCTCAACTCTTTTTCCTTGGCCCTTCCACTCTATGTCATACTTTCCCGCCTGAAGTGTTTCGCGCAATCCTGGCTACAGAAATAAAATTGCTTTCCCTCGACCTCCTCGACAATAGCGGTCCCGGCGGCCACATACACTTTACAGACGGGATCTTGAATCATGACATCTTTGCCTGGAGTGGCTTTTTCAGGCTTGGGCTGACCCCACTCACGGAGAGCACGGCGAACCATAAAGAACAAGACG
>WHTE01000152.1:5899-8909 GCA_009377845.1 Nitrospirales bacterium | reverse complement strand
TCGTGTTTTTCGGACATTGACATCTCGGAAGTCTCTGCTTACAGTCCGCCCCTTGCGAGAAACATCATCACTCAATTTCTTATGCCGGTAGGCGGTTCATTCCCATAACCCCTTCACAATAACATATAGAGGAGAAGCATCATGGCTAGCGTTGGCTATCACGAACCCCTTGAGGAGTTATCCGATGAAACCCGCGACATGCACAGAGCAATTGTCTCGTTGATGGAAGAGCTGGAAGCCGTTGATTGGTACAATCAGCGCGCTAATGCGTGCAAGGACGAGGACCTCAAGGCCATTCTTGAGCACAATCGAGATGAGGAGAAGGAACACGCGTCTATGGTGCTTGAATGGATTCGACGCAAGGATCCTGCTTTCTCGAAGCAATTGAAGGATTATCTGTTTACTGAGAAGCCCATCGCGCACAAGTAGGCATGCGGCATTCTTCGGATTGACATATGATTGAAGAGTTCGACTGTAGGCATCGGACTTCGAGATGTTCGTCGTGGCCGGCGCGTGGACATAACAGGAGTGCACGAGCAGTCTTAAAAATTCCCCCGCCGCTTTCTGGATCCAAGAGGAGTCTCCAAGGCCAAGCAGGCTTTACGTTAAAGAGGTCTAAACTAACGCTCCTAAATGCGTTCCCCACTCAGCAGCGAGGGTGCGTCCGATCTTCATCAGTGTTTCCCCTTCACCGGAATTCAGGGGTGCGAAGGTCCGTGCTCGGCGGAGATTGTCCTGTAATTCGCCTGGTGTCGCCATTCCGATCACTGCGCACGCGGTTTGTGGCACACTCAAGGCATAGCGAAAGGCCATATCTAAATAGGAAGTGGGCATCCGGCAATGGCTCAGGCCGCTCCCTCCGGATTTCTGCTTCCCTCCATAAACCTTCATGGCAATCAGTCCCAGATTCAAGCGGTTGGCTACCGTCCATACTCGCTCTTCAAAATTGTAAGTATGCCGGTCAGCAAAATTCACGGCATTGAGCAGAACATCTACCGGAAAGCGTTGAATGGCCTCGGCAAACCTTCCAGGGCGATTATGACCGGACAACCCGATGAACTTGGTCATGCCCAATGCTTTGGCTTGGACCAGGCCAGCGTAAGCCCCCTTGCGACTAAACACCACAGCGGGATCCATTTTGTCAGCTCCCAGGCTATGCACAAAGACCAAATCCGCGTAATCGGTTTGGAGTTCTTTGAGATTGCGCGTTAATAATTTCAGTGCGCCATCATAGGTGGGGTCATAACATTTGGTGACTAAAAAGATCTCCCGCCGCCGCATCTTGAGCAGTGGCCCCAACTGTTCCTGGGCTTTCCCGTATCCCGCAAAATCAGGAGCGGTATCAAAATAGTTTACGCCCGCATTGAGGGCCGTCTCGTATAAGTGCACGGCCTCGCGATGAGTCAGCCGGTTCCCTGCCGGCGCAGTGCCAAAGCCGAGAATCGGTAAGGATGTTCCGGTTTTTCCCAACAACCGTGTCGGCAGGTTCATGTTCATCTCTCCTTATTGATAGTGATCAAAACCCGAGACTTCCCATGGCCAGCAAATTGTTTAACTTGGTTGATGGTTTGCACACACATCAGGGGACATTCTTCAAAAACAAGAATCTCACCTACCACCACTCCGTTTCAAGTAGACCTTTATAAGGACCGACAATCTCCTTGGTCACCCACCCGCCATAAAAGCCGCCCGGTTGGGGCAGCACTCGCTCATCGTTGACGTAGCATGCTACGCGGCCGGGATAGAAGGAAAAATAGCCGGCTATGGATTCGAAGCCCGGATATGGATGCGGATACACCCAAGCGACCGGCTCACCTCCCTTATTCGATTCCATCAGTGCGCAATACCGGGCTGTACCTTTCCATTCACAGACAGAGGAGGTGCCCGTGAAAACCAGACTGGAGGCATTCACGTCTCCCGGAGGCAGATAGAAAGTAGGGGGGCTGGCAGTTTCCAGGATTCGAAACGTGGAACAGGAATCGGCCAACATCTTTCCCTGTGCGCGGACAACCACTTGGCGATGGTCAGGCACCAGGCACGGAGGCCTCGGATAATCCCAAACAGATTCTTGGCCTGGATTTGGCTTTTGTGCAAAAGCCGGCCTTTCCTGTCCCCGGTGTTGCCATTTCGACCGAGCTAACCGTATCCATTCAGGTGAGTTCTGAGTCATACGTTTCTCGGAAATTTTTGAAAAATTGCCAAGAATGCTATCTTCATAAACCCATTATTCAAAGGTCAGAATTACCCAAGACGCCCAGAGGATTATCAAGAGTTCCCCCAGCAGAAGGCAACCCAGAACCGTGAGAAGGATTTTGCACCACAGAGGAACCGTAGATTGAGTCACAGAACGTATGTAAAAAGGACAGGTCCACGCGGCCACTGACTCACCTCATATTCGGAAAAATCGATTCAATCAACCGAACCGATGCGGAGAAGACAACTCTGCCATTGTTGCCCTGAAAATTGAACCGGTTGATAGAACGCGCTTTCTTATTTTAACCTGAGCAGACATCTCGAATCATTATGTGTCAAAACTTGGGCATCAGTTGGCTGACACGGGCAGAGCCATTGAGAAGATGGTCTAACCCGAAAGGCCATCAGTCGCCATGCCCGCCGGTGTCGATGGAATCCATACATATGACTCCTCATGGAGCTTGGCCGAAAAGTAGAAAAGGAAATTCCTATGAAGCTATAGGACCCTGAATGCATGCATGGCGTCTTTGGCGAGGTCTACAATGCCGGTACGATTGATGACCTAGTTGCCCTGTATGAACCGGATGCTTTTCTGGTTCCTCAGCTGGGGCAACGCGTAATAGGTCTTTCTGCCATTCGGGAATCGCTTGTAGGTTTTGTCAATTTAAAAGGCACAGCATGCAGCCGAAAAGAGCCAGATGGTTCCCGCTCATTGTTGTCGCAATGCCTTTGCCGACGCCTGAAACTTCATCTTTTCCCTTCAAAATTGTTTGCTAGCTCTCTTATATATTCGGTGGATTGATTTGACGTTCCAGAA
>WHTE01000152.1:0-5889 GCA_009377845.1 Nitrospirales bacterium | reverse complement strand
TTCTCCTCCATCGAGAGCGCAACGGACGCCATCATACAGATTGTATGCACTTAAATCAAAAATGCTCTAGCTCTCTTATATATTCGGTGGATTGATTTGACGTTCCAGAATTCATGGCGTACGATATAACGTACGTTAAGGAGATATAGGTATGACTATGCACTCAATTTCTGCAACCGAAGCACGCAAACAGCTTTATTCTCTATTGGATGATGTGGCTGAGTCTCATCATCCAATTCAGATAACCGGCAAACGATCTTCAGCCGTTCTTATTTCCGAAGAAGATTGGAGAGCCATTCAGGAAACTCTTTATCTTCAATCAATTCCCGGAATGAAAACATCCATTAAAAAAGGTCTTAAAACCCCAGTGGGAAAATGCTCTACGGAGCCCGGGTGGTGAAGAAATGGAAAGTGGTGTTTACCAAACAGGTCCAGAAAGATGCGAAGAAGCTTTCCCAATCCGGTCTTCGCCCTCAGGCGGACAAATTACTCAAGGTTCTTGAAAAAACCCCCTACCAAAACCCTCCTTCATATGAAAAGCTTGTGGGGGATTTGTCCGGTGCCTACTCCCGCCGTATCAATATTCAACATCGTCTGGTCTATCAAATTCTCGATAATATTCAAACCGTAAAAGTGATTCGGATGTGGACGCATTATGAATAGGATCAGAAACAAGATGGATTCCCGATAACACATGTCGGGAATGACGTGAAAAAAGAAAAGTGCGATTCCTGCCAATAGCAAGCAGGAAGGCGACAATGAGAAATGGTTCACTTAAAGGGTAAACCCTTGCCGGATTTTTAGGCTATTCGGGTGGCTGGCAGAGGGCGTGGACTTCTTCCGTCAAATCAATCCCGACGGGACACCAGGTGATGCAGCGTCCACATCCGACGCATCCCGACATGCCGAATTGATCGATCCAGGAGGCCAACTTGTGCGTCAGCCACATGCGATATCGGTCCTTGGTGGTGGGCCGGAAATTTTTCCCGTGGATGTATCCGTGATCCGACGTGAAACACGAATCCCAGACACGGGTATGTTCCGACTGTTGGTGGTCCAGGGACGGAGTTTCTTCCACCCCATGACAAAAACATGTGGGGCAGACCATCGTACAGTTGGTGCAGGCCAGGCATCGTGCGGCCACTTCGTCCCATCGAGCGTGATCGTGGGCATCGTATAAGCCGTGTGGTAACGAAGCATGCGGAATGGTCCTTGTTTGACTAGCCGCGCATTCAGCTATCCCTTCCTCGTCATGCTGGATCCGGTCTTCAGAGGCAATAGAGCAAGGAAGTTGTTCTAATACCTTCAGGCCTGAGGCGCTTCCGGCTTCGATTGTGAAGTCGTCATCGGCCTCCGTCAGACGGAGATCGTATCCTTCCTGAGCTTTTGGTCCGGTACCCATGGATGCGCAAAAACACGTTTCCAACGCCCTCGTGCAATTGACGGCGATGAGGAAGAGGCTTTCCCGTCGTTGTTGATAGTAGGAATCCGGATATGGACCTTCAAGAAAAATCCGATCTTGAATGCCGAGTCCTGCGAGATCGCATCCCCTGACTCCCAGCACGGCGGTCCGTGGCATCTCAGGAACCGTCTCTTTGGCAGAAAAGGTTTTTCCGTTTCGGTCCAGGACTAACAGGCTTTCTCGCGGGGCAAACACCAGCGGCTTGAGAGACTGAGGACCATGAACGATATTGAAGTACCGGGGGCTGGAGTCTGGTTCAAGCCGATAGGTTCCTGGATGTTGCTGGTCTTTCCATCCAATCGGGAGATCTTCTACACGGGTAATCTCGTCCCATTGGACTGCGCCGTTGGAGAGGACCGGGCCCAGGATTTGATAGCCCCGGTTCCGGAGAACGTGAATCAGGTGAGGGAAATCCTGGCGGCGTAACAGTCGACGGGGAGGAGGTTCAAAGGAATGGGGTGCCATGATGGCATTCCTGCTTACAGCCCGATATGAGCCCGGAGAATGTTGTAATCGTAGGCGGGCTTGCCTGTGCGTCGCCGGCCCAGGTCATGATGTTCCATGTGATCAATGATGGCCGCGACTTCTTTGGTGTCCTGTTGCGCAGCGCAGTAATGGCGAGGACTCTGTCCTTTCAAAATCGGCGAAGGCGTCTCTGCCCATTCCAAATAGGCCGTTTCCAGGAACGATGCCAGGATCTGTTGCTCTTCTTCTTGTGAGACGACCGTGGAAGGGGCGATATAGCTGTCTGATAAGAGATCCACTTCAGGAGTCGCATGTTGAGGCGGATCGGTGGTTTCCCCCTTGAAATGGAGTGAGAAGCCAAAGGTTGCCGCCAGTTGATGTTTGACGGTATCCAGTCGTTCCGGAGAATCGGTTTCCACATACAATTGTGTGGGCGTCAAGGTCAGACGGGCGACGGGGAATCCTGTGGCGTCAGATTGTTCCTGTGGTGGAAGCCATACCCATGAGATTGTTTCGGTTCCTGAAACGGATGGCGTCGGCTTGGAATCCTTTCCTTGCACGGGCGTAAACTGCTCAAAACCACGAAGCCCGTCAGCCAGCATGCGGAATTCATGGTGTTCATACAGGGCGAGGGCGTAGAGAAATGTTTCGCCTTGGGTATTCAGGTAGTTAATATGTGAGTCCACGACAACCCAGGCTCCTCGTCGCACCTTCGCGACACTCCAAATCATCATATATCCGTAACTCTTGGCGAATTCCGCCCATTCTGAAAGGGCAAAATTGCCCGTGCCGATTTCGATTTCCCGTCGCATTTCATTGGTAAAATCACAAACGGTTTTTCCGATGTTGGCGGAGAGAACGAGTGGGGGGCCAGGAATGCGCGTTTTGGATAATCCCCGAAGGAGGCGGGTGAGAAAGACATGCCCGATTTTGTATGGAACCGGTGTTGGGGGGAGGAGAACCTCAAATATCTGCTGGTCTCCCAATGATTGCAAACGGGCATGAACTGTCTGGTTTCCGGGGGAAATGTCTTGCACTTCGAGCAGGTCCATGTAGGAATGTCGGAAGGAGTCCAGCCAGACCCGCTCCTCTTCCGGGACGTGTTCCGTCACCAGGTCTCGCACTTGCTCGATGAGGGAGGCATGGCCGTCGGTCGGAAAATAATCGGCATAGAGAAACCACTTGGCCAGTTCCTCTTCTTCCGGCAAGGGGAACAAGAGAGGAGCCATGAGTGGATCCAAATAGGGCTGAAGGGCGCGGCTTAAGGCGAGTTGCCGCTGTATCTGAAAATCTGGTTGGAGCGATTGATGCTCCAACCGGGTTAACAGATTTCGAAGGCCCTCTTCGGACCCTGCTGATGGGTGGGAGTGATCGCTTTCCATCGTCACAGGTTCAGGGTTCACGCCGGGGAGGTTGTGGGTCGATCCGTCCCATGTGACGGATGATGCCCTCCCTCAAATTTCGGACTTTTGACCGTGAGGACAGGGTAGGGGCTTTGTTCGAGTACTTTGCAGGCTGTGCTCCCTAGGACCAGACGGGTGAGCCCTTTTCGACCATGAGTCCCCATGACAATAAGATCGGCCTGCTGGATGGCACTGATTTCCAGAATGCCAATAATCGTTGGTTTATCGAGTAGCTCATATCTTGCGGACAAACCCTGTTCGGACAGTACGGCGGTGAGGTCAACCAACCGCTTTTCGACCTTATCCCGGTTGGTTTTTTCTTGAAGAGGATGGGTGAGAGTGAAGTCTAAACTGTAGGACAACGGTTCAATGGCATGGACCAGGGTCAGAGGCACATCAAACCATTTGGCAATTTGAACCGCGTATTCATAGGCATCCATGGAGCAATCGGAAAATTCCATGGGCAGGACCACTTGTCGCGGGAGAATCTGTAAGGGATGCATCGCGGAGATATCCTCTGGTTCCCGGTGAGGAATGGACAGGACCGGGCACGGAGCCCGTTGAATCACCCGTTCCGCCACGCTCCCGAATAGGACACGATTGAATCCGGTCCACCCATGGGTTCCCATAATGATCAAATCACATTTTTTCTCCCGGGCACCCTGGCAAATGTATTCGGATGGCAGGCCTGCCAGCAGTTCCATCGAAGCGCTCGGGACTTGTTGGCGGGCCTCGGCCAAGAGATTTTCTAACTCTTCACGCGCCATTTTTCGTTGTTCATCCAGAAATTTTTGGGCGACTGCGGCGTCGATATCCAGCCCTGGGTGCAAGGGATGGACATGAAGAAGCGTCAGTTGAGCCTCAAAGACTTTTGCCCATTCCACCGCATATCGAAAGGCGGGGGCAGAGCTTGGTGAGAAGTCGGTGGGAAGCAACACGTGTGTCACGATCTTGACCATAAGATGTACTGGCCTTTCGCTTTAGAGTGAAAACAAGACAGAATTCCCGGGGAATTCTCATCGCTCGGGCATCCTATCACAACCCATAGGGGATTCGGACTTGCAAATTACACCGCGTCCACGGTCAGGAGTAAAATCTCCCCTTTCATGTCTTTGTGGATCGAACATTGAAACTGGAATCGGCCGGGATGGTCAAGAATCAAGCGGATTGATGCTTCCTGGCCCGGATCGATATAGACGCCTTCCAGGCCCTTTCCATACGTGACGACTCCATTGCTCTCGACGTGGGTCAGGGTATTTAAGAACATGTGTGATCCAAAATCATGGCGAACATTATCCATGTTTTTAATGTGGATAATGGTCTCTGTATTGAGTTGGAGAGGCGTCTGGGTTGTTCGAAAGGTGTATCCCTCTATCGTCACATGTACTTCTTGTAGGAACTGGGCACTGGACAGAGAAACACCTGCCAATAGGAAGAATCCCATGGCCGGAACCCAAATCTTGGAAGATGGGGTTCTTCGAAGGGGGTTCATGTGTGGATCGCCTCCCTTGAAAGTTTGAGTGAGTGCTTTCAGTCGGCTTGCTTGGATGGCATATTGCCTTCACAGGACAAACGGGTTCCCTCTTCCGGTGTGAGAGGGAACCTCCGCATTGACTTATGAAACTTTCACTTCAATGCTTTTCGGTTTTGCCCGCTCGCTTTTCGGAATATGGACATGCAACACCCCTTCTTTGAATTCCGCTGAGACTTTGTCGGGATCCGCATCTTCGGGGATGGTGAAGCTTCGGGAAAAACTGCCATAGGCCCGTTCGATCCGATGGTATTTTTTGTCCTTCTCTTCCTTCTCATACTTTCGTTCACCCGAAATGACTAACACATCGTTGTGCACGCCGATCTTGATTTCGTCCTTTTTGACCTCTGGAAGCTCAGCTTTGATCAAATATTCCTTCGAATCTTCTGTGATGTCAACCAAGGGAGCCCATTCGGTTACGCGCAACGCCTCTTGCCGTTCCCCCTCTTTTCTTACCGGCGCTCGACCAAACAGGGTCGAGAGACGACCCTGTAATTCATCCAATTCCCGAAACGGATCCCAACGTGTGATAGCACTCATGGTGTATCCTCCTTTTTTTTTAACCAGAAAAGTAAATGTTGATAACACTGAAGTTAATTAAGCAATGGATATGCCAAAAGGTCAGCAGGAAAGGCGGCAAAAATTTTTGGCAAAAATCTTTAATGAAAACGTCTCGACCTCCTTCGTTCGTGATAGAGCGTCTCATTCTGACCGACCAGGCCTGTAGCAGATGTCATCAACGGGTGTGAGGAGTGAGAAGTGAAGTTTGCCGGAAAGAGTGAAGAGGAATGACCCATCTATTTTCCTCTGAGAAAAATGGAGACGAAGGAGAATTTTTGAAAAGATCATGAGGGGTGGTTGATACGGATACGGAATGAGGCAAAGAAAAAGCCAAATCACTTCCCTGCCATCTCACGCACCGATGTTTTTCGTCGAAACTCTTCACGGGGTTGAGGAAACACGGCTTGTAGCGTATCAAAAATCCCCTGCTACCGAACAATCAGGACGGGGCACGGAGCCTGGTGTAA
>WHTE01000151.1 GCA_009377845.1 Nitrospirales bacterium | reverse complement strand
CTCATTGATTCGGGCCGGGAGTTCGGCTGCCGCAGGGGGCTAATGAGCAACCAGAATGGATATTTCTCAGAAAGATTTTTTCTCGCCAAACCTTACAAACTATCAAGCACCCATGACCACACCATTGGCCTTAAGCTCATTAGGCAAAATTGGGGGCAGGCAGGATCAGGAAAGGCAAAGGAGCATTGGGTAAGCTCAAGCCCTATCGCTATTCACCATCTTCATCGCCACATGTATTGTTGGGGACGGAAGACAAACTCAATCGGGCCGACAGTCAAGGCTGAGGATCATAAAACGACTCAGGACCTCTTATATATTCAACAGTCTTGTTAAGTTTTCAATAAAGTAGGATTACACCATTGCCAAGCGACTTTTTCTTCTCCACCCATGATTATTCGCTTGTAATCCATTTCTAAGAATTCCTTGTTTTTTTCCAGGTTTTCTATATCTAATGAATATAAATTGAACTCTCTAAAATTGTCTACAAGGTCAAATTTCTCAGGAGACTGCATTTCGATAGAAACTTTATATGTTCCTGGTTTCCAAGAAAAAGCATGTTTATTGAAACTATACATCTCAGTCATTTCTGGCTCACGTAAAAACAATTCAGCATCATACCTTTCTTCTGCCTTTAGGTAAGACATTTTTTGGGCTGCCTTTGCCGTATAGTCTCGTTGCTTAGCTAGAAATACTGGTTCTTGAAATCTTACGAAACGTTCCTCAATATCCTTTTGATTGAGTTTAATTGCTAATACTGACTGTTCTTTTTCGAATGGCATCGCACTGGCATCAGGCAAAGTCATTTTACCCATGTGTTGCGTTATGCCTTGCCACTCAAAAATGCGCTCCTCTCCACTTTCGTGAGTAAGCCGGATTTTCAGCTCGGAAATAACGATATCTCTTTTTTCTACTGAAAAAGCCAATCTGAGATTAAATATGGGCCCATAGGTGGTGAAGCCTATATCAACTTGGCGTTGTGTAATAACCCTTACTTTAGACTTAGCGAACCAATCTCTCACCATACCCACTAGATGAGGAGTCCAAGCTAGAGCTCCCAATATAGCTAACCAGTCAATAGGTTCCATGAACTCCCCCCTTGAAACTTAACTGAGTCTGTGACTGAGAGGCAGACCGAAGACGCAAGGATTTGAGCCGCGCACTCGGCTGCCGCAGGCGGCTAACGCCGCTCTTTGCGGCAACGGTAAGTTGTCCGTAACATCGCTTTGGTAGGCCGCTTATGTCGCCAACAGACTCTCAACTTCAATGTCCTCATCAACCTGTGGCCAGTGAATCCCAATACCGTCACCGATCAACTCCCACTGGTTGCGTTGCTCCGAGGTGGCTCCTAAGAGGCGGGGGAACCACTGTAACGGTGCGGAGATCTCTCGTCCATCAGCCAGCACCACGTGTAAAGCATCCTCGGTGAAGGACACGTCCCGGGCAAGCGGTTCAATTTTCTCTGCCAAAGTGTTCATTCCATCTCCTCTCAATTTCTGCCCTATTGTCCTCAATCAGTCGTGTGATCTCATTCAATTCGTGGCTACGGAAATTGCGGGAACGCGCCAACTCGAGCGGTCGCATCCAATACTTTGCATATCCCCGATCTTTCGCTACATGTACGTGCATGGGCTCTCCACGATCAAGGCTGAAAAAGAAGATGCGATACCCTCGCAGGTTATGGAAAATCGTGGGCATGTCCTCTACTCAACCTACGCTCGCCTTGTCGCATCACATTGACATGGGCACTGCCAGCCTTGATGGAGACGATTCTTGAACAATGCCCAAAATTTGTCAAGAATGGATCGGGTGAGCTGAGCGAGATCCTTCGCGTTGCTCAGGATGACAAAGCCGGTCAAGACATGGGTGAAAATGTAGAGGTTGTGCCTTGAGCGAAGTCTGAAAACTAAGTCAAATTTCATCGAGCCATTTATGCAATCATTGAAATTGCGAAGCGAAGTGGGGGCCGGGGGACAATCTCACCACTTTCGGGAGTAATCGGTCTGGTACCGTTTTCGATGAGCATCACCTCAAATCCTTCGTGGCAAGCGTCACGCACTCTTGCCGGCATACACGCGTTCTCGGCAATCCATTTTTCTGAACTCGCCCTCTTAGCCGTCACTGGCCAAGATTGAACTCGTAGCGTGTGCTGCGCCCCCCGCCGGACTGGACACACGCGCCTCTTTCCACAAGATCCTGTAAATCCCGTGTCGCGGTCGCTTTGGACGTGTTCGTGATAGCCATATATTTTTGCGCGTTCATACCGCCTTGAAAACCTGGCGGGCCTTCTTCAAGTATTCTGCGCATGACCTTCAACTGACGCTCATTCAACTCATCTCGAAAGCGATCGAAAAATTTGGTTTTCTTCAAGGTGAATTCGATTTGTTCTTCGGCGTGCTCTTGCGCTTCCACGGCCATATTAACGAACCAGGTGACCCAGGAGGTAATTTCGTTGGATTGTTGTCCCTTTTGCAGGGTCTCATAATATTGTTTTCTGTTCGCTTCAATCGTGCGCGACAAACTGAGGAGAACCGGCCGCCCGATTCCCTGCGACAGGGCTTTTTCGGACAGAGCACGGCCGATCCGGCCATTACCATCCTCAAAGGGATGGATCGATTCAAAATACAGATGCGCCACGGCCGACCGCACAACGGGCCGTTTGATTTCCTGTTTCCCGCCTTGACCGGTTTCATTAAACCAGGCGATGAACCGCGCCATTTCTTTCGGCACCCGTGAAGATGGCGGCGCCTCGAAATGGATTTTTTCTTTTCCAATCGGGCCGGAGACCACCTGCATCGGTTCGTCATGGCGGCGCCATTGTCCGGTCTTGATATCGCGGCTTCCGGTCATGAGCATCCGGTGCCACTCAAACAATTTTTCTTTGCTCAAGGGTTCGGCATAGCTATTGCGCACATCAATCATCAAGGCCGCTGCCCCTTCCGCCCGCTTGTCTTGAACCTTCTCCAAGGGTTGGCCCAGCCCGAGATTCTTCCGGATCGAGGACATGACATCTTTGCGGCTCAGATATTCCCCCTCAATCTCTGATGTCTTGATGGCTTCCGCCACCATCATTTCGATCATGGCCTCAGTTTGTGTCTCTTCTGCCAATCCTCGTAATAACCCACTTGCCCGCCCCGTTTTTTCAGCAAAAATGAGTAAGGTATCCGCAACCTTCGCAAGGTCATAGCGGAATTCCGGCCAGTCTTCTTGTTGCCAGTTATAGGTCATGAGCCGATTATAACACATAATCGGCTCAAAAAATGGCTATTAAATGAGCCGAATATGGAATCCATTCGGCTCACCGAACGATGGGACAATACAGTTTTATGGATTCCTAAATATCGATGCGAGCGCCAGCGTCCTGCATCTGCCGTCTGGCCTTCTGACCGCTTTCGGATGTGATCGGGCGCGTGCCTTTTTCGATGAGCATGACTTCAAAACCTTCCCTGCATCCGTCCAGCACGGTTGCCAGCACACACACATCTTCAGCAAGACCGGCGACCCATAGTCGCCGGATGCCATCTCTTCGAAGCTGCACGGCCAAGCCCGTCTGATCGAAGGCAGAATTCTGATCCTGGTCAAAGCGGACGCCCTTCGTCACCATAATGATGGAGTCGGGTAACGCGAGATCCGGATGAAATCGGGCACCATCGCTGTCCTGGATACAGTGCGGCGGCCATGGTCCTCCACGCTCTTGGAAACTGATGTGTCCGATCGGATGCCAGTCCCGCGAGGCATAGACTGGAACACCTTTGGCCACCGTAGCGGTAATCCAGCGGTTGATGACGGGCACAATTTCATCGCCACCCTCAACAGGGAGCGCCCCGCCAGGGCAGAAATCCTTTTGCACATCCACGATGAGTAAGGCATCGCCGGGCTCCAAGGAATCGTTGATCTCCACCATCATAAATTCCTACAGTGCGTTTACTATTGAATGAGCCTTCACCCTCACCCCAACCCTCTCCCTGAAATGGAGAGGGAGTTTTGAAATGTCTGAGTTGACAGTTAAATACTAAATTGTCTCAGCCAGAACCGTTGGGTCAGGTGGTGAAGTCCTGCACAATTTTCTTTTGAAAGTCGGAAAGCACCTGACTCACCTCGACTCGATAAGGTGGATCGGCATGGGTAATCGCCCGTACCGGTGCAGGCAAACGGGCAATCTGCTCATGAGCATATGTGCGTGCCGCCGTGAGATCGACCCTTCCCTCAGGGAGGCGTTTGCCATCACGCATCATTGGGACCAGCAGCGGCCGACCAATAAGTTCTTCTCCTGCACGCGCGATCACATCACGTACATCCTCTCCATCTTTCGCGATGCGGAACACCTGCTTTCGACCTGGGAATATCGGCTTGTCCGTCGACAACTTCAATCGTCCCTTGCCGGCATACTCGCTAAGTTTGTAGACGATATCCAGGTCGGGGGCATCGTTCGAGACCCCCATACTGGTGCCGACGCCGAAGCCGTCGATCGGCGCCCCACCCGACAACAAAGTCGCGATGACATCTTCATCAAGCCCTCCGCTGGCGAAAATTTCAACCCTTTCAAGTCCGGCCTCATCGAGCAACCATCGGGTCTCCCGCGACAGCGCCAGCATATCCCCGGAATCAAGACGCACGGCCTTGATTTTGAAATCATCACCAATGGATTTGGCCAGATCAATTACCTTTCGAATGCCTTGCAGGGTATCGTACGTGTCCACCAGCAAGGTGGTTTCCGGAAACACCTTCGCAAAAGCCCGGAAGGCGGCCGCTTCATTCTCGTGAGCCTGGATGTAGCTGTGGGCCATCGTCCCGGCCACCGGCAGGCCATAAAGCTTGCCCGCGAGCACATTGGAGGTGGATGCCACCCCGCCGATCCAGAAGGCGCGAGCCCCCTTAAGAGCGGCGTCGATCCCGTGCATCCGCCTGGCACCGAAGTCCACCACAGGGCGGCCATCGGCCGCCGCCACCACCCGCTGCGCCTTCGAAGCAAGTACGGTTTGTAGATGGATCTGGTTCATGATAAAGGTCTCCAGAATCTGCGCCTGCGGCAACGACGCCACGACCTCGAGGATGGGCTCATTGGCGAAGACGGGAGTGCCTTCGGGGACGGAATCCACCTCTCCGGTGAAACGGAAATCCCGGAGCCAGGTGAGAAAAGAGTCGGAGAAAAGCCCGAGCGTGGAAAGGTAGGCGAGATCTTCCTCGCCGAAGCGGATCGTTTCCAGATAATCAAGGACGGTATCCACCCCGCAAGCCAGTAGGAAATTCCGCCGGGCAGGGAGGCGGCGAACAAAGAGAGTGAAGACGGACTCCGCCGTCATGCCCTCCTCGTAATAGGCCTGCAGCATCGTCAGCTCGTAAAGATCGGTGAAGAGCGCGAGCCCATTGGCCTTCGTGCATTCGTTCAAAGGCTTTGGCCCGATATCCGCTCTATTGGGATTCATGATTATTCCTGTGTCTACCACTATCTAACAATAAACCCTGTTGGGAGTGTTGAAAAATGCCGTCAGCGGCGTTCTCGCCCCTTGGCCACGCTCACGTACTCCTCCGTACGCTCCGCCCGTCCAAGCGGCTGCGGCCTTGCTGGACGCGCCTTTTTGAACACTCCCTCATTTCCTCCGGTGGGTCTTGGTCACGTATGTGTTGATGAAAAGGCCAATATTTAAAATATTCAATAGGCCCTGTTGGATCAGCATCGTATCAAAGGCTTTCCCCAAACGTGTAGGAGATTCAGTACTCGATCTCGTTGAGAATCCGTGTGAAAAGTTGTTGATCCTTATCGGCAAACAGCACGAAACGGATGTGGACGACGGAGACCATCCGTGGCATCTTTTCGAGAATCGCCGTCAAGGCAACTCGTACTGCGGCTTCCATCGGATAACCGAATGCGCCGGTCGAAATGGCGGGGAAGGCGATTGACCGGATGCCGTGCAGCTCGGCAAGCTTGAGGGCATTACGATAGCAGTCGGAAAGAAGAACGGCGGACGGTTCGTCTTGTCCGTAAACCGGCCCGAGGCAGTGAATGACGTAACGGTTGGGCAGGCCGTGCGCACTGGTGATGACCGCCTGGCCGGGACCGATGGGGGCGAGTGGCTGACACTCATCTTCCAAACCCGGTCCGGCAGCGCGGTGTATCGCACCAGCCACACCACCGCCAATGCGCAACTCAGCATTAGCCGCATTGACAATGGCGTCCATGTCGGGCTGGCTCGCAATATTCCCCCGTACACATTCGATCGTAACACCGTTAAACGTTCGCTTCGTCATGGATATGTATATCCTGCTTGCGCCGATTTCCACAACTTCGGCAGCGCTGATTTCCGCCGTCTAACGCTGGGCATCAGACGCCGCCGATAGCCGGAGCGACGCAGGAGCGGAGGCTATTGACGGTCGCTTACATACCGTGGTTAGGCAGAGTGAGACCGTCATGGTGTAAGGTCTCGCATTACATGCTCAACAGCAGCGAGGGCAGAAAGAGCTGTGCCTCGGTCACACTGTTGGGCAAGCCGCGCAGCTCTGCCCGGATGAATAAGGTTACGAAAGGTCTTGGCGATTCTGCACTGAGCTGCGGTTTCCTTTTGAATGAGGCTGACTGCCTCTGAGACTTCAGTCAGTTGGTGTAGCTGCCATTGGTCCAGATTGCTTGGAGGAGTGCCCTGGAGAGTCCCTGGAACTTGTTGGAGAGATTGGATTGTGGTCTGCAACGCGCTGTTGTTCCTTTTTTCGTACTCGCGCAATCCGTACAAGAGGAGTGCCTCTACGACAGATCCTCCAAGAACTGTGGCAGCCTTCCACTCGCCGTTTTGGATGCACCGATCAATTGAGCCAAGGTCACGACGAAGGGAATCACGAAACACGATGTCTAAGATAAAGGAGAGTGCGTTGGTCGTTGGCTCCGCCCCCTCATCGTGGAGAGAAGACAAGTGCTTGCGGAGCAGAACCACAGGGTGCGTCTGGCGGCTGCCTGGGATGCCCTTGGATACATAGTTATTCTCACCTGCGTTCCATCGACCCAAAGCAATTTGCAGTGCCGAGACAGCCTCCCCGAACTCTGCAGCTGCTACGCCCTGAAGCGTCAGAAGATGTGCAGGAATGCTCTCCACAAGCGAGAGAAGGTGTGCGATTATTGGTGCATGATCGATGTCGAGGTAGAAATTTGGACTATCGGCCTTCGGATACCGAGTCTTCAGATACTCGACGACTTGGCTAGGGACTACGATAGACATCTGGATTTTCCAATATAGAGCAGACAACTTTGCCTTTAGTTTAACTGCCTAACAATGACTATCTGGATCCATAATAAGATGCAAATTGTCTGGCAATGTAAGGATAAAATCCCTGCGCTATTTTGATAGGATTATGCCTTATTTCCTAGTGATTTCTTCGCGGTCCTTCCCTCCATCGCATCCCTACGAGTCTTAATACCACTCCATATAAGACCATGCCCCTTTTAGCTTTCCAGCAGATCGACTGGACTCCGGATTCCAAGTGGGTCGTCTTTTCCAGCTCAATAAGGGATAAATCATACCAATAGCGCGTCGGCAAGCGCACGAAGCAGTTGTGCCCCATCGCCACGCCACGCGCTGCCGTGCATGCACGCAAGTGTTGTCGGGTTTGTCGAGGCTAGCTTCTCAAGAAGCACTCCTGCGTTCTTGGTGTGTGAGAAGTAATCCATTCGGTGACGAAAAGCCTCGCTGGGCCCAAGAATGTCCGATTCCGTGATGGGAGGAAGATCGGCGCCTCCCTGCGTGAACAAGTCACTGCATAGCAGCGTAGAAGTTCGGTCTTCTGTCAGAACACCGCATTCCCAGGCGTGCGGCAGATGCGGCGTATCGAACCAACGGACGGAGTGCTTTCCCAGAGGGAGCCGCTCTCCATCCGCCATTGCCCGAGGTGCTCGATCAGCAAGGTCACCTATGGATACCATGGCAGCAATAGTACCGCACAGCGGGACAGCCTGCGGAGCAGCCGCCAGCCATTCGTTCAGTGAGCTGCACTCATCAGCTTCTACATGGGACAATCCAATGTAGCGAAGCTTTTCGACCGGCAACACGCTCGCCACCGCTTCACGCACGAGTGGAAACATCTTTCGCGGGCCGGTGTGGAAGAGCAATGGGTCGTCATCCATGATGAGGTATTGGTTGAAGGAGAACCCGCCTGCCCCTTCAATCACAACCGGGGTGTTAATGCGATAGATCCCATCAGCAATCTCATGCACATTCGTTCCGGATTGTTTATTCGTATTAGCCATCAGACTCTCCCTGCCATATCAAGAAATGCTGTTTTTGGGATAGATCGGAGAGATTCTTGGTCAATGACTGAAAGATGTCAAGCCGTCAAAGGAGATCCATCCAAATCCTAGCCGTTCATATCCGAAAAGGATCGAGATGGAATCCCATCATACACATCCAGCATAGATTCGATAGAAATGGATTCCGATGCATGTCATGATGAGGGAACCGAAAAGTCTCGCTGGGTCGTGGGGTGTGTCGAGCAGGGCACAGATCCTTCGTCTCCGCCTCAGGATGACAAAGTAGAGGGTAAGTCAGGATGACGTCATAGTGGGAAAGAACAAGATGGCGTCAGAGATGAGGAGGGACAGGGTGAGGTAATCAAGATGGGCTCGGATCGACAGAGCCGGGACATATGATGCAGGGATTAGGGCCTATTTGGTATCTTTTCGGTCGAAACTCTTTCTTCAAGCCTTTCTTACAATAGAAAACATGCATTTCCGATTCATGAAAGGAGTGGCTGCCAATGTCGGATTTTGAAAAGTTGGGAGTCTTGTATTTAGGAAGGCCGTACGACCTCACTACCAAATCCGCCAAGTCCGGCTTACTCCTCTATGACTCGAAAGATCTGGTGACCCATGCCGTTTGCGTCGGTATGACCGGTAGCGGCAAAACCGGGTTGTGCATCGGCTTGTTGGAAGAAGCTGCGATCGATAATATCCCCGCTATTGTCATCGATC
>WHTE01000150.1 GCA_009377845.1 Nitrospirales bacterium | reverse complement strand
GCTTAACACCTATGGGTTTCGGCCCGGCAGCCGAGGTCCTTTTGTTACGGCAAAAGGACCCAAAACCAGTGACGCCCCGTCCGGTCTCATTAAGATGGGACGGACGAGAGCCTTAGGAGGGCGGCCCAACTCGCTGCGCTCAAACAAGGTCCGCCGGTTCATGAAAGCGTCCGACCCAAGGACCGGACGGCAGTCGTCAGTCAGCGTTGAGTAGACACACAGACAAAGGAAGACTTTGGAAGTTAATTGGAATCACAATAGACGGCCGAGCTTCGAAACCCAAACTCCTCAATACAACTGAGCGCATTTAGAAATTCGCAGGGCTGTAGAATAAAAGTCCGATGTGTTCGCTGAGAATCAGAGAAAGAACAGCTACCTGATGGGTGGGGCGTTCTTGTTGGCCAGGATCGCGTGAACGGCTTGGGAAGCTTCTTTGACCAGGATGCCCATTTTGGGGTGGGAGGGTTCCAGGTCGACGGGGAATCCATAGTGGCGTAACCGTTCGCTTGCCACGAGGCCGATTGAGGCCACCATCATGCGGTGGAGAGCTTTTCTGAAATGATTGATTTTTTCGTCCTCTCCCAATACTTTGATGATGTGTTCAACTTGCACGGCATTGGTGATTAACAGAACCTGGACCTCTCCATCCATGATCTGTTGCAGCAGGTTCTTTAGAGGCGCGACATCGTCTGGTAAGGTCCACCGATAGACCGGCACAGGCCGGACTTCTGCTCCCCGTTCCCTCAGTCCATCCAAGAACTCCAGATTACTGACTCCATATTCCTGCACCGCGATTCGCATGCCCTGAAGACCATCTGGGTAGGACGCATCCAGTGCATGGAGGGTATCTCTCCAGGTATTGGGTTCGGGGACCGGAATGTTCGGCTGAAGCCCAAGTTCTTTTAACACCAGGGTTGGCTTGGGGCCCCGGACGACTAGCACTGTGTTGCGCAAGGCGGCGGTGATCGCATCAAGTGAATACCGGGTCTGGACAACCTCCAGCAGGGCACGAAACCCCACGCCGGTGAGCAGGACGAGCATGTCGACCTGACCGTCCAGCAAGGCGTGACCACATTCAAGAGCCTGAGGGTTTTCCGATAGCGGACGCTCTCTCATCGACGGGGCAACGACGGGTACGCCTCCGTGCCGGATAATGAACCGTTCCATCTCCGTGGCCAGCCGGCTTTCAAGGGCGCCGACGCGAAGTCCTTGAAAGCCGGTATGGGATTGATCATCTTTCATAGGGCGTGCTCGGAAAAGGTTCCAATCTTACGGGGCAGATGGAGCAGACACATCCTGTGCGCATCGGAACCCAGTGGAATTATTGCGGTCCGTCGGAAGACTTTTGATTCTCGTAAAGATTCGCACCTGAGGGGTTTCCCCTTGCCAGCCTGAACTTCGCAATGTTTTGTGCGTCCCGGTTTCGGGCCCCTTGGGATTCCGGGCAGGGCTTTTGGCGTAATAGCCGGGATCGTACCAATCCGCCACCCATTCCCAGACATTGCCTGCTACATCGTACACGCCATAGGGGCTTTTCCCTTTTTCATAAATACCCACCTGTGTCAACGTGGCTTCTCCACGCCAGGATTGATTGAAATTCAAATGTTCCAGCGTGGGCTCGACGTCACCCCAGGGAAAGCGCCAGTCGTTAGGCCCTTTCGCCGCCTTTTCCCACTCGGCTTCCGTGGGAAGGCGTTTTCCAGCCCAGCGGCAGTAGGCTTCGACATCATGCCAGTCCACGTTAATGACCGGCAGGTCGGTGATCGATTCGGGCATCATATTGCCTTTCCAAATTCCCTTTTTCGGATCGGTAGGATGTTGCGGGGTCCGGTGACCGGTTTCTGTCACGAATTGGAGATACCGTCCATTCGTGAGTTCGTACTTGTCCATATAAAAGGTGTCAACGAACACCTCGTGATTCGGCCGTTCGTCTGTTCCCCCGTCCCGGGCCGCTTTGGGGACTCCCATGGGGAAGATTCCTTCGGGGATCAAGACCATCGGCGCGCCGTCTTTTCCAATAATTTCTTGAGGAGGACCGGAAGCGTCCACCGCACCGGAAATTGAAGTGAGGAGCAGGAGGCACGCCCCTACCCCTATAGACCTTACCCGTCGATTCCACTGCATTCTTACCATCAGTTCCTCCAATTTTTCAAAACAGGGCAACAAATTTTTGGCTATTCCTGTCACAAAATACCATAATTCCAATCGATCCTGAATGATGTGTCCTTAAGGTCGTGAGAAAATATTGAAAAGGTTTACCTTAGAGTCTGGACGAAAAGCCGGGCGGCGGTGTTTTTCCCGTTCGAAAACTCCTCACCTCTTTTCACGTATGTCCGTGTGTGGCCTCCTTGCGTGTGACTTGGAGGGATATTTACACATACTTATTTTCTCATGTTGGATCATTGACTACGCAGGTGATATCCAAAGAAATACCCACCATGATGAATTTTTGAACAAAGGCAAGAATATGGAGTCATCGACCGGCAACTTGCTCACTCCGGGGCTGCTGGGTATGATGCCCTTCTGCTAGACCGAGCGTGAAAATCTCGAATATCTCTGGTTCTGAGGGGAACGACATGGTGGAAAAGAGAAAAACCCGTGGTCTTCGACATTTGGCCCTTCGAGTGCGGAATGTCCAGGTTTCTCAACGGTTTTATGAACGTCTCTTTGATATGAAAGTCGTGTGGCAGCCCGACCCCGAGAACGTTTACTTAAGCACGGGCTATGATAATCTCGCCCTTCATCAAGTGTCTGCAGAAGAGCTGAGTCAATTCAACGTTTCTCAGGTTCACCCGTTGGATCATTTGGGGTTTTTGATGGATTCCCCCGAAAGCGTGGATGCGCTGTTTAAGGAAGCCACGGACCAGGGGCTCACGGTTGTGAAACCCCTGAGGCAGCATCGCGATGGAAGTTATTCGTTTTATCTCGAAGATCCGGATCAGAATACGATTCAGGTGTTGTTTGAACCCACAGTCCACCTTCAATAAAGGAGTGTTAAAAAATGCCGCCGTGCCTGCGCCCAACTCCCGGCCTTCGTAGCCGAAGCTACTTCGGCGGAGTAGGCTCGGAAGGCAGGCCAGTGGCGTTCTCGCCCCTTGGCCGTGCTCACGTACTCCTTTGTACGCTCCGCCCATCCAAGTGACTGGGGTCTTCCCTTCGAGAGGCCTCAGGACAGGACGGGTCTTTTTGAACACTCCTCATTTTTTTCGTATGGCTCTTGGGAAGCTGCATGTGGATCAATAGGCAACGTATGGCAATTATTCAACAGCTTCAATAGAGGAGGGTTGAGCCCACGAGGTTCCTCCCTTGAATTAGTCAGATCAAATCAAAGTCGTTTCCTAATCTCACCGATTTATGAATCCCTGGACTACCATTGATTCCACACAGCTGGTCGGGCTGAACCCTTGGGTGTGGATTCAGTTGGAGAGTGCCGAACCGCCTGGGCCTTTCCCCTTTTTGGGAGGGGTGGAACCGGAGGTGGTCAGCAGTCTTCATCAAGTGCATGGGATTATGATGAGCGGCATCGAGACGGCCATCAGCGACATCATGGCCAAACGTGCATCCTTGGATAACCCTCAATTATCCCGTCGTCTGGAGGATGCCTATGCGGAAGTGGTGCAATCACGGCCTCCATTACAACGACATATTCAGTGCGGACGGAAATCCGATGGAACCTTTCAATGGACCTATCCGAAAAATCCCATGGCCTCGGCCAAGATGACGTATGGAGGGTTGCGGATTTTTAACTCCGTGGCGCGCCAGGCCATCCCGTTTGGATTTGAGCGACCGATCGGGGCCAAAGTGGGACAGTTCCTCGGCTTTCTCACGGGTCGGCATACCATGGCCGAGATTCAGACGGTGGGCCAAGCCGGTGGACGGGACCTTGAGCGACAATTGGCTCAGTTATTTACCCTGTTGAATGACCATGATTGTCTCGCCATTGCGCCGAACACATCCATTGAGGCCCACTGGCGGCAGGTCACGCGGGATCAGGATGTGGTGCATCTGGGCCATGCGGCCTTACTGTATCGACACCAGGATAGTTTCTTATGGTTTGATCCCTGGCTCATGCCATGGTTCGCGGAGTCCCCCGTCCCCTCTCTGTGGGCCAACCTCCTTCCGCGCCCGTCAGGAATTTTTCTCACCCATGATCATGACGACCACGTCGATCCCCGCACCTTGTACCACTTGCCCAAAGATGTACCGATCTTCGTGCCAAGTCGACGCAATCGGAAAGCTTTGCATTATGATTATCTTTCCCTCCTCAGGGAATTAGGATTTTCGCAGGTCACGGAACTGGCGCATGGGGAAGCCTGGCGTGTGGGTGACGCTCAGGTCGTGTCGGTGCCGTTTTTCGGAGAAGATCCCTGTGACGTGGAACTTCCCAGAAATTGTTATTTGATTGCGGATCGCGGGCGGAACACGTTGGTGCATGCCGATAGCGGTCCGACCAATGATGGCCGGTCCGCTTTGCAAGACAAGGTCATCGCCAATCTGGTGTCGAAATACGGCCCGATTCCCCTGGTCTTTGCCTCCCAACAGCAATTGAAAGAAGTGCGGAGTTATGCCGCATATGCCTGTTTGTCTCCGCCGGGAAAGTGGTTGGAGGTGGGGGAAAACGGCTTTCTGACCAATGCCTACCTTGCCGAATTATGCCAAACGGCTCAGGCTGGACTCTTTGTGTCCTATGCGACAGGGGGCGCGGATTGGTATCCCGATCATTTATCGTTTATGTTCAGCCGGCGCAATCCGGCACGTACGGCATTGCTCACGGCAAATTGGGATCCTCCTGAAAGTCTTAAGCAGGAATTGGAACCGTTTGGCTGCCGCTATCATTACGGCCAGGCGTTTGATGTGTTTGGGGCCGGTTCCCAGGGAGAAACCAGGGTTTCTCATGTGTCGGATCAGCTGGCACCGCTCGGATTGTATCAGTTGGATCATGCGCCCCCTTCCTTCCTGCGAACACATCGTTAGCCGTAGCCGGCATCGGGGGGCATGGTGCAGTGGGGGGAGATTTTGATCCTCAACGATCACGGCTTGGCCTCTTTCCCTGATTACGGTATGATTGGCTCTCATGCCAAAAGAGGCTGTTGAATAATTGTACCTTTCATCCGCATGTGGGTCACCGAGAGCCATACGAAACAAATACGGGAGTGTTCAAAAAGGCCCGTCCAGTCCTGAGGCCCTCCGCGAAGGCCGTGATCGCGTGGTGTATTCCGAAGGGTGTGCCCATTGTTGAATGAGCGGAGCGTAGGAAATGAGTACGTGAGTACGCACGATGCGATAACGGCGGCATTTTTCAACATTCCCATACAGTATTGCTCGGTATTAACAGGAGACAACGATTCATGGTACAGGAATATGAAGACCAAAATGGATATCCGGACCAGGTGGCGGTGGTCGGAGTCAAAGTGCGTGATCTGGGAGAGGTGAAAAAAACCCGGACGGACAATCATGCGGTGAAAGTCGGAGATTGGGTGTTGTTGGAATTAGATAACGACCAAACCTTCGGCAAGGTCTACCTCCCTCCTCAATTTCTCCCGTTTAGCCCTCCCATGCGGGTGATGCGAACGATCATTCGCAAGGCCAATGAAGAAGATGAACGCCAGATTGCGCGCCAGCAGCGATTGGCCCAGGAGGGTGAGGAATTTTGTCAGGAGCGTATTGCGGAGTTGAGGCTCGACATGAAATTGGTTGAAGTGTTCGGGTCGTTTGCTCAGCGGTCGCTGACGTTTACGTATACGGCCGATGACCGGATTGATTTCCGGCAACTGGTCAAAGATCTGGCCCGGCGCTTTGGATGCCGGATCGAGATGCGGCAGATTTCGAGTCGTGAGGAAGCCGCCCGACTCAGCGGCGTCGATACCTGCGGATTGGTGCTGTGTTGCTCCAGTTTTTTAACCGATTTTAAACCCGTCTATCCTCGTGGCCGAGCAGACGCACCCATGAGTGGCATGGATAGTCACCGTATTGGCGTCTGTGGTCGCATGAAATGTTGTTTGTTGTATGAGGAAGAGGGTTGGACGTTAACTCGACGCAAGTCACAGCCGTTGATTCGTCCCACCAGACGGTAAGAACATGTTGGTCAGAATGTTGGAAGTGAGGCAAGGGGCTTTGAGTCCCGGCTGGAAACTGGAAGTCCAAAATTGATGAGTGGGGAAGCGGCGCGATATGGGGTCTAAGCCACGATTCGTCATTTACGCACACAATGCGACTTACGATAAGCTCCACCAAGTGGCCACCTTGAGCTTAACGGCCGCCGCCATGGGTAAAGACGTCATGGTGGTGTTGTTGTTCTGGACCATCAAAAAGTTGGCGGAAGGCCGGTTAAATGAATTGGATTTCCCTCCGGAGTATGCGGCCCAAGCTCCTGAAGTGGCTCGGTTGATCCGTGAACGCAAAGTTCCGCTCATTTCGGAAATGTTCGATGAAGCCCGGCAAGTCGGCCAGTTCAAACTGATCGCTTGCAGTGCGGGGCTTGAATACATGGGTGTCGATGCCCAAGCGGTGACGAAAGGGGTCGATGAAGTGATGGGGTTGCCCGCTATCATCTCGGCCTGTTCCGGCGCCGAAACCACTCTGTTTATTTAGAGTTCCCTCTCTGGTCTTTTCCTCTCGATGATCTACTCCGGTTTCCTGAAGAGCTCAATTCTTGACAACACGCGAGAGCGGGTGCTAGGTCCTTGGGATGGTTCCCGCAATGGATAAAACCGGGGCACCGGGAAAAGTGGCCTCCACATGGACCGGTTCTGCTCGTGAGCAGGCTGTCCAGCGCATGTTCACGGCTATTGCCAGATTTTATGACCTGAACAATTCGCTCCTCAGTTTCGGACTGCACCATTCCTGGAAACGCACCGCCGTTTCCTACATTCCGAACACCCCTGGAACGCGAGCGTTAGATTTGGGCGCGGGTACCTGTGACCTGGCCATCTTGGTGGATCAACATCTCAAATTTACCAGCCAGATCATCGCGGCGGATCTGAATCTGGCCATGTTACGAGTGGGGCAGGAAAAAGTCCGGTCCCAGAAGTTGGCCAATCGCATTACCTGCCTGCAGATGAATGCCGAACATCTTACCTTTCCGCAAGCCACGTTCGATACCGTGACCGCCGGGTTTTGTATTCGAAACGTGGGCAATCTTCCCCAAGCACTCTCGGAAATCTGCCGGGTGTTACAACCTGGAGGCCGCTTCGTCTGCCTGGAATTTTCCCGGCCTGTTTCCGCGAGTCTGCGCACACTCTACGACTGGTATTCCTTTCATCTGCTCCCCTGGATTGGCACCAAGGTGGCCCGTGATGCCACGGGGGTGTATGAATATTTACCGGCGTCCATACGCAATTTTCCCGATCAGGAACGATTAGGCCAATTGCTTAAGGAAGCGGGGTTTCAGACCGTGGACTATCACAATCTGACCGGCGGAATCGTCGCCATTCATGTGGCGGTGAAATAGCGCGATGAACTCCGTCCTGTATGTCTTTCTCCCATGTAAAAAGGTCTACCCCACCGGGATTACCTATCTGGCTGACTTCGTCCATCGTCGCCGGCCGGATGTTCGTCAGCAGATTCTGGATCTCTCCTTATTTCCTCCTCATCAACGCCAGGAAAAATTACGCGAAGTGACAAAGGGGTTTCAGCCGGAGTTGGTCTGTTTTTCGTGGCGGGATATCCAAATTTTTTCCCCGCATGAAGGCGATGCCACGCTCGAACACGCATTTAATTTTTATTACGCCAGCAATCCGTTGAAGCGAGTGGTGGCCTCCTTCCAAGGCCTGCGTAACCTGTACCGCTATTACACGGATATCCGGAATAATCTTTCGTATCCCTGGCTGATTCACAAAGAATTTCCCTCAGCCGGGATGATGATTGGCGGCGGAGCCTTCACGGCCTTTGCCGATCAGCTCATTGAAAAACTGCCGCAAGGCATTATCGGCATTCTGGGAGAAGGAGAAGACGCCATTCTCAAAGTTCTGAACGGCGAATCCCTTAGTGAAGAGCGGTTCATCACCAAAGAACGGGGGCGAGTCACGAAAGGCACCAAAAATACCCCGGCCTTGTTGGATGCTCTCACAGTGGACCTGCCCTATCTCACGTCAATCTTTCCACAATATCGCGAATATATCGGCGAATGTATCGGGGTGCAGAGCAAACGAGGTTGTCCCTACGATTGCGCGTTTTGTCTTTATCCGTATATTGAAGGCAAGCGGGTGCGATACCGCCCGGCAGAGAACGTCGTGAAAGACATCGCCCAGTATTACCACCAGTGGGGAGCCAGACGGTTCTGGTTTACCGACGCCCAGTTCATCACCGGCAAAGAAGCCTATCCCCAATGCACGGAAATCCTGGAACGAATTATCTCTCAGCAATTACACATTGAATGGTCGGGGTACATCCGGACTTCGCTGATCAATCCGTCGCTGGCCAAGCTAATGGTGCAATCAGGAGTGGGAGATCTGGAAGTGGCGATCACGGCGGGATCGCAAAAGGTCCTCAACGGCCTGCATATGGGTTTCAAGCTTGAACACCTCTATGACGGATGCCGATATCTGAAGGAAGCGGGGTTCAACGGGCGGGTTATTCTCAATTATTCCCTGAATTCCCCGGACGAAACAGAAGCAACCCTCCTCCAAAGCATCGAGTCGTACAAAGTGGTGGCCTCCATTTTGGGGGAAGACCGGGTCTTCCCACTCATGTTTTTCCTCGGCATTCAACCCAATACGGATTTGGAGCAACGCTTGTTGTCGGAAGGCTATTTGTCGAGTGGCTACAACCCCCTGAGTTTAACGCCGTGGAACATTAAAAAGATGTTGTACAATCCGGCGCCGCTCAACAAGATGATCGCCAAAGCTTGTCTGGCTGCGTGGAATCGTAAGCACGGTTCGCAGGATCCCCGGCCCTGGTCGGGGAGTTTAAGCCAGAGCGCGACACAGCAACATGGCCATACCTATGCGGATACCAGTCTCTCGAAAGGATTCGAAACCAACTCCGGCCGTGATGCGCTACTCACGCTGGAAGAAATCCTCCGCTCCCGCCGCTCTTCTAGCTCTCCACCTCTCTCACCTGCTCCCCAACCGAATCCGTCACGTTAACAGAGCGTTGAATGCGAATTTCGCAGTTGGGAAA
>WHTE01000013.1 GCA_009377845.1 Nitrospirales bacterium | reverse complement strand
AACAATTATTTCGGCAACAGCACCAGCGTTTACGAAAAAAGGAGCTGACGCCACGCCCAATCAGGCACAGTTGCTGCAAAAACAGATCAGCGAGCTGCAATCAGCCGCCTCTCAAAATGCCAGGCATGTCAAAGAACTCGCCGAACAATTGCAAAGCACGGTTGCGGCGATAGAGCAGGCCGCCTTAGTGGCGGAAGCCAAGCATCAGCGTGCATGGCGGGTAAGTCTTGCCGCGCTGGCCATTTCTGCCATCTCCCTTTGTGCCGTCGTCTTGCACGTTCTCATCCTCTAAGTCCTCAGCTAGGTTTTTCGAACCGACGCGCCAAAGAGCGGTGTGCTCCAGGAAACCCAGAGGTCTATCCCCTCTTGTTTCGCAATTAGGGATTTATCCGTTCTCTCCCACAGAATTAACCCGCCGCCCGACGCTAGCGACAATGCAAGTATAACCAGCAAACAATGATGAAAGGTAAGCTAAGTCCAGTCGGGTTGAATGAGTTATTAGACAGAGCCTTAAACAGGGATTTCCACTTTTTCCATATCCTCCAACGATGATTCTATCATTGCGGTAGTACCAGCAATATTCGGCCAAGAATTAGTAATTATGTCCTGTGCATGAGCAAGGCCATTTCTTAAGGTTTCAGCTCTCCTCAAGTGACTTTCCACTTGCTTCTTAGATTTAATACCCACATGCCTTCTGATTATATCGCTACCTTTTAAAATATCTCGCTTGTCGCAGAATTGAAGACAGTCAGCTAAATCAATTCCTTCAATGTTAGCCTTTCGGTCCTCAAATGTCTTGTGAACTCGGGCGAGGCGTGATTTTTTAAGAAAAACTTTCCATGATTCATCAGGGTGAAAGCCTCTTATCAAGCGTAAAAGCTGTATTTCCAAAAGCGAAACTAGTCCAAATAACCACATACGAACAGGAGCCTTTTCCAAATCTCCCTTTGTTACAATGCCGCCAACTTTATTGAGATAGATTACATAAACTCGTGATCGAACACGCAACATTTTTAAAACTTCCACTAAAGTAGTTGAATCAGAAACTAATTCTGCTAGATCAAAGTGGCGAACGCTTGCCCCTACGGCACCAACTGAAAGCTCCTCTTTAGCAACATACCCAGCTATCAAACCCTTTTGTCTTACGCCAACGACATCATAATTTTGTTTCTCCATGAAAATTCGTACTTGCGAAGAATCACTTTCGGCATCAAACGAATTGAAAGGCTCTGCTATAAATCTAGCAGTAATGATTTGCTCAAAGAAGTCTTTAAGATTTTATGAGTTCGACTTGAGATTTTTCATATGTGTTATTAGCTTTTAGACTCAAACGTGAAAGCTGTCCGTCGATAAAGCTAATCGGCAGCTAAAAGCGCAGTCTTTGGATGTCCGGCGAACGAAGTGAGCGAAGTTGAGCGCCTAGTTAGATTCAATCCAGAAGTTCCTTCAAAAAATCAGAAGGATCCATGACATTAAGCCCTAGTTTTTCTTTGTATATCAGTCGATTTTTAGGTTCAAAGTATAGATGTTTGTCATAGGTTAAAAATACACCAAAATCATTTATATAATGCTGCATTAGCGCATCGTAGTCGCCTATATGGTTTGATGCTTTTTTGCCCAATTCTGAAGGGTGTTTCTTGGTGGGGTGACAGCCAACAACGGAGATAAATGCTGTCTCTCTTTCGTCAACATTAAGGCCTGACAAAAAGTCGGAGGAGCCCAGCATTGATCCTTTTGGATCGTTTAGATCTCCAAGTATAAAAGGGGCTGGAGTTATGCTGGCTCCAAGATCGAAAATTACTTGCCTGATGTGTTGCGTTTGCTCTGGGCGCTGAGTTGTTGTGTCAAAACTAAATACGCGAGAAGAGGCATATATATTTATTTCTCTTTCTAGACATGCATCAAACAGAGCCTGGATTTCAGGCTTTTTAGGGCTGTTATCGATATATTTAATCCATACGTTTGTATCGACAGTTGCTGAGTGTTGGCTCACGGGCTTTCCTTACATCTCACTATTGAGCATATGGAGCGACATAATATACGACCCATGCCTGCAAAATTCTTTCTGATTGTCGTATTGATTCATAAAATTGTCAACGCTATCCATAGGGCGGCATTGGATTGATATACGGATCGGCAGCGCTTCATTCATTATAACTATGAAGGACTCTACTCTGAACCAGCGCCTCTACTGGGCTCCGTTGCCCTTTCTCGTCCTGATTCAGAACGTGGCTATTGAAAAAGTGAAGAGGGGTCACCCCCTTGACCTCCCACCAAACATGGTGGGGTATCGGCGTGATTATGCCAATCCTTTTTCCCGATTGTGAGGCTGGAATCATTGGGTCTCACTTGCTAAGGTGTTGCGTGCTGGATTTGTTCCGCCGTGCTCCGCAGTCGCCAAGGGCAGCTAGAGATTACACCCAGCGCTCACGCAACAGAAGGAGGCCAACATGAAGCTGTTGATCGTGTTCTATTCGATGTATGGGCACATCTATCAACTGGCACAGGCGGTTGAGAAAGGGGTCCGACAGGTCAACGGCGTTGATGTTGATCTTCGGCGCGTTCCTGAAACGTTACCCGAGCTGTCCTGGAGAAGATGGGGGCGATCGAGGCGCAGAAGCTGCAGTCTCAGGTGCCAATCTGCACAGTGGACGAGTTAGGGGAAGCCGATGCGATTATCTTTGGCACCCCTACGCGCTTTGGCAACATGTGCGGACAAATGAGACAGTTCCTCGATGCCACTGGAAAACTATGGATGAGTGGGACTCTAGTCGGAAAGGTGGGTAGTGTCTTTGCCAGTTCGAACACGCAGCACGGCGGACAGGAATCGACCATTCTCAGCTTCCACACGACCCTGTTACATCAGGGGATGGTGATTGTCGGCTTGCCCTATGTGTTTCAGGGGCAGATGACGATGAATGAGATCAGCGGCTGTTCTCCCTATGGAGCCTCGACCATTGCCGGTGCCGATGGAAGTCGTGTACCAAGCGAAAACGAGCTGGCCGGCGCGCGTTTCCAGGGCGAGCACGTAGCCAAAATTGCCAAGAAGCTGTCGGCCTGAGCACGCACGTGCGGAGTTCGCTGAGCCCTGAGGTTTTTCGTTCTGGGCACAGATCCTTCGCCGTGGGCTCATCTATGCAAGTTTTTTTTGTCAAGCGTAAAGTTTTAAGTTGGTCTGTATTCCATCACGTATGGCCATGCTGATAAGCACACGCCTCCCTCTCGGTTCGCCGTGTCATCTTCCGATCGTGTCGGACTCATCTATTCGCCGTCTGCAGCGGCAGAATGTTCTGTCACCACCGTGTCGCAATCAGGAGACGGAGCTCAACGGCCCCCATGAGCGCCCCGCGCTTCCTGTGGTGTGGACGCTATCGGGGCCCGATAGGGCTCGCCCTTCGTCAACATCCAGAAACTCGCTTCCGCCAGATGGCGGGCCACCGCCACCTTCGCCTTGCCATGCCCGCGCCCGCTGCCGGTCATACAGGTGATGGATATGCGTGTAGCCACAGCGCTGCCGATTCAAGATGGCACTGTTGGCGGCTTCCACAAACGCCCACTTCGGATACGGATTGACATCGCGGCGGATGGCGCCCAAGCGGATTTTCCCGCCACGGGAGTGCTCGCGCGCCACCACTCCGCTCTAGCTCGCCACGGCCTCAGCCCGGCGAAAGCGCGCGACGGTGCCGATCTAGGTCCAGATCACAATCACCAGGAGATCGCCCACCCTCGGCAGCGTCTTGAGCCAGGCCGTCTGGGGACGCGGGGCAAACACCGCCCGCATCTGGCGTTCCAGAAAGGTCAGGGTGGCCATCACCTGATCCAGTTGACTCAACAGACACGTCACCGCCTGTTGTGTCTGCGGCGGCGACTGGGGCACCAGGGCCCGCCATCCGCTGGCGCCCGCCGGCGCCCAAGGCATCGCTGACGCCCTCGACCATCAGACCATATTTGGCGAAGGTGGCCAGCACGCGATTCTTCAATTGCGTGCGCGGCTGCCTGAAGACCAGGCGGGTGCGCGGCAGCTCCCGGGCATCGCGCACCGCCCCCGGAGGAATCCAGACGGTCGGCAAGGTCCCGGTCTGTTGCAGCCGGGGCAGCCCTTGCACATCCAACCGGTCGCTCTTGTTGACGCTCCCCATCATCAGTTTCGCCAAGCGGGCATTCACCAATTGGGGCTGGCCGCCGCCCGCTTCAACTTCAGCGACCACCCAATACCAGTTCCCCACCGTCTCCACGGCCACCGGCAAGCCCGGCGCCCATTGCCGCACAAAGTTCTGAATCGCCCCGCGCTGATGGAGCACCCGCAGCTCGATCACCCGCTCGCCGTGGACAGTCTCGACGCGGGCCCAGGTGTACCGCTTGTGAACATCCAGGGCAATGTATTCCATAAGAGGCCTCCTTTGAGAACGGCTATCCTCCTTCCAACGATGATGAAATACATCGCTTTCATCATTATCAGGATGACAAGCTCATTGAGAGAGACCTCAGTCACACATTGTTCATCCAATGTCTTGAAAGATCAAATCTCAGGTTTTACATCTTCTGTGAGTTGAGGCATCAAATTTCCGGTTGTCCGTCAGTTATAATAAAAAAAATGGATATGCTATCTCATGGTTCAAGAATTGACGATTGGGCAAGTGGAGACGGCGGGAGTTGCAATTGTCAAACCTCAAGTCATGAGAGAAGTCTTGTGAGACCAGTAAAGAAAACGCACTCTCTTAGAGGATGTAGCAGGAAAGGAGAACCCCACTGAAAAAAATCCAGGTTGTCATGTTTCTTATTAGTTTGGTGTTGATGGGCACAGTCACGGTAGGAGCCGAATTCGTGAATGAACCCATTAGGATGGAGTATTGGCCTCCCTACTATCATCCTCATGAAGCCGTTGTCTGGGCGGGTGTTCCCATTCAGTGGATTAATGCGACACCGTCTCCTCATAGCGTCCAACATGATGATTGTGGAACAGGAAAACCGTGTCTGTTCGATTCCGGGAAGGTCGCTTCCGGGAAGACGTACACGCTTCCAGGGCTACCCCCAGGCCGCTACTCCTACCATTGCGAACTCCATCCGATTATGGGCGGAACGTTAATCGTAGAGGATCCGAACGACAGAGATTCTCCTTCGCGATAAGGGTGCATTCTTTTTTTGTTTCGGGCGAATTGCTCAAATGTCACCAGGGTTCGACTTCATGGTTCTATAGCAGCACAGGAAATTCAAAGGCCACACAAGACTAACGATTCGAGGGGAGACATGATGGGGAACAAACAGATTATTGCGGTGGTGGGGGCGACTGGTGCTCAGGGTGGCGGATTAGTTCGAGCCATTCTCAACGATCCGGCCGGTGGTTTTACGGCACGAGCCCTGACCCGTGATGTGAACTCGGATACAGCCAAAGAGCTGGCGAATCTCGGAGCAGAAGTGGTCCTGGCGGATGTGGATGATCCGGAAAGTCTTCAACGTGCCTTTCACGATGCCTATGGTGCCTTTTGTGTCACGTTTTTCTGGGCCCACTTTTCACCGGAAAAGGAATTTGATGAGGCGAAAGCCATGGCAACGGCCGCCAAACGGGCCGGCGTGGAACATGTGATCTGGTCCACCCTCGAAGATACACGTCAATGGGTGCCGCTCAGCGATACCCGGATGCCAACGCTGATGGGGAATTATAAAGTCCCGCACTTCGATGCCAAAGGTGAGGCGAATGCCGTGTTCACCGAACGTGGGGTTCCCACCACGTTTTTGTTGACGTCATTTTATTGGGACAATTTCATTCACTTCGGGATGGGGCCCAAGAAAGATGCTAGCGGGAAATTAGCCATTACCCTGCCCATGGGTGACAAGAAGCTCCCCGGCATTGCCGCGGAAGATATTGGCAAGTGTGCCTATGGCATTTTCAAGAGAGGCAGGCAGTATATCGGCAAAACGGTTGGTGTGGCAGGGGAACACTTGACGGGTGCAGAAATGGCGGCGGCATTCACGGAGGCTCTGGGGCAAGAGGTCCACTACCATGACGTATCCCCGGAAGTGTATCGAAGCTTTGACTTTCCCGGGGCAGACGATCTCGGCAACATGTTCCAATTTAAACGGGACTTTCAGGAGGTGTTTTGCGGAGCGCGTCCCCCGTCTGTCGCTCGCAGCCTCAATCCTTCCCTTCAGACGTTTGCAACCTGGTTGGCTCAGAATAAGGATCGTGTTCCACTGGAATGAATGGATCTTTCCTGAAAACCATCGATCACTTGCATGAGCGAATGCCAGTCACAGACACCCGACTGTCCGGTTAATTGTGATTTCTCCACATTCGGCCGTCTTTGGCCAACAAGGCATCGGCTTCCGGCGGTCCCCAGGTCCCTGACCTATAAGGATGAATGGCATGCAAGCCCAGGCTCTCCCAAACTTTGACAATGGGATCGACCACACTCCAGCCCACTTCGACGCTATCGCTTCGTTGGAAGAGTGTAGCGTCTCCGGCCATCACGTCGTGTAAGAGTGTTTCATAGCCCGTGCTCGGGGCATCACCAAAATATTCCGCATATTGGAAATCCATATCCACGGTTCCTACCTGGACCTTTGGACCGGGGATTTTGGCTCCAAAACTTAAGGAAATGCCCTCGTCCGGTTGAATGCGAATGACGAGCACATTGGGGGTGAGGCGATCAACGGGAGTCTTGCGAAACAGCATAAGGGGAGCGGATTTAAACTGAATGACGACTTCGGTGACCCGCGTGTGTAACCGTTTGCCTGTGCGGAGGTAGAATGGCACGCCTTCCCAGCGCCAACTTTCAATTCCTAAGGTCATGGCGGCAAATGTTTCGGTCAGGGAGACGGGATCGACATTCACCTCCGCTCGATAGGGGAGGACGCTGCGACCACCAATCGATCCAGCTTCATATTGTCCGGCCACCGTCGATTGTAAGACATCGACAGGATTCATGGGTTCGATCGCTCGAAGCACTTTTGCTTTTTCGTTCCGCACAGCTTCAGGGTCAAACGTATTGGGTGGTTCCATGGCCACGAATGACAAAATTTGCAGAAGATGATTGGGGACCATGTCCCGGAGTGCACCGGCTTTTTCGTAATACGTTCCCCGGTGTTCCACACCGAGGGATTCGGCGACGGTAATCTGAACATGGTCGATATATTGGCGGTTCCAGACCGGTTCAAAGATGCCGTTCGCAAATCGAAATACTAAAATATTTTGGACCGTTTCTTTCCCCAAATAATGATCGATTCGGTAAATCTGATTTTCATCCAACACGTCTCGCAGGGCTTGATTCAGGGATCGGGCCGAGGGCAAATCATGGCCGAATGGTTTTTCAATCACGATTCGCCGGGAAAATTCATCTCGATCCTCCACTAATAATCCTTTGGCTCCAAGTTGCTGCACGATCTCAGCAAAAAATGTCGGAGCCGTGGCCATGTAATACAAATAATTGCCTTGAGTGCCGTGTGCCGTATTTAATTGTGTGAGCATGTCCTGAAGGCGTGCGTAGGTCTGAGGATCACGGAAATCCCCGGAAAGGTAATAGAGGCGATCAAGCAGCCACTCTTTAATCGTGGTGTCGATAGGACGGGAGGACAACTCCTGAATATCCTGACCGATCTTCGCCCGAAAATCTTCGGTATTCATCGGGATCCCGTCCACCCCGAGGATGGCAAACTCTTGAGGAAGATGATTGCTTGCAGCCAGGTTGTACAACGCTGGAATCAATTTTCGCTTGGTCAGATCTCCTTGGGCGCCAAATACGACAAATAGCGTGGGTGGTCTCTTCTGACCATTACTTGGCTGTTGGAAAAGGGGACTTTCTTTCAGGTCATCCGCGTGGTTTGAAATAGTATTGGAAGTTCTGACTTCCTCCCTTACCGTTGCAGATGTGTCATTCCCTCTTGGTGTCCGTGGAGAAAATTGTTTGATCGAAGAATGCATAGCGATTCCTTTATTGGGATTTGATGAATATGTTCATGATAAAAAAGGCCACGGCAACAGGCCGCAGCCCTAAAAAATATTTGCTGACACTCTTTATCATACCACCTTCATGGCTAAGCGCTATTCATGAGTGATACTCCGCATAAACTATACGGTGGCTTCGGATCCAGATCTTCATCCTGGACGTCTCCTCCAACGAGATCCCTTAGCCAGTCCGTGCAGGATGATCCCGACTCGGAACGCCATGCGCGGCATAAGGCTCTTATGCTATTATTATTTACGTAGGTTCTCTTCTTTAAACCTGTTTAGGCCTATGCCGCCGCCTCTTCGAGCTTTCTCTCCACTTCCTTTCAGGGCAGGCTTTTGGAAAGGTGCCTTGACACATACCAATTTATTCCCTGTCTATTGGGGTGCTTTGGGGTTCGTGATTCTCATTGGGGATTACGTATCGGGTCCATCCATTCAGTTTCCTATTTTATATCTGATTCCGGTGTCTCTCGCCGCCTGGTATAGCGGATACGGGTGGGGGCTGGCATTTGCCGTGACGATGCCTCTGATCCGGTTGTATTTTTATGGCATATTCTGGCCGGTTTCACAGACCGTTTTTGACGCCTCGATCAATGCCGTGATCAGAATACTTGTTCTTGGCGGGGCGGCATTTCTTGTAAGCCGAACTGCCAGGCAAACACAAGAATTGGCCAGAAGAGTCAACATGCTGGAAGGAATCCTACCGGTTTGCAGTTTTTGTAAGAAAATTCGCGACCAGCATGGGGATTGGCATTCAATGGAGCAATTTATTACCGAACATTCCGAAGCGCAATTCTCGCATGGGTTCTGCCCGGAGTGCGGCGAACGTCATTATGGGGAATTTCTGAAACCGTAGAATGAACCTGTGTCGAATTCCTAAATCTCAAGAGGAATTCATCGGCAGAGAGAGACGATATGATCGGGATTATTTCTGATACTCACGGGCTCGTACGCCCTGAAGTGATGGAGGCATTGACAGGGGCGGAATTGATTATCCACGCAGGAGACATCGGGCACGCGGACGTCCTGAAAACCCTGGAAACAATCGCTCCGGTGGTGGCGGTTCGCGGGAATAATGACCATGGCTCTTGGGCCGAACAGATTCCCTTAACGAATGTCGTTGAACATCGTTCTCATTTTTTGTATGTCTTGCATGAACTGGATCACCTGGATTTAGATCCGGTCGCCTCGGAATTTTCCGTTGTCATTTTTGGTCATTCCCATCGTGCCTATGCAGAAATTCGCCTGGGCGTGCTCTACCTTAATCCAGGGAGTGCCGGACCCCGTCGTTTTACTCTTCCGATTGCCGTGGCCCGTCTTCATATAACAGATACCGGACTGACCCCTGAAATGATCGAGATTGAGAGTTAAGAAGGGTTGGTTAAGCCGAAGAGTACAGGGTTATGAGGGTTATCAGTTGACTCGAAGTCCTGCCTTCATCAATAAAATTACGAATTCCCTTTTTAGCCGAAAAGTATTCAGTAGCGATCTTCTTAGGCGCCTCAATTCGAGGGTTTTCGTGGAGGTCTTCTTTTAAGTCGTGACCACAGTCTTTCCAGAAATGGACACCTGCTGGGTCTAACAATGAAGTTCTTCTCACGGTATGACAGCCTCTCTCGAACTCGAAAGGTGACAGTGTGGTCTGTTCTGTGGATTGGGCCTCTTTTTCTCGGTTGGGCCGGTTTAATCGTATTGTCCCAGCAGATGACAGAGTCGACCATTATGTGGACCCAACGGTTATTCGGTTGGATGTTACTGATGACCTTTGTTTTCCTCTGGAGTTGGGGGATCGGTATCAGCCGACGGCCACGATTCACCCTTTTTCGCGGAATCGCCTGGACAATAACCCTTTTGGGTCTTATCCTCTGCCTGGAACTTCCGGCCACCTTGAAGTTAGTGCATTGGGGATTGGCTTTTGAACAGTTATCCGGTGAACCGCAAAATTACCTTTGGGCCTACCAGCCAGACCAGGAGTTGGAGTTTCGACGACGACCCAAGGATCATTGGAAAGGGTATCTGAGTAGTGACATTGAATTCGGTTGGTTAATGCCTCGTTCAAATCATGAGCTCCTTGTCTTTACCTACGATAAATGGGGGTACCGCAACACTGTGGACCTCAACCAAGCCGACGTGGCGTTGATAGGAGATTCTTATGTGGAAGGTTGGTATGTTTCTGATACCGAGACGACAGCACAACGCCTCCAAACTCGTCTCAGTCGCCCGGTCGTTAACCTGGGGGTCGCGGGCTATGGGACAAAGCAAGAGTTGCTCTTGTCCTTAAAAAGGACGCCATCCGGTTTAATCCAAGAGTGGTTATTTTTTTCTTCTTTGAGGGTAACGACCTCTATGATGATAACCGTTTTGAGTATTCCTTATTGTCCGATACATCAAATTTGATGGAGGAAAAACCAAACCATCAACAGTTTGCGTGGACCCAGGGTTGGCGGCAGGGTTCCTTCACCCACAATGTTTTGCGGAGGCTTCGCCGCTTAAGCAACCCCGTCTTGCCAAATAACTATCCATACTTTGGGCAGCTAACCATGCCGGGCAAGGATGAGCAAACCGTGTATTTTGCGGCCTATGCCTCCAAGCCCTGGAGCGATTTTGAAGCGGGGCGCTGGAAAAAGACGCGGGACACGCTGGCTCAGGTCGCCGAGTATTCAAAGGCACAGGGGCTTCACGTGCTGTTCACCTTTATTCCCATCAAATTCAGGGTGTACCAGTCATTCGTGAAATTTGATCCTGAGAGTCCCTGCCGCGAATGGAGTGTATGGCCAATTGCTGAGTTGTTCTCGGAGTTTTGCCAATCCGCTGGTGTCCCATGTCTGAATCTAACCGAGTTCTTCCAAGAAGCTGTCCATAGTGGTGGTATGCCGTATTCCCCTGTGGATAGTCATTGGAGTCCTCAAGGTCATGCGCTTGTCGCGGACCTTCTTGCATCAGAGTTGGCCAAGCACGGTTGGCTCTCTGATACCCCTTAGGTCCGCTTCAGACCCCACCCCCAATTTTGGGGCTAGCGTCAGACCCTTGTGCCTTTGGAATGACCCACCCCACAAATCCAGGCCGTTCAGCACTTGAGAATTTTGGCTTCTGATCCAAGAATCGTATGTGCTCATTCAGCAGTCCTTTGGCGCATCATGGGGAATGCTGCCGGGGAATGCGTGTTTTAAAGATCGTTAAATAGCCAAGAAGGAGTCGTCCACGTCATTCCGCAGGAAGAAGGCAATTGTGCTGAACAAGAACAGAGGGGGTATAAGGGAAGTGATTGACGCCCGTGCCGGCATGGTTTTCTTCGGTCAGGCGTCAATGGTGCTAAATGAGCAAAGTTGTATGGCAAATGCCGTGAGGGCTTTGCGAACATGGGGATGGCACAGAATATTAACCTCCTGAAGGCGCTCAACACGGTAATCCGTTTGCACGTCATTGGCTTCTCCAGGATGACAACCCAGCTCGTTATAACCGGATGGCAGGGTTTTCAGGATTGCCAGCAGACCTAATACGCTGAGTACGCTTGCATCTAGGAGGCCCGGCTTTGTCTGTCCATAAAATTTTCCGCAGTACTGAACCTTGGGGCTGAAAAAACGTAAAGGGATCTTAAACCTGTTAGCCACTTGAAGCAGGATCGAACGCACAGGTTCCCGGAGATGAATGTGCTGATGCGAGTCAAGATGAGTGGGGGCCTTCCCCACGAGTTTGAGAAAAACTGCCAGCTGATTCGCTATCTCCTTCTCCACCGTCTTTGCGTCGTTCATGTTGACTTTCTGATAATTCGGCAACCATTTTCCCGTACGGTACACCCATTCGCCGAGATCAACATGGAGGCCCAGAGAGAAATTGGCCTGTCGTCGACCATATGAGGCGGCTTCAACGGCAGCCCTCCTTCGAACCATCAGGCTTGCGCTGGTCAGGATGCCATATTTATGGGATTTCATGATTCCCCTGTTCACGCCGTGGCTCATGCCGAAATCGTCAGCGTTGACAATTAAATATTTTTTTTTCAACCATCAATCAAAGCCCCGAATGCTCGAGAAGTCTAGCCAATACCGTTTCAGCTCGAAAGTATTCCTCTGCAATCGCCCTGGCTGCTCGACAATGTTTCGTATAGTCCGACCTGATCGCCTCGAACGCCGCGATAATGTCATCCATCGTAATAAAGGCAAAAAGTCCATTTCCAGTAGGAAGGATATTGCCGAATCCAGTATCCTGGGTCACGACCGGCCTTCCTGCAGCAAGGTAGCAGGCGCTGCGGTCGCTGAACCAGCCGCTACGAAGACGCACATTCTGGTCTTTGGCTACCGTAAACTCGCCTTGAGAATGGAGGATGTAATCGCGGTACGGAAGAATATCCTTTGACAGTGTTATTGCGTTAGCGAGAGAGCAACCGTGTGACGCCAACAAATCTAGTGCTTCAACATCTTCCTGGTCTTGAGGAACCCAGTGAGTATTGCCATTTTGCCCATTGCTTTTTAAGGCTAAGGCCAGTTCCAGAGGCTCTCTGATCCGTGCGGGCAACTCGATGAATTTCAAAAACTCATGGTGCTTGCTCCATGTGTACGTTTCTCCTTTCCATTCAACATCCATACCGGATTGTCGCCAGCTCGCAATGGTCGTAAAGCTTCCGACACTGGGTGAAGCCAGCTCATCGACGAGAAAAGGCGTGAGCGTTGTCCACCAATCGAGGATAACGGGTTGACGGGTCGGGAAATAGTAGAATCGGTCGATGGGGATATCACAATCCGGAGAACCGAGATTTTCCCCATAGGTGAAATGGTGAGTATGTGCACTCAGCAGATTTATGTAAAATTGATTGCCTTTGGCTACCTCAATCTGGGGCAAGACCGGATCTGTCTCGATGTAGATGCGCACAGGAACGCGAAGATGCTCATCGTGCAACATGGTACTTCCTGTAAGGTTAATCAATGCGTCGGCTCGTTCAAACACCTCTAAAATCTTCGACCTGGAAAGGCCGAATGTCTGGCCGCTCGGTTTGGGGGCGTAATAGGCCCAGTGATCTGTCAGGCCACACCATGTCATCAGTCGGTCAATGTAATTAATGGTATATTTCAGGTTGTCGGTGACAGTATTTTGTTCCGGGTCATATGGCCAGCGTCCGGTATCCTCTATATAGCAAACATCGTGGCCCATCCGACTAAGCCCTTCAAGATAGTGCAACACTTGCCATGCCACACCCGCAAACGGTGATCGACCCATTATACCCAGTACTACCACTCGTAAATTTTCCCTCAACCTAATGCCTCATCCCTATGCTGTATTCCACTGCCAGCACATCAGAATTATAATTTGCCGCGATCATTAGAAACATTAGCCAATGGCTCATATCCCTTCATTGTCATTGAGGGATACTGAGTGATTTGGCCTCGGACAAACGTCTCAATTTTCCACATCATCACTAACTACCCTTTTAGTGCAGCAACTGCGTGAGGTACGGCTTCCAATAACCGTTCCTGTACTCGTAGAGCATCTTGTCGCAAACGTGTAGAGTAATCGGTTTGCCTTTGAGCGAGCGTCGCAACACTTTCCATGACCTGGTCTGAGTCCAAGTTCTCGGTGCTCAGGCAAAACTTATCCCAATGAATGGATCGGCAGAAATCCAGCACTTTACTTCGATAGTTCAATGCGACAAAAGGAACACCACGGCATGCAGCGACAACTCCGACATGAAGTTTTTCGCAGAGTACGACATCAAAGTCCACTATGGACTCCAAGGCTCGTGCATAGTCTTCATGCCAATGCTCGATAGCGCATACAGGTACCTGCGCCTTGATGCGTTCGGCGACAATGTCATCCGGCTGCCATACAGAAATAAGCGTAATGCTCCAGCCAATCCGAACCAATTCCTTGAGAATCAGAATAAGAGTCTTTTCAAGTTCTTCCTCATTGAATCCGTATAATTTTCCATATGTGATCCCTAGATTCACTGCCAGTTTTCCCTCAAATGGACGAAGGTCACCGCGTCCCTTTTTCGTTGTAAAATAGAGGGCTGGATCGCCAATCCACTCTATCTGATTGCTTGGAAGCCCCCAGCTTTCAAGCAGAGCTTGCGACAAGGGGCCACGCACTCCAATGAATTGCGCATTCCCGAAAATTTCAAGCCAGTCCTTTATATGATCAGTGCCCCAAAAGAGGGGATCGCCAATGCCTGTTCCAAAAAATGCCGTCGGCAATTCACGGCTCAGCTTGACGAGTTCAGGGTGCTGAGGATTTTTCGGAACAAAGGTCCCCCCGCCTACGAGGAGGGCATGTGGGCAAGTATGATATTGGCCAAGGTCAAGGATGTTTCCAAACATGGCTTCCTGGGCTGCCCAAATCATGTCATCGCCGAGATTTCCATTCCCACGCCAACTCACGCACTCGGTAGCAATTTTTTTCATGTGACTAATGCTCTTCTTCCTTTTTCAAACTTTCGTGTAACTCATCGGATTTCAAGCCTCCTTTCATGCAAATGCCCGATCAAGGACATGACCAATGACTTTGCGAGCATCAAAATGCTCTTCTGCTAAAGCGCGAGCCAACTTGCACTGTTGTTCATAGTCAGCCGTTACCTTCTCGAGGCAACGAGCTGCTTCCCTTATATTATGGAAGCGAAATAGGCCGGCATCATCAGGCAGAAATCGGCTTGGACCGGTATGCTGGACAACCGCCGGCTTCCCACTGGCCAGGTAACACAACGTCCGATCGCTGATCCACGCATTTTGGAGGCGTACGCACGAAGGCTTGACGCAACTAAATTCTCCGAGGGAGTTTTGAATGTAGCGTTGGTAATCCTGTGGGGTGGATGTGACCTTCCAGGAATCCTGCACACTCCAACCCCGTTTTTGTAACATCGCGCGTTCGTCTTCCTCGTCGGCTGACAGGCAAAGCGCAAGTTCGAGCCGCTGGTTCGTGTGACGGGGCAGGTCTAAGAATGGGAGGAACCCGGCTCGTTTGTCATTCCTGTACCCATTAACTTCGTCCCCCATCCATTCTTCCATATACCAGTGGGATACGGTGTTGAACGACGCACCAGGCCCGGCGGGCACAGACGGCCACCAGTCTAGAGCGACGCATGGGGGTGTATAGTGCCAATTCAAGCCACAATCCGGAAAGCGAGCTCCCGGTTGGCCAACCGTTTCACCAATAGTGAAATACATGTCATGCTGTGCAACATGTATTTCTGCCTTGCTCATCCAGATCTGGGTCAACCCTGGGTCAATGTCCACCAATGCGGATCGTCGGTAAAGTCCGGCTATTGTCGGGGGAATGCCATAGGCCAGGTTTAAAAACAAATCCGCTTTTCCTGTTTCTTCAAGGTTCAGACATCCTTCGCTTACATCAGAAGAAATGGGTTGACTGGTCGATGAACACAGCGCCAGGCAGTTGGTCAAACTGTATGGCTCCAGTCTCGTTTTAAGCGCATCAACCATCGTCTGCGCTTCAGATACTGGGGTCGAGGGGTCGATGGATTCCAACCATACAACGTCGCAGCCCAGCGTCCGCAATCCTAAAGCCCAGTTGAGATACACCCAGAAATGGCCGCCTGCCTTGGAATGTTGCAATGTTCTGGCTGAAAGCCAGATTGTAAGACTCACTGAACCTCCGTTATTGGGAAACAAATGTTACGGGCGGGTCAAAAATTATGGAAATCTCCAGGCTTAGATAGCGGCCAGGTGTCCCGCCTGAATGGAGTAAAGATCAGTATACAGCCTCCCTCCTATTAGGAGCTGCTCATGCGTTCCAATTTCTGCAATTTTTCCGTCCTGGACCACCACGATTTGGTCCGCATGGCGCACGGTGGACAGACGGTGGGCAATGATCAGTGTCGTTCGGTCTTTCATCAGCCGGTTCAGCGTTTCGAGGACCTGTTGTTCCGTTGCGGAATCTAAGGCACTCGTCGGCTCATCCAGAATCAGGATCGGGGCATCTTTGAGAAAGGCACGAGCAATGGAGAGCCGTTGCCGTTGTCCTCCTGAAAGGGTCACCCCCCGCTCTCCTATTTGTGTTTCATAGCCCTGCGGAAGGGCCTGAATGAAATCGTGGGCCCCCGCGGCTCGAGCTGCGGCTTCAATCCTCTCATTGGTCGCCTCCGGACGGCCATAGGCAATGTTTTCGCGAATCGTTGAGGAAAATAAGACCGGCTCTTGCAGGACCAGCGACATATTTTGCCGCAAAGACCCCAATGTCAGACTTCGCAAGTCAACACCATTAAGTCTGATTTGACCTTCTGTGGGATCATAAAAGCGCATGAATAAATTCGCTATGGTAGTTTTTCCTGCGCCTGAAGGGCCCACCAGCGCCACAGTCTGCCCTGGAGCAATTTCCAAGCAGACATCTTTCAAAACCTGTTTTCTCTTGTCGTAGGCAAAGGAAACATGGTCAAACACAATCGGGCCCGGGGTTTGTCTCGGGAGTGGGATTGCCCCTGATTTATCCATCACTTTCGGGATGGCATCTAAAATACTGAATACTCTTCGCGCGCTGGCCGCCGCACCTTGAACAGTCGCCGCAGTGAGCGCGAGAGTCTGCAGCGGCTGGTACAACATGGCAAGGTAGGATACCAGGAGTACAACATCACCGACCGTGAGCATCCCCTGCAGCACTCGCTGCCCTGCGATCCACACCACTGCGGCGGTTCCCCCGGCTAATAACAGACCGACCATGGCTTGCGACCAGGCCTGCAAGACTGTCAACCGTAATTTCGCACGAAGGCTTGCATCGGCGTGGGCACTGAACCGTTGATTTTCGGCGCTCTCACGTCCGAATGCCTGGACCGCGCGAATGCTTGAGAGAGTTTCTTGGACACGGGTGCTAATATTGCTCTCCCGTTCGGCCGCCCTTAGAGTTCGATCCTTCATCGGTCTATCGAGTCTTCGAATCAAGATCACGAGAGGGACCCCGATGGACAACGCCACAATCGTCAATAACCAATCAAGAACAAACATGATGCTGGCGATGCCTAGGAGAGTGAAAGAAGCAGTCAGAGCGGGGATCACCCCGCTATTGAATAAGGACTGGACGCAGTAGGTATCCCAGGTCATCCGATAAAGCGAGTCCCCGACTGCCGTCGTATCATGAAAAGCTAGGGATAATCTCTGAAGATGGTCAAAAAGTCGGCATCGCAGCCTAAAGACCATTCGCAGTCCTACGGCTACCAGGATATAGGTGCTGAGAACCATGAGGGTGCCCATGAGCAGCTGAATTACCAATACACAAAAACACAAGAGAAGGAGGAGACCCATCTTGGTGTCTGCGGGCCAGGGAAGGTACTGAGACAGCAGAAGGCTCAAGTCAGAAAGCAAAGACGGCGGCGCCTGGCTTCCTAAGATAGTATCCACGACCAGCTTTAAGGGCCACGGTTGCAGCAGGGCTATCGCTGAAGAAGTCAACAACACCAAGACTCCTGCCAATATCCAAGGCCACTCCCCGGTTGTGGTATGACGGAACAGATAGGAAGCCGTATGCCAGGTTCCTAATTGTTGAAGCTGGCCTGAAGGATCGCCGGTTGGCTTTGACGTAACTTTTTGCATGAAGGTTATGAGGACTAGGAGATAAAATACCTCCCCTTAATCCAGAATGGGAGCGGGTTGGGGAAGGAGAAATTTCTCTTCCACTTCTCTCGATTGCTCAATGGTTTGAACTACTGGTTCGTTTGAGAGGGTTTCTTGAATGGATAGGATCGCAAAGGAATATTCCTGCTGCATTCGTATCCCTAGCAGGAGGGAAAATCCGACAAGAATGGTTCCGACTATCCAAGCCTGATCGAGATACGCCAATGTCCCGAATATCCCAAAAATCGCCACTCCCGTCAATGCGGGTAGGGAAAACTGCGGCCACACACGACACCGAACCAGTTGCTTCCCTCCTCCGTGCTCTTCAATCGCCATTCTCGCACGAGTTCCTCCAAACAGACCAGTTTTGATGTGGAGATCCCACCGGTCATAGTCGCCTCCTCGCTGAACGATGACCCGTTGGCTTTGGAGCCTTTGTTCTAAAAATTCTAATCGTTCAGATAGCCCCAGCCATTGTTCACTCCAGGCCGTCATGGTGCGAGACCATGGAAATACGAATTTTTCCGAGACTCGTTGACGCCAAGGAGTCAACCCGGAACACATGCGTCCGGTTAAGCGTGCGAAGGGCTGGGCAAGATGAAGCCCTGCGGTGACCAGCTTAGACCGGATTCGACTGAGAGGGGATTTGGGTATCTCAAAGGTGCCGTTGTGGGCGTTCCGTGATGCCAGGAACATTGCTCCACCCAGAGAGACGATAAGAAAAGGGAATGCCCCTAGCAATGGTGACCAGAAGACTCCAAGGATGGAAAGAAATGCCAAGACACCAAGGGCCAAATTCCACTCTGGCATACTTAACAGTGACAAGACGGTTGAAGGATTGGCTTGGTACATGAGTTGGAACGGGGCACATCCCCATACCCCTTGATAGATTCGGGATGGACGCCAGGATGGCAGAGATGTGGATCCTCGTCCATACAGGCGACCATGCCAGGAAGGATGGCCAGCCGCATTGTATTTTTGTGGCCACTTTTTTTCCAAAAGCGCTTCGGCTCGTCCATAACCTCGTTGTTGTCTCCAATAGGTTCGAACCGAATTCCGCCGGTGGTGCCAAACCAGCGCGGATGGATGAAATCCCAGTGTCCATCCTTTTTCTTGTAATCGCCAACAGATATCCACGTCATCACCGGCAGTTCGAAATTGCGGGTCAAAGCCTCCGATGGATTCAAGACATTCCTTTCGGAAGGCCATATTACACCCAGGGATATGTTCCGCCGTTTGATCATCGAGTAACACATGAATGGGGCCCCCTGGAGCATTGGCGACACATTCAGCGATCCAACCGTCATCGGGCGGTGGTAAGTTTGGTCCTCCGATGCCTGCATGGGAGGTGGTGAGAAACATGTCTGCTAGATAGGTCAACCAATGGGGATCCGGATAGGCATCGTCATCCGTATAGGCCACGATTTCTCCAGTGGCGACATGCAAACCGGTGTTACGGGCGTGACTGAGCCCGCGATTGGAAGTACTGATGAGCCGGAACGGAAATTCCTTGGCAATGCTTTCGGTCGCGTCGGTCGATCCATCATTGACCACAATGACTTCATAATCGGAATAGTCGAGTTTTTCTAGGGCTTCGAAACAGTCCCGTATGGTTCGTGCGCCATTATAGGTACAGACCACGACTGAGATCCTGGGCCAGATACGTTCCGAAGAGAGAGGAAATTCCTGAAAAGCCTGACGGACGGCGATGAGAGCCGACTTGGGCTGACGAGAACGATCTGTTAGCCCGAAGTCCCAATCTTCAATTTCGTAGCCCCCGCGATACCATTCATCCGTCCAAGCGAAGATAAACGCCCCCGCCCCACCGGCTGACCCTACCGTACGAATCTGCCATGCAAGTACCTCGGCTTGCGTGTGCTCTCCCTTCCTAAGGCTATCGAGCCCAATCTCCGCGAGGACCAGGGGACGTTCATTGGCAATGTTTTGAAGACGGGCGAGGTAAGCATGGAGAGTCTCCCTGGATTCCAGGTATACGTTGAAACACACAAAATCCAAGAAGGGGAGTTGGAGATACTCGGTTGTTGGATAATTGACGTACGTGACGAGTCCGTCAGGGTCGACGGACTTAACAATAGTAAAGAGTCGCTTGAGAAATCGCTCTATCTTAACGCGCCCATACCATCGAACAATCGATGCGGGAATTTCGTTCCCAATAGCATAAGCCAACACAGCGGGATGTCGGGCGCAGCGGGCGACTCCTTCTCGTACCCGGGCTTCAATGGACCCAATCCGTTGTTTTTCATCCAGGAACAGAATGTGTTGCTCCCAAGGCAACCCAACCATAACAGACAACCCGTTTTCTTGAGCCAGATCCAGAAACCAGGTTGGAGGAACCGTATAGGTGCGGATGGTGTTAAACCCGTGAAGAGCCATCTGAGCCAAATCCTGTTGAGCAACGTCGGGAGGAGGGAATTGATCCCCGCTGGCATTAGGGCGAAACGTGCCATACGTTACGCCGCGGACCCAGATTTTTTGGTTCCCCTTGTAAAGAAACTTTCCTTTAATCTGAGGCCGATCAGTGGAAGAGGTAGAAGATTTACTATTTTGAACCGGTTCGGAATAAAATGATGGATCATAGAACAGCATGAAAATTGATCTCCTTCAATATGAATGTTCCAGCACGTATGAAAATAAATTCGCATGTATAAAGGGGGAGTCACTGACAGGGGAAGAGGAAAAGAAAGTCTTTATTTCCCTTTTTTATGTGGTAATGCATTATCTTTTCTTTTATCTTTATGAAAATAAATAAAATCAGTTGGAGAAAAAGCTGATGATCATAATAGGGTGATGTGGGCAAAGCAAAAAAATCAGGAAATTTGACCTAATTTTAAATAATGAATTTTTGCGTTGGATCGTTTTGCTTTTTGGTATTTATTTATGATTGTCATAGGTACGACTAACTTAATAGCAATGGACATTCCATTTTTTTATATGATAAAAAACACTACATATAGTATATAAAAAATTTTAGACACTATGTATGGTATGTAAGTGCAATTTAAATTAATATAAATTGTTGGTTTTGCCATTCTAAAAAAAATGTAAATGGATGCTTTTTCATTCAGTTAATTTTCTTAGGTATTAAATTATAGATTCAACCTATTTCTTGTAGATTAGCTTCTCTTCAGTCTACAGCGAGTGATCACTGAATCTGGTGTTGGAAAGAGAGCAGAAACAGCCGTGTGTCTGGTTGATTACGTCTTGTGCGACAAGCAAGGGAAGGAGGTTGGCCTCGATGTGCACCAGTCAGGATCTGGAACTATCAGGATGGAGAAGCGGGCGAAAATATCTTAAAAGATCTCTTGAGAGCGGGGCTAGGAAATTGATTGCTTAGGCCATAGAAGCGGAGGCTTAGGACCTGTTGGCCTAGTTGTTCGGATCACAAGATGGCCAATGGCCAGGCGAGCGTAGCGAAGTGCGGGTATCTGTAAGCGCGCGTACAAACCGGGGGGTGCCCGAGCTGGCGGTTGTCGTTAGGGTTCTGGTCTGTGCCGGAAAAAGCCTCTCCGTCCACTCGGCAACAACCCTGCTAGATGCACAAGACGATGAACGGGCTCATTGGGTTGCCGTCGTTGCGACAGCGGAAAGGAAAAACACGTCTTGCATACCATCTGCGGACGGCGACACAAGACGACGCTGAGCAGGCCTAGGACTTGTTCGTCACCTCTTAATTAAGCCAAAGTCACCGAAGGCGCCCGCTTACTGCAGGAGGATGGTGAAGCCTTGTTGGCGTTCTACGACTTACCCCCTCCGCACGAGCAGAATATTCGCACGACCAATTCGATTGAATCAACCTTTGGGACTATCCATCATCAGACCAAGCGGTCCAAGAGCTGTCTGACACGAGATGGCATGTTGCACACGGTGTTCAAGCTCAGTGAATGTGCTGAGAACAGCCGGCGCCGATGACGAAAAATTGATTTTCTGGCGAAGGTAATCGTTTGGATGAAGGTTAATGATGGAATCGAGGAAGCTGAAATCTATCAGGTCGCCACTTGATTCACCTCATCGTAAAACCACATTTTATAGAACTCCTGGCACTTCGCCTAAAGCAATATGCCTGAAATAGAAAAAACCTCCCATGTCTTGGTGAAGGCAGAGAACGTAGTGTCCTCATCAAACATTTGTGACCAGTAGAGCAGCGATGCAAAAGTATTGAGGCGCTTTGGATGAGGCGTTTCAGAAATCGAAGATGAGTGAGGGATTAGGTTTCCAGGTATAAACGAAGTGTATTTTCTTGTCCTAAGGTGACATGGCCGACTTTGCATTCCCCGCTCAGTGAACAGGTCCGTTTTATGGCAAGCACCACCGCCGGGCTTTCGTCCGACCGGTAAATCACATCTTCAATGCGAATTTCAACGGCTTTTTCCTGATCTTCCTGATCTAAATACTCAGCTTCATACATGAACAACCCCTGGTTAATTATAAAAAATTCTGTGAGTGCACTCCACGCAATAAACCAAGAACTGTGCCAGGGACACTTCACAGGCGGAACGAGAAAATCCTTGCAAACCACGTAAGTTAAGCATCCACTCATCTGTGTGGATTTTGATACCCGGCAAGGACTGCCGGGGCTAGGTAAAAAAAGATACGCTGCTCTTTCAATCTATTGATGACGAACGAGTTTGTGATACGGGTTCCAAGACCTGACAAACACAACTTTGGATGAACCATCCAGGAGTCTGGGTAAACCAGGTAACGAATTATGCAGAGGAGGAACGGGTATTTTTTTGTTCGGAAAACAGCAATGGTAGTTCCGGCAGAGCCGGAAGAAGGATCGGCAAAAGAGAAATTAAGGTGATAAAAGAATTTTTAAATTCCTGTTGAGTCGCAAACAAGAATACCACAATGGCCACGAAGACCAATAAAAATGGATACTTCAGGCGAGTCCATGTGTCGGGATTGTCTCCCGCTTCCCATGCTGCGACACGGGTTTTTGTGGCGTTCTTCAATACAAAGGTTCGAAAACTTTCATTCAGCAATTGGATATCCGGATTCAAGCGAAGAAATCCCTTTTGGCACAAGGCGACCAATTCAGGATTATGAGCATGGAGATACCCATCGGACGCCACATGGTAGAGAGCGAGTTTTTCGTGAATGGAACAGGACTCCCAAAGAGACCGGTAATAAGGGAATGCCGCCAGCCGAAACTGTTCTTTCATTTCTGCTGGGGACCACATTGGCCATTGCGGGAAAGAACGAATCCACTTCCCGATTTTCCTCAAATGCCTTGTAGCTTCCGTTTCTTGTTTCAACAGGCGCTTCACGAATAGTAATTCCCCCCTGTCTTCGGTATGTCCATTGCCGTCTTGATGATTGAGCCATTCACGAATCAACGCTTCCATGGTGTTTGGAATGAAATAGGCCAGGCCAAATGTGCGAAAAAGATCCGTCCAGGGTCCTCGGGGGTCAAGCGATGAGGTTGCCGAAGTATCCTTAGACGAACTTTCCTCCCAATCATAGGGATTGCAGGCTGACATGATGCAGACTTTCAGGTCACGGGAGAGCAGTCCCTCAATGAAAATCCGCTTTTCCCGGTCTTGAGCGGGGTCTCCCCATTGATATTCAAAATGATCCACCGCCACCGCACCCGTCTTTCCAGCCACCTGCGCCAATGCGGCTTCGGCCCAGGAATTTTTTCCTCTTATGGTATGAAGATCGAATCGTTCCCATGCATGATGCAGCTTTTGAATAAAGGCGCTTTTCCCTGATCCCGGTGGTCCCAGAATCAGCAAATTCTGCAGCCGCTCATGGCGTTCATTCGGTTCGTAGGACATCGGATCGTGACTTCGGAGAAAAAATGAAGGCATGGGAAAAATTCGGGCAATGGCATAGCGAAGAAGGCCGTAGCTCACTGTGAGAAGGAATCCGCCGAGGAGGATAGTTCCGATCAGTACGGGGCCGAGGCTCCAGGGAAAGAGGGGAGCCGCTGCCTGAAATTCAAGCATACGAGGCTGTTGTTTTTGCGAAAGGTTTAGTGGAATTTGAGGGAGCACAAGATCGATAGCCTGGTAATTTTCCTCAATTCTCCTGAACCATCGTGTTGCAGATCCCTGGCCATTGGGATGAATAAACCCCCAACTTTCTCGATTCATCGGATTTTGCAGAGAACTTTTTCGAACCAGCTGATGGAAGGTTTGTAACCAGGGTGTCCCAATCTGCGAACCGGAAACCTGCTGGTCGGTTTTGAACAAAAGGCAAACAGGAAACGAAAGATCCACATACAAACCCTGTAGAATGTATTGAAGGTCGGGAGACTCACTGGAGGTGGCGGATAACATACAGTATGTGCTCTTCGAATCATTGGGCGTCTGAGCATCTATTTGACATCCTGCAATGAGACAGGAAGGTTGATTTGTTCCATACTGAAAGTTTTGGCGGCTATCGCCCGTTCCAACTTGTCGCCAAGGGGCATGACTGTGTTGCTCCAACGACTGCGCGAGTCCCCACATCTGTTGCTGGACGAACAGACGCATCTCCTCATCATGGGCGAGTTTGAAAAAGAGTATGGCGGGTAAGACGCCGATGAGAACGAAACTGGCCATACCCAATCTCGCGTAGGCACCCATTAAACGGGGCGAATTCAATGAAATCCCAGGCACGGCTTGGCTTGGTCCGGTTAGCATCACTCCCGTTACGGCCGATTTCCATAATGTTCGCACCGTGAGCCATAGGCCCAGCAAGGGAAGGAGCACTATAAAGATGGCATATTGTTGAGCCGTCCCCCATTGCCAATCAATCCACACGATAAAGATGATTCCAAGGATACTCGCCGCAACATGAAAGAGCGAAAGCCTGTTATACGCCTGACACGCGCCCTGGCGAGGCCAAAGCCAACGTACTGTCTGCCCATGCGAATCGGACCGATACCCCACCGACAAGACTTTTAGCCACAACAACAATCCGAGGATATATAAGGTGAAGAGACAGGACGAAAACACCAGAATTTCAAAATTCACGGTTCGAAACATCTCTTTGCTTCGAAACACCACAAGTGTCCATGGCAACTCATCGATCGGCTTAGCATAAAAATGGTGCCCGGTTCCCCAGTATGTTCCTTCAAACCCTCCAGCCGCCCGCGCATGGATCAATGCGGCTAATTCGGGATTGCCATCCGTTTCCTCTAAAAAGTTTTCCCGAAGCATGCGGTGGGCGTCCGAATGAAACAGAACTTGCCCGGTCTGATTGTCAATGACCGCCAGTCCCGATCCCGGAGGCACCACGGCTGATTTCAATAAACCCAATTCTTCTGTTTGAATGGCGGCAATCCATGTTTGCTCGGTATCGGTCTGTTCACGAGAAGCGCCATGAGGCATGGAGACCACAAAACTTCTCTCGCTATTTTCCAAAGTGATAAGAGGTTGAACATAAAATTCTATCCACTGATTGTCGATTCGTCGCCGATGCAAGGGGAGACGTGAATCTTGGAGACTCGAAACATATTCACGATGGCTTAAATCATGGACCCCTTGAACATAAGGCCGTTGTCCGGGTGACCAGGTTTCCCGGAGCATCCCTTCCCCATCGACCCAAAAAGCCACTGAATAATCAGGGAAACACAGCTGGGAGGTGTCCTCTTGATTCTTCACACAAGGGTCCGGAAGGGCGACTCGTGCCAACCAGGCTTTCGAATCATTGGAGTTCGATAATCGCTTGAGATCCTGCAATTCTTCAATTTTTCGATCAAACGTGTTGAGTTGCCATACCAAACGGTCTAACTGTAATTGAAAAGCCTCATGGGTTGTTTCGGCAACGGACTGTAATCGATCTTTAAGAAAGGACGTGGTCTGCTGATAAAATGACAGGTCCAAGACAAAAAATGTTCCTACTCCGGCCCCCAGGATATTGGTGACTAAAAGCGTGCCAACGCTAAAACGGCTCAATCGTTCCCGTGGGCTCATCAGAACAAGGCTCAGAAGGGGCAGGATTAACAAGGCGCTCACGAGCAGAAAAATAAAGAGGAGCAGGATGGTGAAAGGGACGGAAAGATATTGGTCCCGGAAGGTGCTGGTCGGCAGAAGTCCGCATAAAATCCAAGGCGTGGGATTTGAGATTGACCCGGAGTTTCTGTCGTTGGGTTCCGGAAAGACGACCGCCTGCATAAAAATTTCATAATCCGTTCCCCCTAGTGTAACCTGGACATGCGCGGGAACTATTGATTGGATGGCCTCATTCAGGTTTTTGTCATCAATGGGCTTACTGGAATCCAACCCGCTCTTTTTCAGGACATCAGTCCACCACCCGCTCTCCACCCGCTGATTGTGGAGCAGATTCCGAAGGTGAAAAAAACGAAAACTCGAAGGGTTTCGCTGGTAGACGATCAACCCGGTGGGATCCACGAGGAGTACATCGTTGAACACAGGTTCGGTCACGATCGTTTTAATTAATCGGTCCAAAGCAAACGACGCCGTGAGGATCGCTTCCGAATCATTCTCTTTCGCCGGTTCCTCTGGCGTGGCCGGGGTATCAGTCTGAAGGTTCAACCCAAAGGATAAGGGAGAGGGGAGGGCGAGGTGCTGTGAGTCCTTTGAGGCTTGATCAATCCGGACATAAGGAAGTTTTCCCAACTTTTCCTGGATAGGGTTCTGCACGAAGGGACGGGTCCCGGTCTTTTCTTTCGATGATGGCCCGTCTTCGAAATAGAGAGGCTGGAAGATAATATCTTCAAAATCTTGAAGAATAGGCCCCTTGGCAGTGGCAGGACTCAAAACTGAACGGGAGGTAAGGCGATCCCCCTTTTCTGTTTGAATCTCGTTTAATCGGAATTTAATGCTTTGTATATTGTTCTCATAGGTTTCACGAAGTTCTTTACTCCAGGTGGCGAGAAGCCGAAAATTTCGCTCGACCAAATACGCATAGTTTTGGGAGACATAAATATAGAAGAGGGCGCCGGAAGCAAAAATGAAGAGAAGTGTTCCGAGGGTAAAGGCTTTCCCTGTTCCCAACTCCAAACGTTTTCTCAGGGAGGACAGAACTTGCTCAGGCATATGCCGCCTTCGTGGGGAAAATTTCTCAAAGGGTATTGTTAAGGACTCAACCTTCCGATTTGACGAAATTGAGGAGGCTCCAACATCGGGAATTTCTGTTCCGAAACGAAGGGAGGCTGCTTCAATTCCGAGAAAATACCGTCGGTGGAGAATGGCCGACAATCCTGCATGAGTCTATCGATGATGATCATTGAAGCCGATATATTAACCTTGCCGCATGACGAGTGGATGGAACCTTTACTCCTTTGTTGGGCACGTGGATTAGGGCGTAGCCGTAACAGGCATCAGGACGGATTTCAACTGGCGCGTCGTGCGTTGGATCTCGGTGAGAAACGTGGAGGCGGAATGGTGTTCAACAATCTTTCGAACCAGGGCACTACCGATAATGACCCCATCTGCAAATTGTGCGACTTCCCGGGCCTGAGCAACGGAGGCAATACCAAATCCCACCGCCACGGGCTTCCGAGATGTGCGCTGAATTTGTTGCACGCTTTGGCAAACCCGACTGAGATCGGTCAGCTTGGCGCCGGTAATACCGGTGAGAGAGACATAGTAAATAAATCCGTGTGTTCGCTTCATCACCGCGCGTCGTCGTTCCGCTGTGCTGGTGGGAGCCAGAAGAAAAATCATCACTGGCCCCCCCGCGGCCTGGGCGGCTTCATAGAGGAGGTCAGATTCTTCCGGTGGCAAATCCGGCACAATAAGCCCATCGACGCCGGCTTGAACCGCTTGCGCACAAAAGGCCTCGATTCCCATGGCCATGACCGTGTTGTAATATGCCATCAGGATAAGAGGAATGGACGTCTTCTTTCTGAGATTCGTGACGGTGGAAAGAATTTTTTTGAGGGTCGTACCCGAACGGAGTGCCCGTTCCGCGGCTTGTTGAATCACGGGACCATCTGCAATGGGATCCGAAAATGGCACACCCAATTCGATCAGGTCCGCCCCGCCCTGTTCCAAAGCCAGGACCAGGGATTCGGTCACAGCCAAGGACGGATCGCCGGCCATGATATAGGGAATCAACGCTTTTTCTCCCTTGCCTTTCAAGGCTTCAAAAGTTTCTTGGATACGATTGGTCATCATTGTTTGTTAAGGATAAAACGTGAGGCGTAAGAAGTAGGAACAATGGGCATGGGGTATATTGCTATTTGCTTTCTTTCTCTCCATTCTTCACTTCATACTTTTTACTACAGCGGGATGCCTCGCATTTTGGCTAATTGTTGGACGTCTTTATCTCCGCGCCCGGAAAGATTCATAATCAGGATCTGTGATTTTTTCATCGTCGGCGCAAGCTTGACGACTTCCGCGACGGCATGAGCACTTTCAAGGGCGGGAATGATGCCTTCTTTCTGAGCGAGCAAATCGAAAGCCGCCAAGGCTTCAGCATCAGTCGCGGAGGTGTAGCGGATTCGTCCGGCATCATGATAGTAACTGTGTTCAGGCCCAACCGCCGGATAGTCCAATCCCGCAGACACTGAATGCGTGGGATTTACTTGGCCATCCTCATCCTGGAGGAGATAGGTCATGGTTCCATGCAGGACGCCGGGTTTCCCTCCGGAAAAGCGCGCGGCATGTTTCCCGCTTCCTACACCGTGCCCACCGGCTTCCACTCCGACCATCTGCACTTTGGCATCTTTAACGAAAGGATAAAACAACCCTATGCTATTGCTGCCACCACCCACACAGGCAACAAGACAGTGAGGCAATCGTCCTTCCAGCGCAAGGATTTGTTTGCGGGTTTCCCGGCCAATCACGGATTGAAAATCCCGAATCATCATGGGGTACGGATGCGCGCCAAGGACCGATCCCAACAGGTAATGGGTCTTGTCAACATTGGTCGTCCAGTCGCGCATGGCCTCGCTGATGGCATCTTTAAGTGTGCGGCTTCCGGCATTCACTCCGGTCACCTTCGAGCCGAGTAACCGCATCCGGAAGACATTCAAGGCCTGTCGTTCCATATCCTCGGTGCCCATGTAAATTTCGGCTTCCAGACCAAACATCGCCGCCACGGTCGCGACCGCCACACCATGCTGCCCGGCGCCGGTTTCTGCAATTACGCGTTTCTTGTTCATGCGTCGTGTGAGCAAGGCTTGACCGACCGTATTGTTAATCTTATGCGCACCGGTGTGACAGAGATCTTCTCTTTTGAGATAGATTTTGGCCCCATCAAGGGCTTTGGTTAGACGTTCCGCGAAGAAGAGGGGAGTTGGACGACCCACAAAATTCTTGAGGCAGTCGTGAAACTCTTGTTGGAACCGGCGGTTTCGTTTGGCAGCAAAATACGCCTGTTCCAATTCATGAATAGCCGGCATAAGGGTTTCAGGAACATACATACCTCCGAATTGCCCAAATCGCCCGTGTTTATCAGGAAATGTAGCCATGGTAATTTCTAGCGGAATAGAAATCAAAAAGTGAAGAGTATAGCGATGGAACAGCTAACACACAAGACGAACCGATTGGATAAAGTCGCGAATTTTAGCCGGATCTTTTCGCCCAGGGCTTTGTTCTACGCCACTACTCACATCGACGCCATAGGGTTGAACCTGTCGAATCGCTTCCTGCACATTCTCCGGAGTTAACCCTCCCGCTAAAAGAATGGGGACGGCTTTGGCCACCTCGCCGGCAAGGGACCAATCCGTTGTGTGTCCGGTTCCCCCGTAAGCCGTATCTGAAAATGTATCAACGATAAATCCCCTCACACCCGTCCGGCCTTTAAATTCTGCCAACGCTAAAAAGCTGCTCCGGTCGCGCAATCGAATGGCCCGTAACACCGGACGATTTAATGATTCACAAAAACCGGGGGATTCGTCACCATGGAGTTGTGCGAGGGCCAGCCCACAATCATCGAATAGGCGCCTGACCGTGTCGAGATCTTGATTCACAAACACACCCACGGGAAGCACGAAGGGTGGAAGTCTCCCGATAATTCGCTTGGCGACGGCGGGTTCGATATATCGGGGACTTTGAGAATACAACACGAAGCCCAGGGCGTCGGCCCCTTCATGAACCGCGGTTTCGGCATCCTCTTGATTGGTGATCCCGCAGATTTTAATCTTGGGAGGCATAAGAGCGTTAAACAGTCTCCGTGAATTTAAACCTCACGGCAGAACTTTCATAAGAGACGATGTGTAAAGTCTGCAATCAAGTCTATTCCAGATGTCGGTAACGATCTCCAGAATAAAAAAGGAAAGAAGAATGATGGTGGTATACCCGACTTGCTCAAAGATTAAATCCAACGGGAGGTGGCCACTTCCTCTTTCGAGGACGTGTTGGGAGATAATAGTTCTTGAATTTTGGATTCAATGGAATCTGCGCGCAAAAGTGATTCGCCGATCAACATGGCCTTTGCCCCGGCTTCCATCACACGCACGACATCGTCCCGTTTATGGATTCCGCTTTCACTCACAATGAGTTTGTCAGGAGGCATACGTTTGGCGAGACGTTCGGTGACGCCCAAATCAGTGGAAAAGGTTTTCAGATCCCGGTTGTTGATGCCAATAAGGCGGACTAAAGGAACTCGTTCGAGAACCGTGTCCAATTCTCGTTCATCATGGATTTCGATGAGCACATCCAGCGATAGCTCGTGCGACAGTGTGAAAAAATCTTCAAGCTGAAATCGATCCAACGCGGCAGCGATCAATAAGATACAGTCGGCCCCATAGGCCCGCGCTTCATAAAATTGAATAGCCTCCACCATAAATTCTTTATTGAGTGTGGGAAGGTTGACCGCCTCCTTCACACTGTGCAAATACTCCAAGCTGCCTTGAAAGAAATCCTGATCCGTCAGCACGGATAGGGCACTCGCCCCGTGGTCTCGATACTGGGAGGCGATGGTCACAGGCTCAAACCGATCTTGAAATTCCGGTCGCATCAACCCTTGGCTGGGAGAGGCTTTTTTCACCTCCGCGATTAAGGCCGGAGCCGTCGCCGCAAACCCCGCCTCTAATGCCTGAATGAAGTCCAGCGGCCGGGCACGATCAGCAATGCGCCCGTTCATTTCAGCCAGGTACCCCCGGCTCTGTTTTCGTCGCAATTCAGCTTTTTTATGTTCGAGGATACGAGAAAGAATCATACCGCCGGCTTTTTGGTAAAGGAAATGAGTTTTTCCAGCTTTTCAGAAGCGGCTCCATTGTCCACGACACGACCTGCTTCTTCGAACCCTTCCCTCAGCGATGAAGTTTTTTGGCAGGCGATAAATGCCGGAGCCGCATTCATCAGCACGATGTCCCGCTTGGCTCCTCGACGCCCCCGGAAAATATCCCGAATGATCTGGGCGTTGTCTTCCGGGCTTCCTCCTAACAGTTCTTTAGGCGAAACCGGCTGAAGGCCAAAATCTTCCGGACCGATGGAATAGCTCAGCACCCTTCCTTTTTTCCCTTCAGAAATCGCCGTACGACTGGTTAGTGAAATTTCATCCAACCCGTCCATCCCATGGAGGACAAAGCAATGGTGTGTGCCTAATCGCAAAAGGACTTGAGCCAGCTTGTCGGTGAGGGCCTGATCATAGACGCCCAACACTTGAATCGTGGCACGAGCCGGATTGGATAATGGCCCCATAATGTTCATCAAGGTGCGAATTCCCAGTTCCGCTCGTGGTTTGGCACAACGTTTCATTGCCCCATGATAGAGAGGGGCAAAGAGAAACCCGATGCCGATTTCATTAATGCAGTCTCCCACTTTTTCAGGAGACAATTCGATATTGACGCCGAGAGCCGCTAACACATCGGCGCTACCTGATCGGGACGAAACGGAGCGGTTCCCGTGTTTGGCGACCGTCATGCCCCCCCCAGCCACGACAAAGGCGGCGGCCGTCGAGATATTGAAGGTTTGGCTTTTGTCGCCTCCCGTTCCACACGTATCGACGACTTGAGGATTGGTAACCAGGATACGAATGGCTAGCTCACGCATCGCTCGAACGGATCCGGTCATTTCATCAATCGTCTCACCTTTCATGCGCAATCCCATCAAGTAGGCCGCGATTTGGGCGTCTGTGGCTTCTCCCTGCATGATCTCCAGCATCGCCTCTTCCGACTCCTTTTCTGAGAGGTCGATCCCTTCGGCTAATTTGGGGATAAGGTCTTTGAGTACAGGCATGTGAACCGTCTCATGAAAAAGAAGATTGAAGGTTGGCCGGTTAGGGGCCAGTTGAAGACCGTACAGGCAATGACAAAAAATTCCGCAACAGATGCATCCCTGAAGTGGTTAATATCGATTCAGGGTGAAATTGCACGCCTTCCGCTCCGGTTGGCGTATGCCGGAGTCCCATGATTTCACCTTCCACGGTTTCAGCAGAAATTTCAAAATCGGCCGGCAAGGTTTCTCGTTTGACGATTAAGGAATGATACCGGGTGGCTTCAAAGGGATTCGGCAGGCTTTCAAAAATTGTTTTACCATCATGATGGACCATGGAGGTTTTTCCATGCATGAGTCGGGGAGCCCTGACAATTTGACCTCCAAAAGCGTAAGCCAGCGATTGATGTCCGAGACACACACCTAATACGGGCAGACACCCGGCAAAATGTTTGATCGTCTCCACCGAAATGCCCGCCTCTTTTGGAGTGCAAGGGCCCGGAGAGATTAAAATCCGCTCAGGGGTCAGTCGTTCAATATCCTCGATCGTCAATTTATCATTTCGAAAAATCTGAAGGTCGGCTCCCAGCTCTCCTAAATATTGAACCAAATTGTACGTAAAGGAATCGTAATTATCGATAATCAGGATCATCGTCCCTGCTCCCAAGGCCTCACGCCAGACCTTGCTCGGCCATTTCAATGCCTCGCATCATGGCTCCGGCTTTATTTCGGGTTTCCTCATATTCACGGGCTGGATCAGAATCCGCCACGATTCCTGCCCCAGCCTGGATATACGCCTTCTGTCCTTTGACCACCACCGTGCGGATATTGATGCAGGTGTCCATATTGCCGGAAAAACTAAAATACCCGACCGCTCCGGCATATGGTCCCCGACGAGTGGGTTCCAACTCCTCAATAATTTGCATGGCCCGGATTTTCGGGGCCCCCGACACGGTGCCGGCAGGAAAACAGGCTTTCATAACATCATACACCGTGTATTGGGGATCTAATTCTCCCATGACCTGGGACACAATGTGCATGACATGGGAGTATCGTTCTACTTTCATAAACCGTTCCACTTTGACCGTTCCGGCTTTGGCGACCCGGCCCACATCATTCCGGCCTAAATCTACCAACATGACGTGTTCAGCCAATTCCTTTTGATCGGATAACAGCTCCTGTTCCAATGTCCGGTCGTCTTGTGGCGTCTGTCCGCGTGGACGCGTCCCGGCAATAGGCCGCACCACAATGTTTCCTTCTTCGCATCGCACCAGGATTTCCGGAGAAGATCCGACCAGTTCGATTCCGGCGATCCGTAAATAAAACATGTACGGGGAGGGATTAATCACCCGCAAGGCTCGATAGATCTCCAGGGGATTGGTATGAATGGTGGTGTGCCACTGTTGAGACATGACTCCCTGAATGATGTCGCCGGCCTGAATATACTCTTTGGTGCGAAGAACCATTTTTTCAAAGTCCGCAGGCGTCATATTCGATTGAAATTTGAGCGGCACCCGCCGCCTTGAGGATGAATGTCGGCGGCGGGCCTTATTGAGCCTGGTAATGATGGATTCAATCCGGTCAATGGCGTCCTGATAGGTCTGGCGAAGCTGCGCCTTCTTCGTGGAAGGAATATGAGCATTGGCCACAACTTTGACGGTATGAGCCACATTGTCAAAAATGAGCAGGGTATCGGTAATGCCGAAGGCAAAGAGGGGAGTCTTGATTCCGTTTTTGGCCAAAGACGGAATGGGTTCAAACGACCGGACCACGTCATAGCCTAAATACCCGACCGCGCCTCCAACAAACCGTGGCAAGCCAGGGACAACAACAGGACGGTACTCTGCCATCGTGTCGCGAATATGATCCAACGGGTTTCCCTGAAGCGGGACTCGATGTTGCTTCCGGCCTTTTTGGGTGACTACTTCCCCATTGTCTTCCCAGAAGACCACCGAAGGGTGACTTCCCAGGAAGGAATACCGAGCCCAATTTTCTCCGCCTTCAATACTTTCAAATAAAAATGCATTGGGACCAGTATTAATTTTGGAGAATGCCGAAACGGGGGTCTCAAAATCTGCCAGAATTTCTCTATAAAGAGGTACGAGATTTCCTTGTGAGGCTAACTGGCAAAATTCGTCGAAACTCACTGAATAATAAGCATTTTTCATGGATTCGACGGTAGCATACGGTCTATGAGGTGTCAACGAAAGTGGTCTGTGGCCGGATCCTACCGAAGGGGGAGAATGAGAAAAGGCCGGAATCCAAGGGAAAGCATTCCCTGGGATCCCAGCCTTTTCTGAGGAAAAGAACCGAGCTAAAATTAGGGACCGTTGACGATAAGTTTTTGCCCAACGTGAATAGTGTTATCCGCCAGCCGATTCCATGCTTTGAGGTCTTGGACCGACACCCCGTATTCTTTGGAAATACGGTAAAGGGTCTCCCCCTTGGCTACCGTATGTGATCCAGCCTCCTCACTTCCCCGTGTTTCGAACATAGGCGAATCCACAGGGACTTCGTTCCCCAGGTTCAAATCCGAATCAAGTTTCGCCAAATCTGAATCTTTAAAGTCGAGATCATTCAATCCAAATTCAGAGATAGATGGTTCGGAGAGCTTCAGATCGCCCGATTTCTCCATACCTCCCTCGCGCACACGTGAGAGTTCATCGTGGGAACGATTCAGTTGGTCTCGCAATGCTTCCAATTCGGCATTCAAATCCCGATTTTGCGATTGGAGTGATCCAAACTGCCGTTGAGTATCCTGATACTTAACATTCAGTTCACCGGTTCGTTTTTCTTCTTGCGCCAAAAGGCGTTGGAAGTTTAACGCACGCGCTTTTTCGGCTTCAAACTTTTCCGTGCTCACGCACCCGGTCAAGAGTCCGCCACAGACAAGCATGCCCACGACAACTTTCAGGTAGCCACTCCAGCCGGCTGGTTGGGGACCTACCTGATATCCCCCAAACATTGGTTGCGTCATGTTACGCATTCCTCCTCCCCTGAGGTTCATAGATATCCCTTCTTCCGGGATACTGGTCAGTAAATAAAGGGCTGATGTCTACGCCACGCAGTGACCCTTTTGATACACATTAATTCGGAACAGGGGTAATGTCAAACAACCGATCTTGCACACCAGCAGAAGTTATGGAACACCTTGGTTCATTGACCATAGAAAAATGGCTGTGATAGTTTCCCTGCATCGTACTTTTCAATCCTTCCTATGCCGCCTCATTTTTCACATCCACGGGGATCTTCGGTGATGCAAATCGGTCAGGTTGTTCTCCGCCTGGCCCGGCCTCTTGGGCTTCAACAAGCCTGGATGGGAGATCGAGAAATTTTGCGTCAACTCCTCGCCTGCTGGTTTGTGGTTGACGAAAAAGATGTTCCCCTGTCACCACGAATTGTCGGACAACCAGGGGTGGGGAAGACCACGCTGGCCATGGCAGCCTCACAAGAACGAAAGCAGGATCTTTTTATTTACCAATGCACCGCGGATACGCGTCCAGAAGATCTTTTAGTCTCGCCGGTGATCGCTGAGGGCGGCACGATCACGTATCAAGCTTCGCCCTTAGTCACGGCCATGCTGACCGGCAATGTATGCCTCCTTGATGAAGGCAACCGGATGAATGAAAAAAGTTGGGCCTCACTGGCCTCGTTGCTCGATCACCGGCGCTCGGTCGAATCGGTTGTGGCGGGTGTCCAGATTCGCGCGCATGAGGATTTTCGGTGTTGTGTCACTATGAATGAAGATGCGTCGACCTATGAAGTCCCGGATTATATATTGTCCCGCCTGCAACCGACGCTGAAAGTGGAATTCCCCGCCAGGGAACATGAACTAGCCATTTTGCAGTACCACCTTCCTTTTGCGCCTGCGGAGATGATCCATTTCACGGTCACCTTTCTCCAAAAAGCCCATCAACTGGATCTCCCTTTCTCCATCCGTGATGGAATTCACATGGTGCAATACGCCATGAAACGGATGGCCCAGGATCCCAACCATCCCGTGGCCCGTGATGCCGCTTGGCGTGAAGCTTTGATAAAAATTTTGGGAGAAGAAGCCTTGGATCTGGATGTATTAGCCAAGCGTCGTTCACAAGCGCTAAGTGGACAAAACCTCCCTCGAGGATTGGGTGATTTCTTTTTTGAAGATGACCATCCCTTGCATCCTGACCACTAGGCTTCCGCCGGGCACACAACAGGCAATTATGATCGACCGCACGTCCTGCAAATCTTGAATGGGGGGAGGTCCACCCGTTTCCACCCACGACGCACCATGACTCTCGTGGCGTTAACTCCAGACACCATCTTTGCCTTATCCTCCAACATACATGTGTTGCCCATCGTGCATGGAAGCGGAGATATGGCTCACACCGTGCGCGAAATTATCCTATCGCGTCACGTTGATTGTGTGGGACTTCCGCTCCCGCCATCCGTCCAGACATTAGTGGAGCAAGGGGTCGACCAATTACCGGTCGTCAGCCTCGTTGTCCTTCCAGAACGAGAAGACGATGATGATACCTCAAGCTGTTCCTACGTGCCGATCGATCCCTGCCAACCGGTGATCATGGGGATACGAGCGGCCGTGTCCGAGGGAATCCCACGAGCCTATGTGGACCGTGAAGTCCAACGCTATGTTCCCATCTCCTGGGTTGGCCCTGATCCCTATACCTTGAAGTCTATGCCCTTGGCGACCTTCTCCGCCGCCATGGTGCCATTTTTGCCGCCACCACAACCACAGTCTTCTCGCTGGGAACGCATCTGCTGGATGGCGTTCCGACTCCACGAACTTGAACTAGATTTTCATTCCATTCTCTTTCTTTGCCCTATAACCGACTGGCCCTGGCTGCGCCAGGCCTATCGAGAGCGGATGCCATATGTTTCACCCAAGCAGCGGGAATGCCTCCCTGCCTGGTGGAAGGTGGAGCCCGCATCGCTCTATTTCGTGTTGGGGGAATTACCCTATGTCACGCAACTCTATGAGCAACGACGGGAAGAGGCCCGCTCCGACACCCATCTGTCCATTGATGGAATTAAGGAACTGGTTCTAGAGGCACGGTCTCAGTGGCTAGCGTCGCGTTCTGCCACTATCGCCCAAGAGTCCAATTGGGTCACCCCCCAATTATTGCAACGCTATTTTCAATACGTGCGGAACCTCACTCTCCTGGAACATCGACTCAAACCGGATTTGTATACATTGATCCTGGTTGCCCAACAAATGGCCGGCGATGAGTTTGCTCTCAAGCTCTTGGAAACTTCCAAAACCTATCGTTACCAAACTCAACCGTCCGTGCTGGATTTCAGGCCTAGCGTGTTGATGGGGATTGGCGAACTCCAGGATCCAGGCGGGGAAATTCTTCGAGCTGTCAATCGCTTACAAGGGGACCCATTGGTCTGGCGTAGTATCACCCTACGGCCCATACCTCCAACTCCGAAGAAACAATCCTGGGCACACCAATGGAATCCGTACCGTCAATGCTCATGGCCTCCGGAAGATCATCGCATCGAATCGTTTGCTGCCCATGTCCGGAATCAAAGTCGAAATATCTTAGGAGCGGATTTGACACGAGTCGAACGATTCAACGCATCGCTGGAAGACGGGATTGATCTGCGGGAAACCTTGCGTCAGTGGGCCATTGCCCCGCAACAATCGGTGCGGGATATTCACGTGAAAGTGGTTCCTCCTGCGAAAGGGACCATCGAGGCATTGGTGTTTTTCTTTGAAGTGCCGGCTGACCCTCATACCTTTTCCTGGCGAACCACTTGGTATGCCGAACATCAAGAAGAATCCACCCTCAGCTTTTACGCCACTCCCTTTGCGGCGAATATGATCGGACCGGGAATCGGGGAGGCTCGCTATGGAGGAGCGCTTTTCCTGTTTCCACCCCGTCTGATCCCCGATATTTGGGAAAATCCCGCGTTGAATTTTGCCACATCACTCGAAGAACGATTGCTTGCAGGAGCCTGTGCGCATTCCCGGGAACCCTATGTGGCCGTTGTGTCTCCGGTTCCTCTTACATCGGTTTGGCGGAAAATTGCCCATCGCTTTGACCGGAAGCTTGTCCCCATTCCCTTACACCGGTTTTCGGGGCAAACCATTGCCCGTCTGCGACGGTTTCATGTATTAAACGGTCACGACATCAGAAGTTATGCAGCCCGATTTATTCGAGAATAAGCCTGTCGACACACCAGAAGAGGGTGCTTCCGATACCCTTCCAGTTCTCGCTGTGCCATCAAAGAATATTCAAGACAAGCTTGAAGAGCTTAAAAAAGCCATCCGTCGACATGATGAGTTGTACTATGTTCACAATCGGCCGGAAATCTCTGATGCCGAATACGACCGGCTCTTCCGGGAACTTCAACACCTTGAAGCCCAATATCCCGCCCTGATCACCCCTGATTCTCCGAGTCAACGGGTAGGGGGAGCCCCGCTCGCACAGTTTCAAAAAGTCCCGCACGAATTCCCCTTATTAAGTTTGGATTCGGAAATGGACATGGATCGAGTCCAGGCTTTTGACCAACGCGTGCGCCGTGAATTGGAAATGAATGAGGTAGAGTATACGGCTGAACCAAAATACGATGGGCTGTCGGTGGAATTAACGTATGAGCATGGGGCTTTCGTCCGTGGAGCCACTCGCGGGGACGGCATCACGGGTGAAGATATCACCGTCAATCTTCGAACGATCAGGACACTTCCTCTACAACTTCAGGGTGGCCCTTCACTTCCCGCGCATCTGGTCGTACGGGGCGAGGTCTATATGAAGCTGGAGGATTTTCATCAATTAAATCGACGACTGACCGAAAACGGCGAAGAAGTTTTTGCGAATCCCCGGAATGCCGCGGCAGGGTCTTTGCGTCAATTGGATTCAAAAATCACCGCCACCCGTCCGTTAGCCATTACCTGTTACGAATTCATGAGTCATGCACCGGAAAAACCTGCTACCCATTGGGACGCCGTGGAAAACCTGGAGAAGTGGGGAATTCCGATCCCTCAGTACCGCCGGCGTTGCCGGACTATTGAGGAACTACTCCGCTTCCATCAGGACATGCTTGAACAGCGGGAAACCCTTCCGTTTGAAATCGACGGCATTGTGATCAAGGTGGACCGGTATGACTGGCAACAGGCTTTGGGCGAAAAATCCCGAAGCCCCCGATGGGCCATCGCGTTTAAGTTTCCTGCCAGAAAAGAAATGACCAAGGTTCGGCAAATTGCCGTATCAGTCGGAAGAACCGGGGCCCTCACGCCCATTGCCTTATTGGACCCGGTGGATATCGGGGGAGTCACAGTCAGCCGGGCCACGCTGCATAATATGGATGAAGTTGCAAGAAAAGACATCAGGATAGGGGATACCGTGAAGGTCGAGCGGGCAGGAGATGTCATTCCCGATATTGTCGAACGAGTTGTCGTACCAGGAGAACAACGAGCGGCGGCGTTTGTTGCGCCGGAGCAGTGCCCCGTCTGCCACTCCACAACCATTCAAGAAGGGCCGATTGTCTACTGCACCGGCCAGACGGTTTGCCAGGCTCAATTGAAAGGATCACTTGAACATTTTGCTTCAAAGAGCGCCTTAAATATCGAAGGGCTTGGAAAAAAAACTGTTGCACAATTGGTGGACAAGGGCCTCATTAAAAATTTGTCTGATCTGTATACCCTACACAAAGACCAGCTTCTTCAATTGGAAGGCTTTGCTGACAAATCTGCGACGCAACTTTTAGCGGAAATTGAAAAGGGTAAGCATGTCCCCTTTCCTCGTTTTCTGATTGGCTTGGGCATACGTCATGTGGGGGCTCACATCGCCCGCGTGTTGGCCAAGCAGTTTGGATCGCTCGACAGTCTGAAGAAGGCCACTGAAGAAGAACTATTGCAAATCCATGATATCGGGCCGGAGATTGCCGTCAGCGTGACGAGCTTCTTCCAAGAATCACGCAACCTGATGGTTTTACAACGAATGAAGGAATCGGGGGTTCAGGTTGAACATGAAACGAGGGCATCTGGGCCTAATGCCCAACTGCTCGCGGGGAAGATCTTTGTGCTGACCGGAACCCTGAAAGGCTATTCCCGGCAGGAGGCGAAACAAAAAATTGAAGATTTAGGAGGACGCGTCACGTCCAACGTCAGTAAACAGACAGATTACGTGGTCGCAGGAAAAGATCCTGGCTCTAAATTAGACAGGGCTACTCAATTGGGAGTGACAATTTTACACGAAGAGGAATTTTCCTTACTGAGTCAAAGAGGGGATCTAAAATCCTCAAAGTAAATACATAACACACGATTTCATTTCGCCTGAGTCAAGAAGCACTTGTTTCAATAGGGCCTAGAATCCATTTCCCATCAAGAAGAGGATTTCTCGCCTCGCTGGGAATGACAAACGGAGGAGACTGGAACCCTTTTTCGCAAATCTGAAAAATGACGTAACCGATTGGCTCTCGCTATGATTCAGAGGCAACGGTGGAGGGTTCGGTGGGAGGCGTTTCCGGAATAGGTTCTTCCTTAATGATCTGCACGCCTTTGATTGAGCGTTCATCCGCATCCTGGACGATTAAGATGCAGTTGTCTGTGTGAACTTTCTCCCCAATAGCAGGGATGTGGCCAAGCTCATCGAGAATGAGCCCGCTAATCGTATTTTGTTCTTCGTCCAGCTCGACCTTAAGGAATTCATTGATGCGGCGAACTTCTGTCCGTCCATCCACTAAAATTTGATTTTTCCCCATCCGGCGAATCCATTCCTCGCTGAGATCGCCCTCATCGAGAATTTCTCCTACCACTTCTTCAAGCAGATCTTCGACGGTAATCAAACCCATAACTCCACCAAATTCATTGACTACAATGGCAATATGTCTCTTTTCTTGTTGAAATTGTCTGAGAAGGTCATCTGCGGTTTTGGTCGATGGGATAAATAGTGGTGGTTTGGCTAACGATTTGAGGGTGCGTTCGGTATGACTTTGAGCCAGTTCCATAAGGGCATGGCTGCGATAGAGAATGGCGGTGATATTGTCGGGATTCCCCTCATAGATGGGGATCCGGGAATATTTTGCTTTAAACAACTCTTCACGTGCCTCTCCTAGTGTCTGATTACCATCGAGGGCGAACATATAAATCCGCGGAGTCATCGCATCTTCAGCAGTCACATCATTAAAGTCAAAAACATTTTTGATCATTCTTACTTCATCCGTTTCCAGGACCCCCGCTTTCCCTCCAGCGTCGAGCATGATTTTGAGTTCTTCTTCCGTGATGAATGGAACGGTTAACCCACGACCGCCGGTAAGTTTTAGAATAAACGGTTCCAAGAAGTAGAGAAAGGGGAAGAATAATTGTTCTAAGAGATAGATGGGGTATGCCAGTAATTGCACGGCCGTTTCGGCATGTTTCGCGCAGATTGTTTTGGGGATAATTTCCCCGAATAACAAGACCATAAACGTTAATAACCCGGTGGCCACGGCCACGGCCTCAGATCCCCAAAGACGAATGGCAATCAGGGTGGCCATGGAGGCCGCCATAATATTGACCAAATTGTTGCCGATCAGAATTGTGGAAAGAAGACGCTGGGGATTGGACCGTAATTTAAGAGCAAGTTTGGCCCCTGTATGACCTTCAGCGGCCAAGCTTTTCAAACGAGTTTCGGTAATGGAAAAAAACGCAATCTCGGCCCCAGAGAAAAAAGCTGAGAATCCTAAACAAATAAGGACGGCGATAAAATCCATGGATGGATTAACGAACTCCGGCAGGGCAGACGAGGGAGGTCGTAGCGTAGAAAGCTACCAAGGCTTGAAGGCTGAATGTGTGGGCAATTGAAATCAGAAAAGTTTGAGAGGGATTCATAATAAGGCCAAAATTCTCATCCTGAATGAGATGTTTTGAGCCCTCAGTAATCATTTGAAGGGCTAAATTACCATAGGGTGTTGGTTTAACGCAATTACATAGGAAATTTTTAAATATTACCCTTTTTCTTTCAATTAGTTATCTTTGATGAGCAGCGGATCGAGATTAAACTGATTTTCTAATTCTGTCGCGACGGTTTGGGCCTTTTCCTGAGAATGAAAGGTCCCAACCTGAACCCGATGCCATCGCCCGGATGGAAGGTCCACGGTCTTCAATCGGACTTGGGGGTATTGGTTGGCCAGTTGCTCCCGCAAGGAGACCGCTGGAGTCAAGGTGGAAAAGGAGCCCGCCTGCACCCAATACTTTTCATTCCTTCCATTCGACAAGTTACCGGAATACTCAGAGCTTGGAGAATCTAAGATTGTCAAGATGACATCCTCAGTTCCTTTCCCAATCATGGTCAGTTTCCGAGCGGCGCCATAGGACAGATCAATCACCCGACCTCGAATAAATGGGCCACGATCATTAATTCTCACAGTCACGGTTTTTCCGGTATCCACACTCTGAACGAGGACTCTTGTTCCAAAAGGCAGCGTGCGATGGGCTGCCGTTAGCGCCCACATATCATACAGTTCCCCATTGGCGGTTGGATTACCATGAAAACTGGGCCCATACCAGGAGGCTACCCCTCGTTGCGGGTGCTCTGATGTCACCGGTCCTGTTCGGTGGTAGCCGCCTGCGCATCCGGCCATCATAAAGAAAACGATGGTAAGGCCTAGCCACCCGATTGGAATACTGTCGATCCGTCTCCAACGCCAGCTACTTTCGGATGAGAGCGGATTGGGAATAGTTCGAATGTGAAGAGTCAAGAAAGACCGTATGAGAATCATTTATCCACCCAGGGTGGAAAAGGTCTGCGGAGTTTAGTCCATGGTACGACGGTCGACAAACCGATAGCATTGTCGATTTAACACGGGATACACTGAAAAGATCGGTGTCCCAAACGGCACAACCGCGCTGTCAATACCTGGGCTTAACTGAAGGTGCAGATTAATGAAATTGAAACTCAAGCCCTCTTGCCAAGGTTGCGAAAAGCTGTGTACATATGATGCAACCTTATCGGAGGCGTAAGTCCTGGTCATGAGACCCGCTCCTCCCTGTAATCCATAGTCAGCCAAATCCGGCGCCCCCTGAATGAGCAGCGAAACCATGGAGGCATCGAACCACACCTTGATCTTACAACTGACTTGAATGAACGGCCCCAAGCTCCCGGTATCTTCTAACACTGCCATGGGATAGACCAATTCCGGCGGGAGGGAGGGATCGGTCTGGGAGGATTGGAGGGTAAATTCTGGGTCCTTTATACCCGATACAGAAACAAAGATGAGATTCGGATCATGGAGGTCAACATCCAGCACCTGGCCATCATGGTAGCTGCACAATTTTCCCATCTCATAGCGCAAGGGAAATGAATAGCCCATTTTCCCATAAAAAATCCGGATCCCGGCTTCCAACGGATCTTCTGGACTTCGACTGATTTTCAAGTCAAAGGGTAATACGATATGAAAGGCATTGGTCCGGGCATTGATGAATGGGGCGCAGGCACCGGGAAATTCTTTATGGATAGCAATATTTTCTGGTTCAAACTTTTTCGCCGTCCCGCCAAAATGCTGGGCAGTTTTTGCCTCTTTGGTTAACCGGTATTTTTCCTGGTAATAGGCTGATGCACGTTTTTGAGCAATTTCGAGAAAATATTCCGGGACGTCGGTTTCAACGATTAGGCTTTGCCGATCAAGAGATTGAGGCCGGGAAACCTTCATCGCCTCGTTGTAACGTTGGAGGTCACTCTGAGTTTTTTTTATTAAATGTTCCAGGTCACGGCCTAATTCAGGGTCATCATAGCGTGTTTGGAGTAATAGCTGGCGGGCTTTTTGCAGTAATTCCAATTTCATGGTGTAACGTTTGGGTTCGGCGGAAAAGACCGTCGCCGTCGCCATCAATAAATTAAACTGCTCCTCAGGGGTGAGGGCTAATTGAGTAAGGTCATACTCCTTTACAAAGGCTAAAGCCAATGGCCCAAAGGCTTCTTCCTGGCGAAGATGCAGGGTGAGGAGATAGTTGAGATAGGCGCGAGCGTCTGCTTGAGTCATGCGAATTCTTTTTACGGAAGGGCATTCTAAGGCAACTCATCAATTGGGGCAAGCCAGTGCATGATCTTCCCCCATTTTTTGACAAAAGCTTTGTCTTACGGGGAAGATGCTTTGCTTTAGACCTTGCCGGGTAAAGAGAAATTGATGTATCAGGATTTTCAACAGAAAGGATTCAATATGGACCGAGTCTCTTTGAAAAAAACCAGAGGTGCCCCACTAAGGGTGGGAATGGGAGTGGTGGTGGCCAGCCTGTTCCTCGGAACAGGGGTTGCCCTGGTTGCGGCAGAAGGTGCGTCAAGCAATAAAGCTTCGGAGGCAACCGCAGTCAGAGGAGACGACTTATCAACCGATAGTTTGAATAAGCAAATTAATGATTTAGATGCGCAAATACAGAAACTCCGGGACCAAAGTCTTGAACTACAAGAAAAAACTCGAGCCAAACTTCAGGCCCAATTAGAAAATTTCAAAAAACAGCAAGACAGCCTCATTCCTCGTATTGAAAAGCTTCGGGACAATAGTGAAACCGCCTGGCAGGACATTAAGGAAAACATTCAAAAGGCCATTGAAGATCTCAAACTATCAGTAGACTCAATGAAAAAATAGGGAAGGGCCGGTATCTCAGGCATTCCCCGCCTCCTGTCGTCCATTCGTGACAATTTCCTTTTCTCTCCGTTTTACCTCCAGCACGTTTCGCATAATCCTCTTCTTAGGAAGCCCTCCGTTTCGTCGAGGGCTTGCATCGGCATGAACGTCTTTTTACACTGCCCCTATATGACTATTTCTTTGATCGTCCCACAAACTGAACAGGTACTGGAATGGCCCGTATTGATAGATTTTCTGGCAAAGGAAGCCGCTTCCACCATGGGGGCTGATTGTTGTCGCACGCTCGCCTTCGCGTCCGACCTTCAGGCCGCACGTGTTCAACAACAAGAAACCACGGAAATGGTTCAAATCCTCGAAGGAGCTCATCCTCTACAACCGTTGATGTTCCCCGATATCCGGAGTAGGCTGGCGCGTGCGGGAAAAGAAGGGCTCCTTGATGGGCCGGACTTGCGGGATATTTCCATCGTCTTAGGACTGAGTCAAACCACCAAGCACTTTTTGCAGTTTCATAGCTCGACCTCCCAGACGATCGGCGCTCGATCCCAAAACCTTCACGATATGAAATTGGTGAAACACGCGATTGATTCTTGCATCGATTTAAACGGCAATCTTCGAGAATCCGCGAGCCCCGAACTCCACCAATTGACACAAAAAAGTCAGGATCTTCGTCAAACCATGCGGCGACGATTGGAACATATGCTGGCCTCTCACCAATATGAGGATCTTCTTCAGGGACAGTATTTTGCTGAACGGGAAAATCGATATGTGATTCCCATTAAAGCCGAGCGACAGCATAATATCGATGGGATTGTTCATGACATTTCCAGTAGTGGGGCCACGGTGTTTGTGGAGCCCCGCCATCTGATCGAATTGAATAATTCCATCAAATTTTCTGACTTGCAGGTGGCCCAAGAGGTGCGTCATATCCTACAAGATTTGTCCAGCCTCGTTTCAGAGCATGTTCCGTCTATCCAGGAAAACTTGAACTGTCTGGCGGCACTGGATTGTCTCATGGCCAAAGCACGGTTAAGCATCAAAATCCA
>WHTE01000149.1:6469-9147 GCA_009377845.1 Nitrospirales bacterium | reverse complement strand
CTTCTAACTCTCGTATGGCGGCCTCATCCGTCCCTTCTCCTCCTTGCGCCGTGTCCAATAAACTTTTCAACCCATCCAACGCCCGCAACAGCGCATCAATGACATGAGGCGTCACCGGCATTTTCTCATTCCGGAGCAAGTCCAGAATGTTTTCCATTTTGTGGGTCAACCCGGCAATGGCGGTAAAATGAAACATCCCCGCATTGCCTTTAATGGAATGAGCCGCGCGAAAGATGCGATTCAGTAAATCCAGATCTTGCGGACGTTGTTCTAACGCCAACAGTCCGGACTCCATTGTTTCCACATGTTCCGCCGATTCGGTGAAAAAAGACTCTTGAAACAGCGAGAGATCAATCGCCATTATTCAACTCCTTTGCAAGTGGGCTGAGTATGTTGCTTTTCGTGAGGGCTCAGGCGTAAAGCGTGAGGAGTGGTTTGATGCCGGATTAATCCGCTGAACATTTTATCAATTCGCTCCATAATTTAATCGAGCACCGACCAATCTTCCTCTGACAAAAACCCTAAACGTTTCGTCATCTCTATCTGTGTATCCAATTCGCTTAACGACCCCTGCGAAATACGCAGAAACTGTAAAAATTCCTTTTTTGATTTCCTAGCCGCTCCTTCAGCCACATTCCTGAGGATACTGACTGCAGCTCTTCGGATTTGTCTTGTTAGACCGTAGAGCTCTTTGTTAGGAAAACTTCCGATAGCATGGTATACGTCAACGACTAATTGCATAGCTAGATTCCATACGTCTAGCGTCTTGTGGGGTTTTTCCAATTATCATTATCCTTTATCCGGCAAGATCTCTTCTTCGATTTCCCCCCATGCTTTTACGCTTCCCGCCTTACGTTTTCCGCCTCACGCCTGACGCCTCACGCCTTCTTATATCACGCCTTCTTATCCCGGCATCACCTTCTTAATCGTGGCCAGCATTTGTTCGGGGTTAAACGGCTTCACCACCCAACCCGTCGCTCCAGCACTTTGCCCTTCTTTCTTTTTGTCATCGGATGACTCAGTGGTTAACATCAGGATTGGGGTAAACTTATGAGCGGCCATTCCCCTCACCGCCTTAATCAGCGAGATTCCATCCATGTTCGGCATATTCAGATCCGTAATAACCAAATTGGGTTTGGCCCCTCCATTCAGTTTCTCCACCGCCTCTTTTCCGTCCCCGGCCTCTACCACCTCGTAGCCGGCACTGGTAAGCGTAAAGTTCACCATTTGACGCATTGAGACCGAATCGTCCACGACTAAAACTGTCTTGCCCATAACATTACCTCATTTTGGACTGTGTATTTCCACGTTGCCACTGTGCGATCGCAACCTTTTTTGAACTCCGCCTGAATTCCCGTAAGGGGTAAGGCGTAAGACGTGGGGTGGAGGGATAGCAATCGTTTCTTTCCCTGCTTCTTTCGTTTCACGCCTTACGCCTTTTGCCTCACCACTGACGCCTGACGTTCTCAAAACAACGTGATGTTGTCCCCATCGTCCGAACCCGTTCCAACCATGACGACTCCCTCGCCAGCTCTGGCCGATTCCATGGTGAGGCGTTCTGATTCCATGGTATAGGTGTGCTCGAGATTCCGAAGTTCTTCGATCACTTGCGGCAACATGTCCGTCCCATCAGTATCGTCCACCACCGCTTGAAGGGGCGCATGGATTCGCTCCAATGGCTGATAGACATGTTCCAACCTTTGTCTGGTGATGTCTTGAAATTGCATCGACATCACAATTTGTCCGATATCGCTTCCAAGATCTTTGGCCCGACCGGAATTTTGGCCGATACTCTCTTTTAAGGATTCATTTTTGGAAACCATGATCTTGATCATCTCCATGATTTTTCCCTGTGCCCCTAACGTTTCCGATAAATCTAATCCGGCCAACACCTGAAGTTCCGACATCGCCGACTCGGTTGTTCCCTTGACCGCCGTCGCAAGAGTACGAATTTGCTCTGCCGCCTGCGCAGACCGATTGGCTAGTTTCGTCACTTCATCCGCCACCACGGCAAACCCTCGTCCATGCTCTCCTGCCCGAGCGGCTTCAATCGCCGCATTGAGTGCCAACAATCGGGTTTGATCCGCTATGAATTCGACTTCCTCCACCACTTCTGAAATTCTGGAGGTAGTTTCAACTGCCTGCTCCATCACGCTCACGGTTGTGACCGTCACGGTGGCCGTCTGTGTGACTTGCTGGACGAACATTTCTATTGTCCCTTGTGTTTCCCGAAGGATCCGATCGACGGTATACTCGTCCTTCCCGCCATGCCCCTCTCCCATTTTTAATAACGATTCGGTTTCCTCCACCTGTTCTCTGGCATTACGGGAAATAGCCTGAAACCGCTGAATCAGCCCCGCCGCAGCTTGTTCGGTCTCTTGAATGACCGCCTTGATTTGTCCCACAAAGATCGGAAACACCGGCGCAAGACAACTACAAAAAGCCTTCCAATTCTCCAAAGATCCCCTCTGAGCATGAACGCGGTCCTGAAGTTGCTGTTCCAACAGGCGGACGTGCGCCTGCCATTTTCTGAAGGCCAGGGCATATCCAATACCACCCCCTACCACCAGTAGACTCAACCACATGATCCAATCAACATTCACTCTTCACCTCATTCATTTATCTCGTTGGACAGGTACCGTGTTTGGCAGTTGTTCTGTCTTACGACTCGTGCGTCG
>WHTE01000149.1:0-5835 GCA_009377845.1 Nitrospirales bacterium | reverse complement strand
GCCGCGATAATCATTGATTGCATGGCCAGGTGGGAGATTTTCAGGGTAAGAATTTATGGCAGGCATGGGGGGCGTGTCTCCGAGACCCCTTCTTGACTGGTTGTCGATTTGGTCTTGATGACACACACCACTTGATTGCCTGCCCCTCGATACTCTATCTGAGAGAAACTCAAGGCTTTGGCCATAGCGATACCCCGCCCATGACTTTCCAGCATTCGATTTGCGTTGATGTGTTCATACTCCCGCCAGTCAAAGCCGTGGCCTTGGTCGGTAATCGTGACTTGGATACAATCAGATAGCCGTTCAAACAGCACTTCGACAACCTTTTGGACATTCTCTGGAAGCGCAAGACGGAGTTGAATTTCCTCATCCCATCTTTCGGTCTCCTGGAGTTGCGTTTTTTCATCGAACCCAATTCCCAAATTTCCATGTTCCACCCCATTGGCCAGCAATTCATTCAACCCAAATACCGCTTTTTCCGAATCCGGACAAGCCCGGCCCAATAAAATCGCCAGATCATATGCCTCTTCCATGGTTCGGATCCGGAACCGCCCCTGCTGCAGTAACTCGACAATCCTGGACTGATGAACCAGTTTTCGGGATATACGCTCCCATTTCAATCCCTCCTCAACTGCAGCACCAACAATCCGTAATAAGACCTGTTGATGGAAGGGCTTTGTGAGATAGAAAAAGACGCCGGCTTCAATCCCTTCGCATATTTCATGGGGAGATCCGGCGGAGGTTTGCATGACGACAGGAAGCCATTGCAACTGTTCGTCGGCTTTCAATTGGGCCAGGACTTCAAGGCCATTGACTCCCGGCATCATCCGATCCAACACGAGAGCCTGAAAACCCTGCTGCTTCTCTCGCAACAACTCTAATGCCTGCTCCCCATCATGCGCCTGAACGAGTTCATACGGTTCATCCTTGAGATATTCGACGAGAATTTCCAGGTTTAAATCATCGTCGTCCACTAACAAGATACGGGCAGGAGTGTCGTTCATTTATGCATCTCCGCGACTGAAGGCACACACCCGAATCGTGAAGCGTAAGGCGTGAAGCGCGAGGAGTAAGGAATCAGGAGAAAGAACCGATCTTCCCGTTTCACGCCTCCCGCCTCACTCTTGGAACTCCAAGCCGAGTAACGCCACGTCATCTTCAAAAACACTTTGATTGTTCCAGGCCCGGCTCTTCTCTATGATACTCGCCAATCCCCACATCATCTGCCGATCGGCGACACCTTCAAGGGCCTCCTGGAGCCTCTTCCTCCCCCAAATTTCTCCGTGAGTATTCATGACCTCATAAATACCATCACTAAACAGATACACCCGATCCCCTGCATGCACAGTGACAGATTCGGTTCGATACACCGCTTGAGTGGAAAATCCGATAGGCCAGGAATGACCTCCCAACACCACTGAGGCCATATCGGATTTCACCAAAATTGACCCGGGATGTCCTGCACTGGCATACCGAAGAAGGTGGGTGGAGCATTGCCACACACCAACCCAGATCGTGAAATAGTCTCCTTCGTCGGTCATGGGATTTTTTTGATTAAGAAGCGTCACAATCTCCCCTGGATCGTAAGTGGGAAACGCTTTTTGGATGTGCTCTCCATTAAAAAATATCGCTAATGACACAGCCCGCAACGCGGCCCCGATACCATGACCCGACATATCCAACACCATGAGGCCGATATGATCATCTCCCCATTTTGCCACTTGAAAAAGATCTCCCCCCAAATGGGAGGATGGCAAAAATTTCCAGCCCAACCGCACCCCCGAAACAAATTCTCCAGGCCGGGGGAGCAAGCCCCGCACAAAGTCGGAGGCCAAACGGAGTTCGGAATCTAATTCCGCCTGTTTTTTTAATAACAAGCGATTGGACTCCGCCAAATCCAGCATCAACTGTCTGGCGCGAAGCCCCGCACTCACCCTGGAGATAATCTCTTGATCGGAGGCGCTTTTTGCTAAGAAATCATCAGCTCCACGCCTCAGCCCTTCCCCAATTTTTTCCGGTTGATCGAAACCGGTCATCAGAATAAAATGGATCGTTCGATATCGCTCATCTCCTTTAATCGCTTCACATAGACCTGGGCCATCAAGGCCCGGCATTATCCAGTCCGACAGAATCAGATCCACCGTTTCCCGTTCAAGGATGGCAAGAGCTTCCTTACCATTGCTTGCCTCCAAGATGCGATAATTGAGTTTTCCAAATCGCCGCTTGGCTACCATCCGGGATATTTTTTCATCATCCACGAGTAAAATCGTGTAGGCAAAATCAGTGGTTGGAGATTCCACAGGTACGACAACTTCAGTCGTTATATGTTTAATCGCACTCATAGAGATATCTTCTGGAAAAATCAGGGGGTTCTACTTGTTTCGGCTTGAGCAGGCTTACACTCAAGAACAGCCTTTCCAGGCCTCGTGAAGGGTCAGGGGTGAATCGTGAGGAATAAGGAGACAGTAGAAAGAACAGATCTTCCTACTTCACGGCTGGCGGCTTATTTCTCTTCATTCCCTCTATCAAAAATTTTCCTTCATCCCCTTTGGTCAAAGAGGGAACGAGTATCCGCAGTCGGTCTGACGCTTCATGCCTTACGATTCATCTCTCCTCACGCCTGACGCCTTACGTCTTCTTAAGATGGATTTCCGATACCTGTCATCTTGAGGGAACCGAAGGATCTCGCTGAGCACTGGTCGCTCCAGCTGGGCACAGATCCTTCGTCGTCGGCTCAGGATGACAACCTGGTGAGGACCTCACCAAATGATCACGTATTCGTCCAATGTCCGAACAGCGAAATCGACGGCTTAACACCTGAGTAGCGATTCCTCTTCAATCCTTTCGCCTTACTTTTCCGCCTTCCGCCTCACGTCTCCCTACCGCCCTAATCGGGTATGTAAAAGCGCCTTGAGCCGGATCATCGCTTGGGCATGTAATTGACAAATGCGGGATTCCGTGACATGCAGAATCACCCCAATCTCTTTCATGGTCAACTCTTCAAAATAATAAAGAGTTAAGACCAAGCGTTGGCGTTCCGGCAATCGTTCAATCGCTTCCACCAAGGCATGACGGGCATCTTCGGACACGAGGGCCTCCAACGGGCTCAGTTGATCTCGATCCGCGAGCGCATCCAAAATGGGATGCGAGTCTTCATCATTACTTCCCAAATCATCGAGACTCAACACCACGGCCCCTTTGGCCTGAAGGAGAGTTTCATCCACTTCCTGGGCATCCATCCCTAAGGATTCCGCCAACTCCTCTTCCGTCGGCGGTCGCCCCTTGCGTTTCGTCCATTCATTGGCGGCATGTTGAATTTTCCCGATGCGTTCCCTTAGAGATCGCGGAACCCAGTCCATCGCTCGAATTTCGTCTAACATGGCACCACGAATACGAAACTCCGCGTAGGTGCGAAACTTAATTTCCCGTGAAGGATCGAACTTCGTGAGGGCATCTAACAGCCCGACCATGCCGGCACTCATCAGATCTTCCACATTAAGCCCGCTCGATATCCGGATGGCCAATCGCATGGCCATGTATTTAATGACCGGCAAAAACTCGTGTATCAGCGTTTCGCGTTCCTGAGTCGTTAACGAAAGCCTGCTCGGAAGCGAATCCTTAGTTCTTTCCGGAGCAGATCTCTCTGGAGCAGTTGTTACGGCACCACGTTTCATGCGTTATCCTTCCGTCACAGTTCGAGTGGCTCCCAAGGCAGCAGGGCCGAAGAGTTGGAATCCCCCTTGCCACGAAAGATCTTCTCTCCAATCATTGACCGCTTTCACCAATGAGGTAAACGCCCGACTCGCCGGAGCACGCGGGTAGACATCGCAAACCGCACGCTGTTGAGCCACCGCCATCGTCACGTAGTCATCGGCGGGAATACATCCCAGATAATCCAGCGAGATCGTCAAAAACCGATCCGTCACTAAACTGAATTTTCGAAAAACTTCTTTGCCTTCCTGGTTATGCTTTACTTTATTCACCAGCATGCGGAAAGTCCGCAGGTGGTAGCGGGTGGAAAGAATTTTGACCAGGGCATAGGCATCTGTCAGAGAAGTGGGATCGGGAGACACCACCACCAAGGTTTCGTGCGCCACTAAACTAAAGTACAGCACATTGGCCGAAATTCCTGCCGCACAATCGATGAGCAGGAGGTCAGGGGGGGAAGCCAATTGAAGAAACGCGGATTGAAGCAGAAGCTGTTGTTCATGCGTAAGCTGAGTGAAGGCCTGGCCTCCGGAAGTGGCAGGTAATATTTGGATACCCTCGGGTCCGGCAATGAGCACCTCCTCCAAGCGTCGCTGTCCGGAAAGCACGTCTTCAATCGTATAGTGAGGTGTGAGCCCCAATAAAATATCGACATTCCCTAAGGCTAAGTCCGCATCCATGACGAGCACTTTTCGTCCCTGACGAGCTGACGCCACCGCCAGATTGGCGACCACATTGCTTTTGCCCACCCCGCCTTTTCCGGAACTAACCGCAATGACTTGAATCCGCACCTTGTCTGAGGGTTGAGGATTCATGGCTGCGCGCAATCCACTGGCTTGATCTAGCCGTCGCCTGGCAACACCACCCGGCACCATAACCGGTGAAGATGACGAGACACCCATTAGTGAACCACCTCCACCAAAGGAACGTTATCCTGAATGACCTGGCTGTGTAATTTTGCCCAGACCAATTCCACGAGGCGGTTGCGTGTGGCAATTTCCAGATCTTCCGGAACCCGTTGTCCGGCAGAAAGATAGGAAACCGGCAGCCCGGTCTGCGACAACACGTTATAGAGACTTCCTCCCGTCGACATCTCATCCAGTTTCGTAATCATGAGTTTGTGAATGGGAATGGATTGATACCGATGAATCGTTTCCATTTGAACCGCCTCCGCCATCGGAGCGGCTAACACAAGATGGGTCTCCAGTTGGAATTGACCTCTGGTGATCGCGATCAATTCGTCATGCCCGGCTTGATCCTTGGGACTCCGCCCCGCCGTATCGATCAAAATCAAATCCGCTTCCTGATGCCGTTTCATGCAATCCACGAAATCCTTGTGAGAGACCGCAACTTCCAAGGGAATTTTTAAGATTTTCGCAAAAACCCTCAGCTGCTCAACTGCCGCCACGCGATACGTATCCAATGTAATGAGCACCGTTCTCCGATGTTCATCCTGTTGACGTGCCTGCCCTGCAAGCTTGGCAATCGTCGTGGTTTTTCCTACGCCCGTCGGCCCGACCAGCATCATGATTTTTTGTCCATAATGCCGGGACACCGCCGGACCCGAAACGGCCAAGGCCTCTTCCATCCGTTCCCATAACAGGCTTTTTAGCGCCTCGCGATTACCCAACCCGGCCGTCCCGAGCGTTTCAACTACCGCTCGCAACAGATGATGCGCGGTCGGAGGATTCACGCCATGGCTTACCAGAGACTGGTAGACCTCCATCACATCTCCCGGCAAGCCTTCAACACGTTTGGACATCTGACTTCCCAGAACCTCGCCCACCACAATCCGCAATCCTTCTAATTCCTGTCTCAAAGGTCCCAAAACCCGCTCAGGATCGTGCTGTTCTTCCCGTAACCGCTTGATCTCTTCCCGCATTTCATGAAGATGCTGGGTCACCGGATCGAGCACCGCGGCTACTTGAAGGGCTTCAGAAAAACTTCGATCTGTTTTGGGCTTGGCGTGTTCAAAAGCGGAAGTTTCCGGAGCTAATCGTTTGGCAATGAGGGAATGGAGGGTTCGATCAGTACTTGCGGATTTGTCCTCCGCGTGAGGGGAACGATCCACCGCGGCGGTCACCTCGATGACCGATTGACTGAGAAGTCCAAACAGGCCTCCGCCTT
>WHTE01000148.1 GCA_009377845.1 Nitrospirales bacterium | reverse complement strand
ATGTCAACCTCCTTCGTAAAGGGAAAAGCCGTAGCATGCCACAGGGGCCAAAAGTGTTACCCATGTCTCCGGTACACCTGTTACCTATGTCCATAGTCTATACAGCAGGGAGAGGGCTAGGGTGAGGGTGAAACTCGTCAAATCCGATAGGTAGCGGACCAGCGGGGAAGCGGAAGGGCGTCACAGAGACAGAAACATTCTGTGCAATGGCGAGAGCGCGAGTTGGCGACGGGACTGGGGGCGATGGACCGTCTTCTTTGGAGATCCGCGGCAATCCGGAAAGTACTCTCTACACGAATCCCATTGAATCCTTGAATCACCGTGACCCAACGTGCTCAAGCGTCGTGTGGCATTTCCCACCGATGAAGCGATCCTCAACGTGCTCTATCTCGGGATGCAACGGATTGCCAGAAAATGAACTGCAACCATTCCGGAGTGGAAGCAGACACTGAGTCAGGTTGCTATATAGTTGAGAGATTGTGTCCCCGTTGCATAACCAGAAAATCAGTGACACAGATAACTTGACAAGCCGCTGACATTCGAGACGCTGCCCTCCTATGCTTTTGCAGACACGGGGGCATAAGATCTTTTGCAACACTGTTTTGTTCACCAGCCTGAAGGCAACGCATTCGACTGCGAGGTAAAAATGTGGATTCAGAACCAGAACACAACCGCAGCAGGGAGTGGTTCGTCCCGGCCTTCGGTCCGCTGAAGTTTCGGATCTTCGTCGGATTATTATTTCTTCCCTATACCGGAATGGTGCTCGCCTACACCGTGATAGGCTCCATGCTGGCGAAGCAGATTCACTGGGACCGGGTGGGGGCCATCCTCATTATTTATTTTCTAGGTCTGGGAATCGGCGGTCATGCCCTGGATGCCCTGGGCAGCAAGAGTGTCAAGCCCTGGGGCAAGATATTTTCCACCGCTCAGCTCTGGACGTTGGCCAGCGTTTCCTTGGTGCTCGCGTACGCCCTCGGCATTTATTACATAATTGTGTATACGCCGCTGTTGGGGGGCATCGCCCTCCTGGAAGGATTCTTTGTTCTGGCTTATAACCTGGAATGGTTCAAGGGCCGCTTTCATACCGATGCCTGGTTTGCCTTGTCCTGGGGCAGCCTGCCGGTGCTGGCGGGGTATGTCCTGCAGACAAATCGAATATCGTTACCAGTGCTCATAGTGGCCGCCGGCATGGGACTGCTAAGTTTGGTGGAGATCAAGGCTTCGCGGCCCTACAAGGCCCTGAAGCGTGTCTCGGAAGAAACCAGGACGGTGCTAGAAAAAGCCCACATGCAGCAGTTCGAGGCGATCCTGAAGGGTATCAGCCTGGGGGTGATCCTGTTGGGGGCGGGGCTGGTGAGCTGGCGATGGTTTCACTAGGTGTAAAAAAAATTGAGATTCCTCCATTCAGACATTGAAGGAAAACATGATGACTTGGTGTGGCCCTCACCAGGTTGTCATCCTGAGTCAACGGCGAAGGATCTGTGCCCAGGTAGAGAGGCGACGGTTCAGCGAGATTCCCTCTTTCCGTTTTGTCATCCTCGCAGATAGTTGGCGGGGATCTCTCCCAACCAAAAACAAACAAGATTCCCGATAAAAAACGTCGGGTATGACGGCAGGCAATAAACCACTTATTTGTGGGCCGTGATGATGGCGGAGCCGTACAGGGTCAGGTATTTCATGCGGATATCCTTGAAGCCGTGTTCCTGCAGTTCGGCCCGTAATTCCGGTACCCAGCGGGTCTGCTCGATAAGGCGCGGCAGGCCGTAGAAGATCTCCCGCCAGGCGGGAAAGAAGGGGCTTCCCACCCACTGCAGGCCCTTGAAATAGCAGCGCCAGATCCAGACCAGGTAGGCCTTCGGCGGATAGGTGAAATCATGCATGATCAACATGCCGTCCGGGTTGAGCATGTCCTTAATAGTGGGAATGAGATGTCCCAGATCGGCATATTTGGCCAGATAGGAGGAACTCACGCAATCGAAGGGCTCGCCGGAACGATAGTCTTCGGCCCGGCTCAGGACAAACTCCACATTGCGGATGCCGAGCGCTTGCGCTTTTCTGCGGGCAATGTCCAGATATTCATCGCGCAGTTCCACCCCCACCACCTGGCAGTGGGGATAGCGCCTGGCGATGGCCAGCGTGGAGAGCCCGGTGCCACAGGCCAGATCCAGGACCCGTTTGGCGTGGGCAGGGATCAGATTCCCGATTCTGCGCTTCCACAGGCGATCAATGCCGAAGGTGGCAAGGTTGACCATGAAATCATAGCTGCTCCCGGTCCCGGAGAAGAAGCGGTGCACGAGTTCCACCCTAGGATCTCTGCCGTTTGTCAATAATTCACCTGCCCATAAAGGGACTGTTGCTTAAAGAAAACCTAAAGACTGTTGATTCCTCATAGAATGTCAGTTATCCAGCCCGGGCTCAGGGATCCCACCCATCATCGCCACAAGCAACCCGAGAATTGCGGCCTGCGCAAGCCACCCGATAAGGCACACGCCGATGGCCCGGTAGGTACTGTGATAATCCAAGGCTTGGCGCACGGCAATCACCATGGCCACGAGCATCCACGCACCCGCTAGGAGATTCACAATAGTGTTGAGGCCTGGAATAATGGCGAAAATCCGAATGATCCCTGGGGCGCTCGAAAAGCCGACCGTCCGTAGCAGTTCTCCATGGTCAGCCTGAGTCTGAGGTTCGGGCAGCAGTTTCGTGCCAATGATATAGGTCAAAAAAGCCCAGACATACCAGCCAAGCAGCGACCCGACCGTGCCTATCACCATCCCCGTCAGACCGGCGACCTGCATGAACCCGATACCACCAGCCAGACTTGATAACATGACGACGCCCATCGCCTGGCCCATGGCGCTTTTGTCGGCCTCCACCTCCTCATAGACGTGAGGGTCGAGTTTTGCCGCTCGGATCATTCGATCAACAAATGGGGTCATGACGGTTGATCTCCTTTCCCTGACGAGAAATACCTTCCATGAAACGTGAAAAAGGATTGTGCCCCAGTGGGAAGATCAGAAGCAATTGCGCAGCATAGGCTGGGAGAGACTGATTCTTCTTCGGTGCGGGATCAGTTGAATGATGGATGCCAATGGGTGTTACCCGTAGCTTATGACGGGGTCATCATGGAGATTTGTCTGCGTGGGGCTGTTGAATAATTGAAATCTTACAGGGCCTCAACACATTTTTAAAATGTCATCGCGAAGGGGTTGTCAATTGGGGGTGGCGATTGACCAAAGGCATGCCAGGTATCGGCTCTGGCCTGTAAAGCGCATTGCAGCAGGTGTTTGGGGTCTGTCGTGATCGTGGAAAACCATTCGGGCCGCTGTTGCGGGCTGATGACAATGACTCCATCGGCACACCCGTCGATTTGTGGATTCTCACATGCAAGATCAATCTTCATGGTGTTATAGTCCAGGTCTTCGCCGAACAGCGCATGCCGGAGAGGCGCACTGTAGTGTCGGGTGGCCGGCCAGCTGAGCGATCGAATCCACGGGTGTATTGATTTGATCCGGTGCATGTGCGGCATCGTTAAAATCACCACGACATAGCGGCACCCATACTCAACAACCCGCCGGATCGGCACGCGTGCTCTCAGAGACCCATCCACATAAAGACCATCCCCGACCTTGACGGATTTGTTATAAAGAATAGGCATGGCGGCGCTCGCACGAAAGGCTTCCCACAAATCAATGTCCGGCGTGCGGGTGGTCACGTACCGGGTTTGTCCATCAGCACATTCGGTAAGCGGAATATGGAGAAGCGTGCGGGCGGAGAGCAATTTGTGGATGTGAAGGGGGCGGACTTTTTTCCCGATGTGATCCACGAGATAGTCAATATCCACCATTTTCTTCACGCGGAAGGGATTTACGAAACTTCGTTTCGTCAAATGGTGGATATAAGTCTCGACACCATAACTCGCCTGGCCGGTAATAAAGTAGGCTCCATTCAAAGCACCAGCCGATGATCCGGCGACATGATCAAAACATTGGCCAAACCCCATTTCCTCAAGCGCCGCAAGCGCACCCATGGAGTATACCCCGCGCATGCCTCCCCCCTGGACGACAAGGCCGATGGTATCGGATCCCGCATGCCCACGCCGTCTCTGGTCAAGGACGTTCCAGGCAGCATGAGTGGCGTTATTCTGTGTCCCAGAAGTGTGGGGCATCATAGTCGTAGTATCAGGTCGTCATCCGCAGCCAACGGCGAAGGATTTGTGTTCAAGTGGAGTAGTCATGGCGCTGCTCTGGTGGGGGAATGCGTACGCTGACAATGTACCGCATGTTTCAAGAAAAACCAAGCGAAAAAAGATTGGATGAGAAGAAGGGATGGCCGGCTGATTTCAATAAGGCCGCTTCGCGGCGACCAATGTTTTCATCCAACGTAAATTTCACGCGCCGGTTTCCATGGAAACCGGGATGATTCGTTCCCGTTTGAGACCGGAGAAACCCGAAAAGAAAAAATCTTCCTAATTAAACAAGAACTCGGCCAAATAAAGTGGTGATAAGTTTGTAGAACTTGCCGTGATGGGAGGGTTGAGATACAGTAACCCTATGCGAACCACTACTGAAACAGTGCGAAAGACGATCCCGGCTACAGAAATCAAGCGCAGAGGACTCTCGGTTATCGACAAGGCCTTGAAAAACGGTCCAGTGCATGTGCTCAAGAACAACGAACCCACCTATGTCATCATGGCAGAAGAACAGTATCGGGAACTGGCGAAGCGGTATCGCAAGTCGTACGTGAGCCGGATTCGCCGCTCCTTGAAGGATCTCAAGCAAGGACGTGTCCGTCCTCTCACAGCGCAAACGCTCATTGACGAACTCCACCTCGAAGCCTAATGTACGCGCTGGCCACGACCAGCTATTTTGATCGGCGCGTGGCCAAGTTCACGCGAACCCACCCCGAACAGAAGAAACAACTCGCCAAAGTTCTGAGAGGCCTTGAAGCCGATCCGTTTCAACCCTATCTACGACTGCATGCCCTCAAAGGGGAATTGAAAGGGCTGCACGCCGTCAGCTTGACTCATGCATACCGCATCACTCTTACATTGAGAATGACCAGAAAAGAGATTGTTCTGCTCGATATCGGAACCCATGATGAGGTATATCGATAAAACGCTCTATGGACACGAAGGGAAAAGCCTCTCAGCTTTCGTCAGCGCCCCACTTCAACGCCTCCGTCTCCACCAAGATTCTTCTAAAGCGAAAGGCCCATACGAAGTGCGGGAGGTATCTTCTCGCAGTCCTCGCTCCCTGTCTGCCTGGGGATGCCCGCACGCAGACAGTTGCGTAGGTCGGGTTAGGCTTCCGGCCGTAACCCGACAAGAACGACTGTCCTTCTTCCTGTCCTCTTCCTGGTCGTGCTCCACATTGTTCATCAAACATCCATCAAACCTCCGGCATGCCCGACAGTCGTCATCGGGCATCCATCCTCTCTTTTCCTTCCCGACATTAATCAGCGGGCACCCATCTTCTCTACTCCGTCATTCCTGCGGTTTGTGGCAGGAATCTCTCCCCCCTTCCGTCATGCCCAACAACTGTCATCGGGAATCCATCTTCTCTACTCCGTCATTCCTGCGGCCTGTGGCAGGAATCTCTCCCCCCTTCTGTCATGCCCAACAACTGTCATCGGGAATCCATCTTCTCTACCTCCGCATTCTCGCCGAAAATTGCCCCCTTTGAAAAAGGGGGATAGGGGGATTTTAAAATCAAATATTTCCACTGAATTCCCTGCAGCCTTGCTTCGGGGATCAGTAAGTGGCCGCAATTCACCCGGACGGTCTGGCAGGACCAGGTATCGTTGCCCGGGTGTTCGTATCAGGAAATCTTCACGCTCGCACAAGGAACAACCAGACACGGCAGCGGGGCTCAAACTGTCTGGCGGGTGTTAGACAAGTAGGTCCACAGAAAAATATCAACGGTCAATGCAGTCTGAGAAGAACGGAGAAAACTGCAAAGAAGAAGGCGCTCCCCAAGCAATACGATCCTATCTAATAGAAACGGCTGGGGGGGAGCCCTTGGGTTTCCTCAGCAAGGCGGTAGAGATGTGTGATTACAAGACCAGACCCCAACCAAAGACCCCAACTAACTTCTTTCAAACAGGGCAGCAAGGGTTCTTGTATCTTTCCGTTCCGTAAGCGCCATCACGGCCCCGACATGTCAGGCTGAGACGCGCCTCATCGCTTGGAGGTGACAGGTTCCGGCGGGGTAAAGACTTCGTTCAGATCGCTAAAGGAGCCTCCTGGAGTCGGCCCGCCACTGATGACGTGAATGCGCCCATGCACCACCGCCGACCCGAGTCCGTGACGCCCGGTCGGCATCGGTGCCATGGCCTGCCAGGCGTCATGCGCCGGATCATACGCCTCGTTTTCACGGAATGTACCCTCCCCCCCTTCGCCGCCGAACACGTAGACCCGACCGCCAACTTCGGACGCTGTGATTCCACTGCGGGCAGTCGGAAGATCCGCGGCCCGTGACCAGCGGTCGGTGACGGGATCATACACTTCCGTGACCGAGAGATTCCGTCCATAGTCACCGTTCAGGCGTCCGCCAATCGCATACACCTTACCGGACACAGTTGCGGCCGCAAGATGATCGCGAGGGGTCGGCAACGGCGCCCGCTCAGCCCAGGTGTTGCGCTCCGGATCGTAGACCTCGACTGCGGCGCTATTGGCCTTCCGGTCGTAGCCGCCGATTGCATACAGCTTCCCGTCGTGCTCTGTCACCGACAACGCGCCGCGAGGAGTCGGCATGGGTGCGCGCCCGGCCCAGGTATCCGTGGCTGGATCGTATGCGTACACAGTGGCAACGGGCTGCCAGACGCTGAGTCCCGACTGCTTGTATCCGCCGATGACATACAGCTTACCGCCTGCCACCCCGATACCCACATGATGCAGGCCGACCGGCATTGGAGCTCTGGACGTCCATCGGTCTGCAGAGGGATCGTATTCTTCGAGGGATGGAGTAATCGCAAGATTGATCAGATTGCCGAGGCCGGGCTCTTCGAACCCGCCCACGACGTAAATCTTGTCGTTCAACGTCGCGGCAGCCACCTCAGTCCGCTTCGTCGGTGCAGGCGCTGCCGTGCGCCAGACGCCTTGATCCGGCCCGGGCTGCACCGATTGCGCGGATACCGGCATTACGATGAGGCAGAGCGCAGTGAGGAACGGCACGAGGACTGCCGTAGGCGTGACCATGGGAACGTTGCATCGGATTGCCGATATCATCTGGTGTCGCATGGCCAGTATTATACCCAATCGAGAAATGCAAAGTCTTCGATGCGCGTTGTTGCCCCAGCCAGCCCTTAGCGGCCAAGACCTATCGGATGTGGCTGGTGAAGATTACCCGCTTGTTAAGACAAGTTAGACCGAAACATCCACGTATTCGATCTGACAACTCGGAGGTGGGATGGGTTGCCCATCGGCCTGTAGCCTTTCGAGATGGAATTCAATGGTTTCTCGTATGAGTGTTTCAGTTTCATCGAGGGTTGCTCCGGTTGCCACACACCCAGGTAAATCAGGGACATACGCCGCAAAATTTGCAGGGGATTTTTCAATCACAATGGCATATCGCATACTGACCTCCTACTTTTTCCACCCAGCTTGTTTGAAAATGCTTTTCAAGGTATCTGGTGGCAGATCATCGCCGGGTCTCCCCGCAACGGTCACGCGGCCAGGCTTGGCGTGATTGTTAAATTTCCCATCGCCTTCATGGCTGAGGTTCGTATCCGGGAATGCATCTTCTCTCCTCGCATTCCCGCCGAAAATTTTCCCCTATGAAAAAGGGGGAAAGGGGATTTTAAAACTGGCTATTCTCTGTATTCTCGTCAAGCAGGATGAGAAGGAATGCAACGTTCTCAGAAGTCGATGATATGGAATTCGGTGGAGGGCCAGAATTCGTTTCTTGTCTTTGAGAAAATATTGAAATTGGAAGGATTATTCTCTACAGAAACTCAACCTGGCCTTGCATGTCTTCTGCATCCAAAACCCGGGAGATCAACAGCAATCCTTGGATCATCTCGCCAATAGAAATTCCTTGAGGTGCATAAACGATTCCGCTGCGGTTTTTGCCTACAGCGTGAAAACGAAGAAAATCATCATCTTGAGTGACGATCACCCGGTTTTCACTTTGAGCTCGTTTGAAATGTTCCACATCCGAAGCACTCAGCATGGCAGTGTCCTGGACAGCGAGTATGTCAACGCCACGTTGGCGTCATCCAAGTATAATGGCTTTGGCAATATGCTCATCAGCATAGAATCGTATCTTTCGGCTCACCGAAGCTTTTCCTTCAGTTTAGAAGGAGTGCTCTGGCGCAATGCTTCAATAAATGCCTTATGTTCAGTGATGTCCCGGTCAATTTCTTCCCGATGGTCGAAATAGTAGGCCAGTGCTGCATAGACATCTGCTAACGTCAGGCCATATTCGCTCGCGATTTCATCTGCACTTTTGCCGAAGCTCTCGTGCCAGATCACCACATTCTGCACCGTAATACGATGCCCGGCAATGCGTGCTTTTCCCCCTGCAATCCCGGGTGTGACTTCGATATGTTGATCTAAAGTTCTTGTGTTCATTGGAGTTCTCCCTCTTCTCTTAGCGGAACGTCGTATGTTGGCAATGTAACAGAGATTTTTATTGTAAGCCAGAATTGGGCGAAAATCTGCATCAAGCTTCCTTCCCCCATGGTCATTCCCGACGTTTGTAATCGGAAATCCATCTTGTCTGATTTCGTTGTACTTGCAGGGAGGTAGGGGGCAGCCATCAAGACCTCCGTCATCCCCGCAGGTAGTAGGCGGGGATCTATCTTCATTCTTGCACCAGATCGAGATCGGAGAAAACCGAAAAGAAGAAGGTACTCTCACTTCAACACGATGTTATCCAAATAAAACAGGTGAGGGGAGGAGATTCCGTGGAACTACGAAGGCAAGGCCATGAAGATGTGTGATTGCCAATTTGCTCCCTAATCTTTTCGGAAGGCGCGGGAGGAGGGCTAGCTTGGAGGAAAAACTGTCGAGCCCTCCATCTCTTCAAGTGAGACGAAAGGCTTTAATAAATCAATAGTCATGCCTGACCCTAAATCTTCTGCCTGACCCTAAACCTTCTGACCCTAAATCTTTTGACCTTTTGCCGGAACAAAAGGGCCTTGCCTGCCGGGGCGAAACCCATAGCTGTTAAGCTAAGGAGAGGGGGCAATCTTTGCATAGCGCTTGCCAAGCGCTTTTTTTGTGCTAGGATACCGATAGCAATATTACGGCTATCGGTTATAA
>WHTE01000147.1 GCA_009377845.1 Nitrospirales bacterium | reverse complement strand
CAGGACTTGTTGGTTGCTTAATGCCACATTCCCCCTCTGACGGGGCAAAAAGGGTTGAATGAGTTGGTACTGCGACTTGGTAAGTTCCATGGCCGCAGTATACAACATATATCATTTAGTGTTAACACGCCCTAATTTCGGATGCCAGAGGCGACCATAGGGTTCCCCAAATTCATCCATAAACAGGATTTCGATGTTGTGATCGATGGCGGCTTTAATGGCGTCCGTGGAGAGATATGCTCCGGTGGTGATGAGAATGCTGTCTACTTTGCGAAGAGAGACTTCAAAGGTCTTGTCCTCATTTTTGACCAGGAAACAGTCACCCTGCTTCCGAAGATAGGCTCCATAGGTGTTGATGACCAGTTGCATGGCCTTGGCTCACGATTCTTCGGTTAATCGGTGTTGAATGGCAGCCCAGATCGGCCCCAGATCGAGCCGTTCAGCCCACTCGGCGATATACCCCCGGTCAATGTCCTCAGCACTGACCTTGAGCATGCCGGTAATATCACGGAGGTGCTTTTCGGACCCGCCCTCCCGATAATATTCCATCTTTTTAATGATCACATCTTCAGGGGAGGCGAATTCCGCGCTATAGCTTGGGGCGGGGTGAATGCGCCGACCTCGTTTGAACCGACTCTCATCAAAGGGTACATTTTTTCGAATCATCACATCCACTTTCAACCCGGACGCGGGATGAATGATATTGAATTGGCTCTGATAGGCCAGTGCCTCACGAATGCCCTCCTCGCTCAGATAAAATTCCTCAGGAGGAAAAGCAGCCAATAACGGCTCCACGTGGTGCTCGGTCATAGCGGCCACCACATCGATATCGTTGGTGAAACGAGGTTCGCCATAGGCCATAGACGCGACCGAACCCGTCACCAAATAGGGAATCTGGAGCCGTTCCAGAATGGCCACCACTTTCTCCAGCAACTCATACGGCCCCATGCGACAGTCTCCTGGCGACTTCCCTCGACACCCGCGCCGCATCCCAGTCGGGATGTTGAGTGGCCAGATGGCTCAGCAGCATCTGTTGAGCCGAAACCCACAACCCAAAACCGAGTCGCAACCGTTCGGCAGGCGTTTTCTCTCGGACCACCCCTGCCATCACGTCATCCATCACTTCAATCTGACCGCGATCTAATCGCATCGCATCCTTTCGCCACAAGCCTGTCGTGTGGTGAGTGTAACCGCCGGATTCACGCTTCGGCGGGCCTTATCCAGGAGATCTATGATCTCTTTTTTGCTCATAACGGAATGCCTTCCTCCCTGATATAGGCAAAAATCGAATACTCGCCACGTTCCCTGGCCGTAGCCCGATCGACCGGTAGCACGGAGAGCACCATTCCATGTGCCACCGACATATCCCCCGCCACCTGCCGGATGATGCGTTTATCCGCAAAAGATATATGTTCCACATCCAGGTCAAGGAGAAGATCGACATCCGACTCCGCATCGGCATCCCCGCGCGCCCGCGAGCCAAAGAGCGTGTATCGGATCGAAACTCCTGGAAAGGCTGCATCGAGTCTTCGCCGGAAATCCTCCACGATCTGTTGTTCTTGAGCCGATAAATCTTGCACGGTTTTCATGATCGTCTCCGGGTTATTGTCCCAAACCCACGTGAAACGGATTTGCCCAGGCCGATGAGGTCGGGTAGGTCGAAGTTGACCGCAAATGTGCCTTTGAAGCCGGTCATAGGCACCCCTTTCAATCGGACCGGTGTCCGCATCGGATAGACATCCAGACTCGAGACTCTGATTTCCTCAGTGACCACATAGCCAAGACCTTTCGACATGGATAGGATATTTCCGATCAGAATACGTTCCAAGAGACGACTTCGCACAGCCGGACCACTCGTTTGATACCGGACATAATTCTCCTCGTTGAGGGCGAGCCAGGGAGTGAGGAAGGAGTAAGACATTGCACTGTGGGCGTAGCCAAAGCTAGCATCAACAGCTCTAAGATGAGTATCAGTTATCTTATACTCGTTGCTGCCGAGTGCAAGAACGCTGAACTGGCCCGGAAGCTTCTTGATTCTTTCGGCTGCCGCTCCAATCCCTATTACAACAGCCTGCCCGTTAATGATCTTATACTGCACGAGTGGATATCCATATACACTAACCGTTTCGCCTTGGTGGCTATGAAACACAACTTCTTGCCGGTGCCGACTTGCGATAAATCCACGGAGGTGGGTCGCTGTTCCACGTACCGGCTCCTCAGTGTTCAAGCTAAGACACGTGAGGTTCATGGGAGACTCCTTTCTCGTTCGTCCCGACAAAGCACAAGTGCTGCGAGCCATCTCGAAAGCAGGCAACAGCATGACGAAGGCATATAGGCTCGCCCAGCCCTACCGCAAGCAATACATCAATCCGAGAAAACCTTTTCCTCTCTTCTTCGATAAGCCTGTTGAATCGTAATGGTACCCGGCCTCGTACCTGTTTCAGATTGATCGGCAGAGTGTCGTCGGTGACCGCGACCCATGAATCGACTTCGTCACTCTGCGCATGTTGCAGTGAAACAACCTCAATTTGTTCGATAGCGACCAGCGTGTCAGACTGCCCAAGGAAAGGTGCCCGTAACGGCCGTCGAAGGCGTTCTGCCAGCGTGTTCGCAGGATACCAAGGATGTCGGCTGCGAAGATAAACCGTATAGCGTTGGCCAGGAGGAAGAAATTGTCGAACATAGGTCCCCCCTCCCAAATGCCCAAAATCCACCTTGTGGGGCTGATCCTTGACAGCGGCAAAGGAATTCTGACTGAAAATTCGAACCTTCTCTAACGCTTCAAAGGCAGACGTATCAGTTGAGTGGGCGATCAACGCAATATCCACCGAGTCGGCAAACGGAATAGCATCGGGGGGAAAACCGCACACATTTTCGATTAACCCCTTCAGAACCGTGGGAGTCGGAAACTGGTGGGTCCGGCCATAAGTTGAGGCTACCGGGTAGCGGAAAGAAACCGGAAATGGACAATCAAGAGTGAATCGCACTGCTTCTACCAAACTCATGTGCCTACTCCGGCAACATGGAACTGTTCCACTACCGCTGCAAAGGCCTCGTGCGGACTGCCTTTCAGCTCATCCTTGTTGAATTGCTCTCTGAATTTTGATGCATCCTTCATCAGCCCTTCCCGCAGCCCTACGCTAAAGCTCGCCCCTTGCGTCCGGCAATCCTTCAAGACTGACTTCCACAGATCCTCATTGACTGCGATATCTCCATTGGAAGCAGTCAGTCCGTGTGCCAGCTTGATGAGCAGGTGAGAGTAGACTGGAGACAAGCAGAAGACCACTGCGTCTGCTTCCAACGAATCCATCATACGTGCCTGCTTTGCAAAACCCGTTAAGTGCTGAAAAGCCTTTAGCAAATACCTGACACGCTGGTTCCGAATGTTGGTATCGACCTGGCCATTTGCCGAATAAATAGGCTTCCATGTGATCGTTTGGGCCACAGGATCAAGGAGATCGTACGCGCCAACCCGCTTGAGATCGACCGCCCAAGCCCCATAATAAACGTTCTTACTTGCCTCAATATTGGCAATCGCCTTGTCCATCGTGCCGGGCTTTTCCGATGTCAGAAAATCCGTGACCAGGGAGTCTTCCAACGGGACAAGGCCCATCAGAGGGGAAACCTGCAAGGGAGACTGCCGCTTGTCTCGTGGGTTCAACTGATCAAGCTCGTAAAGCTGAGCGTCAATCTCTCTTCTAAGTTCATTTATCCTCCCTTCCGACAACGTGCCCGGCTTCGCCAGTGCATCCTTCACCTGTTTCCGCTTCTCTTTAATAGCCTTACTCAATGCTTCGCGCCTTCTAGCATCAGGAATTGCTGCCTCAAGTAATGCCTTTTGGGTCTCCAATTCTATTTGCTCATTAGACTTCGAGCCAGGTGTTTTCTCCTTGCCAGCTTTACTTTTCTGCTTCTCCACCAGATCGTTGATCTTCTTTTCGAGATCAGAAATCTCTTTAGCCAGCCCTTTCTCAGTAGGTGGCTTGCCCTCGGCTCTCATGAAACCCATGAGATCACACAAGACACAGGTTGCGGGCCGCCCGCAACTATGGCCATCCTCATCGTAAATACATGCGCCATTATTTTTGACTTGTTCGCGAATCGAGTTTCTCAGGGCAAATCGGATAGCTTGCCCGGACACATAAGGGTAAGCGTGACCATTTGACGTGTACCGCTTCAAGGTCACCACATTGCCGTACCCTTCACCAGAATTCAGGGCAGACAGAGATCCCCCGGCAATAGTAAACGCGCTTAACAATGAACAATTTGTTGTCTCATTCATACTATCTCCTCCTCATTCTTCCTGATCCGCCATCACTTCTTCGTTAGTTGCAGGCTCATCCAATTCCTCATCTTCCGGTTTTTCTCGGTGCACAGCAGCCATATTCATCGCCGCGACAAGGATCGCCTTGACCGTCCACCAATTATCCTGGTTGAATTCTGCGGTGCCCGTATGCGCGACGAGCCAATCACAAAAGCCACGAGCCTTCGGGGCAAATCGAAATCGTGTCCCGCTTGCCTCCGATGCTGCCATCATCCCCGAAATTGCATCCGTGAGCGCCTCAACGAGCGACCGATAGCTCCCGGACCGAGCAATCTTGTAATGGTGACTCAGATCTTTTCGCCCTCCGCTACTTCGTCCCTGCCAAGAGAAATAGCTCAAGGCCCGGCCAAATGCTTCGACTCCATCTCGAAATTCCTGATCCATAGGCGGTCCTCCTGCAAAGCGTGAGACGAGGGTCCAGAACACTTCGAAAAACTCATCTCGGGTTGAGTTTTGGATATAAAGGACATGACCAAATTCCATTCTGGCAAACGCGTTCAAGAAAGCCGGTAACTTGTTTTCCAGGAATGCCTGAGCAATACCATCAACCCATTCTGAAAAGCGCTCTCTAGCATCTTGATATCGCTCGCTCTCCTTCGATTTCGGATCAAGCGCTCGAATCCAAAGCCGTGATAGCCAGGCCCCTAATTCAAAAGGCTCCTCATAGCCTCGGCCAGGTAACGAGGCAAAGAAATGATCGAACTCTTCTAGCGACGGAATTGTCCGTTCGAACGCTCGAATGTCATATCCCTGCCCCTCCTTGTCCACTCTCAGCACGAACCATCGATCACAAGGAAGAACTCTCGATGTGTCCAGACGATATCGCTCATATAGCGAAATGAGTGCCGCATATGGCGCTGGACTAGATCCTGGCGCCGCAAGGCTGCCTGCCCTGTGATGGTCAAATCGCAGAAGGGTGGCGAATGTCCTCTCCAGTTCGAGATTCTGGGAAAAGGTTGAGACGACGGGGAAAAACATAAACGTGGTCCGTGCTCTCCCACCAAAGGTGACATACGGGACAGAAGCCATCCAGCCACACAAGGCGGCTAGAATAACGTCCTGCCGATAAAAGAAGTCAAATTGACGGACTCCTCCTAGATTTTGCTTTTGGGTCACCATGAACGGATAAACGTCCTGCCTTCCGCGGTGGACCTCTTCATGAGGAGAGAAGGCATCTCCGGTGACGCCGCAAGTCTCGACATTTGCTTCTTGAACTGTGTCGACTCCCATCGCTTGCCTCAAGAGCGAAACGAACAGTTCCCGCTCCTTCTTCCCTGGATTTCCTTTGCCGAAGACAGGATGTCCATGACGAGCATGCCCACCAGCTCCGGGGAAAGGACGATTTACAAGCTTCCCAGTCCTGGAGGTGTATTTCATTCTGCGTTCACGTTGTTCCACAAGTCGCGAGAAGACCTGTTCCTCCCAGTTCGGTTTAATTGGGATGGCGAATTCAAAGCCATCAATCTTTACCGTAATTGACTTGGGGAAAAGCACTTCCAGCTCGTGAGCCAGAAAAGCTAATCCGGCATCGAGAAAGGGGTCTTCGAAGCGATGCAGGTTAACCGAAGAGGGTGTGGCCTTCGTCGAAACGGTCAATACGGAGCCCGTGGACTTTGTCGTAGCTCGCTTCGATTTCATAAAGTCCGCTCACCTCCTCTCCTTGTGAGATCAACTGAGAAAACCGGCCTGCATAGGTGTTCAGCCAATACAATGGCACCCTGATCGTATAGAGCTCGACCCCAAACAACGAGGAACGAAAACGATCTGCATAACACGTCGGGACGACCGGAATGGTGGCGAAATGCCTGCCTTCCGGATCATGCCGAATATTAAAGAAGTGCGAGTCCTCCTCACGCCCCATAAGATTGACCCGTTCCCCGTACAGAGTAGATTCTCGAAACAATTGGGTGACCTTGTCCCCTCGCTCTAAATCCATGTCTGCATAGATTTCATCGATAATCTCCACAGTCTTGCGGTGCGTGAGGGGACCTTCTGGCAGCAGTTTCCAGGTCTGGTCAATAAGGTTTTCTTCATCATCTCGACCGAAGAAGTAAGGCAGATAGTAGGGAGCATCGCCCTTCCAGGCCGAACAGACTACCGCCCTGGCTCCACATCCGCAATCGCGAGCGCCTCGATTGACCCGTCCGAATCGTTGGGCCAAGGCATCCATCGGCGCCCAGTCGGTGAAAAGAACATCGGCTGAGATATCGAGTGACATCTCTACGGACTGGGTGGCCACGAGCACGGCAGGGCAAGGAGTATCTTTGTGGAAGAGCTTGAGAAGGACGGATTCCTTGCTCTCTTTCCCGGTTGAGCGGTCATGCGGCGTGAAAAGCGAGTTAAAGAGATGGATGGGACATTTTCCATCAAGACGGGGAGCCAGCAAGCGAAATACCTCTTGGGACCGAGCTACGGTATTGGCTACCACCAACATCTTTTTCCCCTTCAGAGCCAATTCCACCATTTCATCAAGGTGTAAAAGGAGGTCGATGTCACGTCGCTCAACCTCTACAGGTGAAAAGTCCATCCCTTCTGTATCCACGATTAGGTTTGCCGAAAACTCACGCCTGCAATGATCTGCCAGAATTTTTGGCAACGTGGCACTCATTAAGATCTGTGGCACGCCATACTCATACAAAATCCTCATGGCTCCTAAAAGTTGGCGTTGTGTATAGGGCTCATACGCATGGATCTCATCGTAGACCACAATCGAACTAAGGAGGTTTCCTAATGCGACATCGGCCTGCGGGTAGGCCCTGATCAAAGAGTAAACAAGGTGATCAACCGTGCTTACAACCACAGGGGATGAATAGAAAAGGTCCGACCTGAAATCATCATCGATCACACCGGTCTGACGTGGCAACTGATTTTCCCTGATCTCTTGTCCAGTTTCATCAAGCTGTAGATAGCGACGTAGCCCATGAAAAAATCCAACATGCCCTGGGGATCGACGAGAAAGTTCCTTTGCCATCGCATTCGAGGTGATCTGTGTCGGAAGGCAGAAGACAAGTCGCTGTCGGTTATGGTTCTTAGCACAAAGCAAAGCGCCAAATGTTTTTCCTCGACCACAAGGAGCCCTAACAACCGTAAAAAGTGAAGCGGTGTTTCGAAGCTGTACCTGGAAATGATAGAGGGAGCCAACTCGTTTGTTTAGATTATACGCTTCAAACGTCACCGTCTTCTTCAACCCCTTAGATTCCGCCACTGGACCCGAAACCGCTCCAAGGGGGAAGTCGCGTGCAGACGACTGGAAGATGCCAGAAGCCCTTTCATCTGCTTGCTTCAAGACCATATGTGCCATCGCATACATTTGCCTGGCCTCTTTTAGCCGATCGCCAAACCGTTCTAAAAAATTGACCTGCTCTGCACCAGACAATTTGACAATATCGCGCACGTGGTAAGGAGAGGCTTCCGATCCTCTTGCCAGTAGGTAGTCAAGTTCCGATTGGCGCAATGCTGCAGCAAGAGCAAAGTCAGCTTGCCGCTTGCACAGGTCCGCCAACATGCTGAAGGTAGCATTGGCCCTCTCAACCTCTGATCTCCTGACCTTTGGTAAATTGAGGTGGGTCGAAAACAAGCCCTTGTGCAAGGGGGAATGATGAGAGACGATGGACAACGTACATACCCAGTCCGTCAAATCATCTCCCAAATGCGGTTCTACCCACAGTGCCGAACACAGTGCGTGACTCACCACGGACCTGGTCTGTCCAGAGTCTAATGATGATCGCAGCCGGCTTTGGAACTCCGGGGTAAGCTTGCCAAAATCGTGATAGGTAAGCAGCGTCAATGTCAACGCATGGAATTGTTCCCAACTTCCCCACCGTCCATCCCAAAACGGCCGAAGACTTTTCAGTATTTCACAGCCAACAACCAACACATCGGCCACATGACCTTCCAAGCTTTGATAAACGAAGCCACCGGCGACCTCAACTTTCTTGGCCACAAGCTGGTCCATCTTATTCCTTCTGGCACTTACTTCTTAATGACCTTAAACCCTGATTCGTTCACACCGATTCAATATTTAGAACTAACCAATGGTTAGAAGCTACAAAGACAGTCAAGTTCGCAGGCAAAAGGTTTTTTACAAATATAGTCGTATACTTGACGAGATCCCTAAGCCTCTTTCTTTCTTGCGATTGTGTTTTGTGAGGGTCTTTGGTGCTTCCAAGGCTAGATTCCTCACTGCGTTCGGAATGACAATAACGGGTTTGTTCGGAATAACATGTCAAACATTACTTCTTCTATTATCCCGTCAGAACATAGTTTGAAAGATTCCTCATTTCGTTTGGAATGACATCATAGGGGAATATATCCCAAGGGCGTGACAAATCAGGTCATTGTGGAAAAATAAATTTTGGCTTGGAAACTGTTGGTTTTCATGGCTTTTGGTCTCATTCTCTTGTATGGCTCCTTCCTCTCGTGACCTCGGATGTCACGCGCCCCGTTTTCTTTTGGATGAAACATCCAGGAGTTGGCCTTTGATCTCTTCCGGTTGTTCGGCAATGGCCTTGGCTTCCTGACGGACGGCTTCCCAGAGTGAGTCGGGTTGCATCACCCGCACCCCGCTGCCAAAGCTCAAGATCCACCCCACGAGTTCGCGATTGTCCGCTACGGTGAGAGTCATGGTGAGTTCGCCGCTTTTGAGCGGTGTCAGGGTTTGCGTGGCGTGCCAGATGCGGTCTTTGACCCAGGCGGCTGTGGGTGTGTTGAACCGGAGTTCGACCTTGATGGGATGGCCGCGCATGATGCCGATGGCATCTTTGACATAGTCTTCGATGTCGAAGTCCAAGGGGATTTGGAACGGGTGATCGGTGAGGGTGACCGATTTGATGCGTTCCACGGCGAACATGCGCACGTCTTTTCGGAGGTGGCAATACCCGATGAGATACAGGGCGCCGTTGGTGTACCACAGGCGATAGGGACTGACTTCCCGTCTGGATATTTGATTTCTGGCCACGGAGAAGTACCGCATTTGCACGGTGTGGAGTTTGGCCGTGGCTTTGGTCAGGTGGCGATGGTGTCGTGATG
>WHTE01000146.1 GCA_009377845.1 Nitrospirales bacterium | reverse complement strand
GTAATCTCAAATCTCCAGGGAGAATACAATGGCTTTTTCATGTGACGTGTGCGGAAAAAACCGCTTAGTTGGAAATAATGTCAGTCACGCCAATAATCGGACGAAACGGGTCTTTCGTCCAAATCTCCGCACGGTTCGCGCTCTTGTGAAAGGTGCAGCCCAAAGAATTAAAGTCTGTACCCGTTGCCTGCGGTCTGGGTTGGTGCAAAAAGCGGTATAATCCGTCCAAACGCCGTTCATCTGGATGAAAAGCATTTCCCGTTTAGTCTTCTTGTCACACTCAATGTATTCAAGAAATCTACTTCCATAATTTCTTCTTTCATTTTTCCAGCCAAAAAATATTCTGATTTTTGAGTACAACTCAGGATTGAAATTTCGCCCACACCTGATAAGACGGCAGGGAGCGCCCCTGAAGAAGGAGATTGCTCCCTGTTAAACGTGGGGCAGGCCATTCCAAATTCATCCTCCCCGTATCTCAATAAACTGTCGCCTTTTTTTGCCATCGCGTTGGCCGGAATCCTTTATCCCGTTAGCTTCCCGCCCTTTAATCTCGAATGGCTGGCCTGGGCTGTGCTAGTCCCTCTTCAGATTAGTCTTCATGACCTCCCTCCAAGACGGGCCTTGTGGTACGGGTGGCTCTCGGGAACCATCGCATTTGCGGGAACCGTGACATGGGTCATCACGGCAATGCATCAATTTGGTCAAGTGCCGATTGTGGTTAGTGCATTGTTGATGCTCCTCCTGGCTATCTATCTTGGCTTATATATGGGCATTTATGCCTGGGGATATGCCAAGTTTCAACAAAAATATCCCAACCTTTTGTGGCTTGGAGCCCCCGCCTTGTGGGTCACCCTGGAATTTGTGCGAACCTATGCGTTTAGCGGGTTTCCCTGGGCTCTCTTAGGCTATTCTCAATACCAGTGGCTCCCGGTTATTCAATTTGCCGACGTGACGGGAGTTTACGGCGTGTCATTTTTGGTCGTCATGGGCAATGTCGCCCTCACCTCTTTCCTTGTATGGATATTCGCCAAAACGCGTTTACCTTCCATTCCAATACCATGGGCGCCCATAACAAGCTTTATTTGTGCACTGAGTCTGATCCTTGTCTATGGCACCTGGAGGGTGCATCAACAGGCCGATCTCGACACTTTGGCAAACACCTTATCGATCGGCTTGGTCCAAGCCAATATCGATCAAGCCATCAAATGGAACGAGGCCTATCGAGATGAAACGCTTCAACGGTACGCCGCACTCAGCCAACAAGCCGGGAAGAATACCGATCTGCTCATTTGGCCGGAGGCCGCCACACCGTTTCTCTTCGAACAAGAATCGGCCTATCAGGGCAAGATCCTTGAAATTGCGAAAGACACACACAGCCCGTTGCTATTTGGAAGCCCCACGCTTCGGTTTCAACAAGACGGTCGTCCTTATTTATACAACAGTGTCTTTATGATGACGCCTGAAGGAAGGGTCACAGCCCGTTATGATAAACGGCATTTAGTCCCTTTTGGGGAATACATTCCCTTACGATCGATTCTTTTTTTTCTCGATAAGCTGGTGGTGGGCATCGGCGATTTTCAATCCGGCCAAGGGCCCATGACCATGCAAGTGCCTACGCCTTCCACCAACAATGGTCCGAGATTCGGTGTGGCCATTTGTTTCGAGGTGATTTTCCCTGACCTGGTTCGCCGGATGGCTCAGGAGGGGGCCAATTTTCTCGTCACGGTCACCAATGACGCCTGGTTCGGAGACTCCGCCGCCCCCTATCAACATTTTGGTATGGTGGTCTTTCGTGCCGTGGAAAACCATCTGGCCTTTGCCCGAGCCGCCAACACCGGGATTTCCGGCTTCATCAGCCCGGACGGACGCATTCTCACCCAGACGTCTATTTTTTCAGAACAAGCGTTGACCGGATCCCTTCCCCTCCGTTCCTTGTCACCCACGTTTTATACGGAGTTTGGGGATATCTTTAGTTGGGGTTGTGTTATAATAGCCGGAGTTTTGTTAACTTGGTGCCGGTTCGCCGCACCTATTTCCACACGCAACACCCGGTCTTCACCAACATAATCAAGGGAGGAATGTGACCCATGCTCGAAGATATCCGCATTCGAATGGAAAAAATCAACGGCTACATCCTGGAATTTCGGAGGTATCTTTGACCTCCCTCGTCTAACATCTGAACTGGAAGAACTCGAGCGGGAGACCTCCCAACCTGATTTTTGGAACAACCCTCGTCAGGCTGCCAAAGCCGGACGACGTCAAGCCGACATCGAACGGCAGCTCAACCGCCTTCACCAACTCGAACAGCAACGGGATGACCTTTTCGCAATCCTTGATCTTATTGGCCAACAAGGCGATCCGGAACTGGAAGCGGAGTGGAGCAAGGGCATCAAGGAGATTGAGGCCTCGCTTGAAGCCTGGCGGTTGGAACAACTGTTATCTGATGAACATGACCAGAACAACGCCATTCTCAGCATTAATCCAGGTGCCGGCGGAACCGAATCCCAGGATTGGGCACAGATGCTCATGCGAATGTATGTTCGATGGGCGCAAGAACGCGGATACCAAGTGGAAACCATCGATCTGCAACCCGGCGATGAAGCGGGCATCAAGAACGTGACGTTGGGCATTGCCGGTCCATTGGCCTATGGATACTTGCGATCAGAGGCTGGGGTACACCGGCTGGTTCGGATCTCTCCCTTTGACGCCAACAAGCGTCGACATACCTCGTTCGCCGCGGTTGGGGTCTATCCGGAATTGGACGATGCCATTGATATTGTGATTGAAGATAAGGATCTGAGAGTCGATACCTTCCGCGCGGGGGGCGCGGGCGGGCAAAATGTCAATAAGGTGGAAACGGCTATTCGCATGACCCATCTTCCCACGGGAATCGTGGTGCAATGCCAAAATGAACGGTCGCAATTGCAAAACCGGATCGGGGCCATGCGGGTGTTAAAAGCCAAACTGTATGAGCTGGAACAGCAAAAGCAGGACGCTGAATTTCAAAATATTATCGGGGAAAAGAAAGATATCGCCTGGGGCAGCCAAATTCGCTCGTATGTGTTCCAACCCTATCAAATGGTCAAGGATCACCGGACCAACCACGAGTCAGGCAATGTCGCCGCTGTCATGGATGGAGCGCTGGACCCTTTTATTGAAGCCTATTTAACCATGAAGGCCTCGAAAGCCTCACACATGTCGGCCAAATAAGGCGCATAGTATTCATACACCCGGCCTTCATGATCGATCACCCGCGCATTCGTTTCCCAAGCGCCGGTCATAGGACAATCGAGATATTCACCTTCATGAATCATTGAGCAATGTAAGTTATGGATGAATTAAATGAACAACAACAGCAACGGTTGGAAAAACTCCAGGTACTTGAGGACGGAGGCCTCCGTCCCTTTGGCACACGTTTTTCCACCACCCACACCCTTGAGACCATTCTTCAACTCTATACCGCTTTGACCAAAGAGGAACTTGAAGACACCCCGATTTTATGCACGGTGGCCGGACGAATTGTGGCCATGCGCCGGTTTGGCAAAGCCGCCTTCGCGGCCTTACAGGAAGAAGGACATCGCCTCCAGGTCTATCTCAAGAAAGATCTTCTTGGGGATCAGTCCTACGAACTGTCCCAGTCCTTCGATTTAGGGGATTGGATTGGGGTAGAAGGCCGGTTGTTTCGCACAAAAACCGACGAACTCACGGTGGAAGTCCACACCCTCACCTTTCTCACAAAAGGGCTGCGGCCTCTTCCGGAAAAATGGCACGGGCTCACTGACATCGAAACCCGGTATCGACAACGGTATGTGGATTTGATTGCCAATCCTTCCGTTCACAACGTGTTCCGCACACGCAGTCGAATCATTAATACCATCCGTTCGTTTCTCACGGAACGAGATTACCTGGAAGTGGAAACGCCGATGATGCATTCCATCCCTGGAGGAGCCACCGCTCGCCCATTCGTGACTCATCACAACAGCCTCGACGTAGATTTGTATTTGCGTGTTGCGCCTGAATTGTACCTCAAGCGCCTCATTGTCGGTGGGTTCCGGCGGGTCTTTGAAATCAACCGTAATTTCCGCAATGAAGGGATTTCCACCATTCACAATCCGGAATTTACGATGTTGGAATTTTATCAGGCCTATGCGGATTACCATGATCTGATGGATCTGACCGAACAGTTATTTCATACCTTGAGTCTTGAGGTGTGCGGGGGCACAACTGTGAACTACCAAGGCCAAAGTATTTCCCTGGATCCCCCCTGGCGCCGATCGTCCTATTTCGACTCGATTGTCGAGGTCAACCGTTTGGATCGTGAGGTATTATCCGACCACAATCAAGCCGTGGACGCGGCGAAACGGTTAGGTGTGGACATTGCTCCGCAAGCCAGCCATGTCGACATTCTCGTCAACCTGTTTGAAGCCACAGTCGAGCCGACCTTGATTCAACCGACCTTCATTACGGATTTCCCCATCGAGATTTCCCCGTTGGCCAGAAAAAAAGAATCCAACCCGGCCTTGACGGACCGATTCGAACTCTTTATCGGTGGCAGGGAATTAGCGAATGGATTTTCCGAGTTAAACGACCCCTTGGACCAGCGACAACGCTTTGAGGCCCAAGTGGCCCTGCGAGATGCGGGAAACGACGAAGCTCATTATCTGGATGAGGACTTTATTCGAGCCCTCGAATATGGCATGCCCCCCACGGCAGGAGAAGGCGTCGGCATCGATCGCCTTGTTATGCTGCTCACCAACCAGGCCTCGATACGCGATGTGATTCTCTTTCCTCAACTTCGACCGGACCGGCCTTCGTGACCCTCCCGTATGAGATGTTAGTTGGTCTGCGGTATCTCCGGGCCAAGCGCCGGCAACGGACGATTTCGCTGAACACGTTTATCTCCATCACCGGCATCACGCTTGGTGTCGCGGCGCTTATTGGCACGCTGGGCATCATGACCGGCTTCAAGGAAGATCTGCAGTCGAAAATTCTTGGCACGACCGCGCACGTGATCGTGCAGGAACGTGGGACAAATGATATGAAAGGATTCGTGGATCTGATTCATCAAATTGAAGCAGTCCCCGATGTCGTGGCCGCTGCGCCGTTTATTTTCAAACAAGTGCTGGTCACCTCAAAAACAGCCGTGCAGGGGATCATCCTCCGCGGGATTCAGCCCTCGCAGGAAACGCAAGTGACCGATTTGCAGGCGAACATGAAATTTGGGGATTTGGCCGATCTGACTCTTCCCCTCAATCCGTCGACACCTCCCCATTCCGGTCAGGACGACCCAACCCCTTCGACCTCCTCCAATCGGCCGGGAATTATTTTGGGGAAAGAACTGGCCTTTCGGCTTGGCGTGTTTATCGGCGATACCATCAATGTGATCTCACCTGTCGGCCCCATGACGTCGCTGGCCATGACACCGAAAATTCGACCGTATACTGTCGTCGGCGTGTTCGAATCGGGGATGTTCGAATATGATTCCTCATTGTCATATATCAGTTTGGAAGAAGCCCAAAAATTCTTCAATCTCGGCAATACCGTCACAGGCATTCAAGTCAAGGTCAAGGACGTATTTTTAGCACAGGAGATCGCCCATCGCCTGGAAGCCACACTCGGCACCACCTTTATGGCTCGTGATTGGATGCAGTTAAATCGAAATTTGTTTTCTGCGTTGAAATTAGAAAAAACCATGATGTTCCTTTTGCTGGTCTTAATTACCCTGGTTGCGTCGTTCAATATCGTGGGTACCCTGACGATGATCGTCAATGAAAAGCAACGCGAAATCGCCATTCTCAAAGCCATGGGTGCCACCCCAGGGGCCATCATGCGGATTTTCATGTTGAACGGGCTGGTGATCGGCATCGTCGGAACGGGAATCGGCGTCCCTCTCGGCTATACCTTTCTCTGGCTTATTCAGAACTATTGGACCTTTGACGCGTCCGTATATTACATTTCTCGCATTCCCGTGCATATTCTGCCGTTGGATGTGGTATTGGTGGCCACTTGCGCAGTTCTGATCAGTTTCGCTGCCACATTCTACCCATCGTGGCAGGCTGCTAAATTAGATCCTGTCAGCGCCCTTCGTTATGAATAACCCCATGGCCTCAGACTCCACACCCCAAGTGCCGTTGGTCTCCGTCGAAAATCTTTGTCGCTCATTTCAGATGGGCAAACAAACGGTGAATGTCCTCAACGGCATTACCATGAGCTTGCAGCGAAAGGAAATGGTCTCGATTGTAGGAGCTTCGGGCGCAGGGAAAAGTACCTTGTTGCACATTATGGGAACCCTGGATCGCCCGACCAGCGGGCAGGTGCTGTTTGAAGGAAAGAATATGTTCCGGGTGAGCGAAACGGCGTTGGCAGGATTTCGTAACCGATGTATCGGGTTTGTGTTTCAATTTCATCACCTCCTGCCGGAATTCACGGCATTGGAAAACACCTATCTTCCAGCGCTTATACAAAAAATCCCCAAACAGCAGGCCATGGACGCGGCCAAATCCTTGCTGTCCGAGGTGGGGCTATCTCACCGTCTGCATCATAAGCCAGGGGAATTATCCGGAGGGGAGCAGCAACGTGTCGCGGTGGCCAGAGCGTTGATTCGGAACCCGGACCTCGTCCTGGCGGACGAACCAACGGGAAATCTCGATACGCATACCGGCGAAGAATTATTTGAACTCTTGCGAAAATTGAATCACACCCACGGGACAGCTTTTGTGATTGTGACCCATAATGAAAAACTCTCCCTTCAGACTGACCGGCTGATTCAACTGCAGGATGGACAGATAATCGAAGATCGCTGGCTGACAAGCTGTTAAAAAACTTGAAAATCTCACAAGCCCATTTGTCTCTGAACAAATCATTGTCCGCTGCGCGAAGCACACCCCACAGTTTATGAGCACAATAAAGGCTCAAGGACCCGGCTGGATGACGGTTTCAACAGGCTGCGAAAGGAAGGTTCTAAGCCATCAGAAGTGGAGCAAGGCCACAGAAATAAAAAAGGGAACTCCATCTATTATAATGAAGCTCCCCCTGTTTAAGAATTCTATTGCTAGATTTCGTAGATATCGCTCGTCTTTCCCGTCTCCTACCCTTTCAGTTGAAATCCCAATTGTCTACCCTCTTCAGTTCTATACTCTCGGCAGACTCCTTTTGGCTCTTTATTAAGTTAAGGAGAAGCGGTGATACGGTCCTTGATCTCGTCAAATGTGGCTTTAGGAATGACATTTTTCGCCACCAATTCGCCACGAAGGCGATAGGGCCGGTTCGATACTACGTCCTCGGCTACCTCCCGGCTCAACCCCAGCGTGAGGACCAAGTCACTCACTGACGCCTTATTAATATTCACCAAATCTCCTCCGATTTTGGGAAGGGTTGGGGGAGTCACAATTTTGGGCGCGGGTGGTTTGGACGAAGCGGCGACGCTGGAAGAGCCTGGCGGAGTAGGCTCGCTTTTGGACACGCCAGGTTTATCGGAGGGCTTCAGCGCTCCGACTGCACTCTCTGCCGTGGATTCACGCGTATCTTTTAATTCCTTCTGATAGCGCAAGACCGTCTCTTTGAGGGCTTTGTTTTGCGCTTTCACTTTTTGATACTGGTCCATGACCACACGCAGTTTCGACGTCAGTTGGGCTTTTTCCTGGTCTAATTCCCGTTCGCGGGTTTCCAATAACGTGTGCTCATTTTTTCGCCCTTCTTTAATCCGCTGCACCTCGGTGGTCATCATCTCTAAATCGGTGGAAATTTTTTCATTCAACCCTTTCAAATTGCGTATTTGCTCTTCAAGCGCTTCCTGATGCATCCGGCTTTTTTCCAACTCGGCCTTGGCCGACTCCATATCCGCGACTGATGCTTCATATTTCGATTTCGAAACCATACACCCCGACAATCCCATCAGGAGCACTAACGAAATGACCACCCACCTGTTCATAATATCCTCCTCATCCCTGCAATTAGACAGGTTCATCCTTGAAAAAAGGCTCTTATTGACCATCTTCTGATTTTGAAGTTTCCACTCCTCTTTCAGAGATTTATTGTATCCTCGCGGTTATGTCAAGCCAGGCCCCTGGCCTGGCTTGTGAATTCCAGCAGTCGCCGCTCGTCTTGATTCCAGACAACCGCCTCTTACGACGCATACCAGTGAGGCCGTCGGTCTTTGAGCAAATCATTATACGGATTGATCCGTTTGTCACGGGCTTCGGCAATATCAATCTCACACAGACGAAGTTCTTGGTCTTTTTCTGAAGACCGACACAGGATTCGTCCATTAGGAGCCACTATTTCGCTCATTCCAATGAATTGCAATGCAGGTTTTTCCCCGCGCTGTTCCCGGCCGATTCGATTGGCCGTAATCGCAAACACCCGGTTTTCCAAGCACCTCGTGACCATCGCATCCGGACAGTATGGCAACACTAAATTGCCGGGGTGGCACAAAATATCAGCCCCCTTAAGGGCCAGACTTCTGGCGGCCTCCGGGAAAAACCAATCAAAACACACCAACACCCCCACCCTGGCCCTTCCGATATCCCAAACCAGGAACCCCGTATCTCCAGGAGCAAACCAGAGGGTCTCCTCAAAAAACACATGCGTTTTGCGATAGGTCCCGATATACCCTATCGGCCCGATCAAGACTGCCGAATTATACAACCGGCCATGATCTCGTTCAGCCAATCCGACCACTACATGCAGATCGCGGCCTCGAACGGCATCTTCCAATACTTTGATGGTTGGACCAGAAGGAATGTCATCTGCCAGCTCCCGCACTTCTTCTTTTGAAAGAAATTGATATCCCGAGAGCGCCAGTTCGGGAAAGACGAGGAGATGTCCCTCAAAGGCGTGGATGGCTTTCAGAATAGTCTCCAGATTGCGTTGGACTTCTCCAAAGACGGGAGAAAATTGGAAATATCCTCCATTTATCCTTGACATCGTCACCCCATAAAAAAAGCGGGCAGAGGTGATTCTACCCGCTTTTCTTTACCTAATTAAGGCTTAATGATTACTTAACCTCTTTCAGATGCATGACCGCACTTTTCGCATGTTTGGTCCCGACATCAGCATGGCCTGCTTTGCCATGTTCCACAGCTTCCATAAGTTCGTGCACACCTTCATCCAAATGAGGATTCTTCACCTCTTTTTGGGCAGCTTGAGCATGAGTCAAGGCTTCCTGCGCATGTTCGACTAATGCATCAGCATGTCCCTGCCCGCCGTGATCCGCGGCTCCTTCAGCATGGGCAATCGCCTCAGCCACATGTGGATTTGCTCCGGCCATAGCCAACGATCCCCACGTACCTACTACGAACAACCCCAGAATACCCAAGACGCCGATTGTCTTCATCGTCGTGCGAATACTCATCCCTCACCTCCTTCTGTAAAATGTGAAAGACCAACGACCTGAACGTTCAAAGCTACAATATCCTCTCA
>WHTE01000145.1 GCA_009377845.1 Nitrospirales bacterium | reverse complement strand
AGCCGAAGGTATACTGGTCGTCATTTCCGCAGGTTGGTAGAGGGGAACCCTCTCTCCTACTTTTCACGCTTGACGGTTCTCTTCGCCTCATTTCCTCGATTCAAAAATCCCCATTCGTCCCCCTTTGTCAACGGGGGAGCACGCATCTGCCGTCCGTCTTACGCTTCACGCCTGACGTCTTCTGAAGATGGATGCCCGATTACTAATGTCGGGCATGACGGAGGGGGGAGAGATGCTCGATAACCAATGCCGGGCATGAAGGAGGGGGACAAATTCCCGATAACACATGGTGGGAATGAGAGAGGGGGGAGAAGCCGGATAACCCATGTCGGGAATGACGGACTTTTGTCTTCAAAATTGTTCTTGCTGTTGCATTTTTTGTGTATGCCAACTAGATTATCACTTTGAACGCTTCGTTGAAGAGGAAAAGCGTGGGAAAACCCATCCTCCTCATTGAACGTGAGCCTGAAAAACGTGGCGATCCTTCGTATTCTTCGCGCGAACCCACGGGCATTCACCCTCACCCTACCGCTCTCCCTTCAAGGAAGAAGGGAAAGAATGACTCATGCTCAACCCGGAAGCGCCTTATTTGATGATGGCATCGCTGCGTGTTCAACTTTGGACCATTGATGGAGCAGTTGAATAATTGAAATATTTTGATTTTTTATCCGTATGTGGATACCCAAGAGCCATTCGAAAAAATTCGGGAGTGTTCAAAAAGGCTCGTCCAGCAAGGCCGCAGCCACTTGGACGGGCGGAGCGTACGAAGGAGTACGTGAGCGCGGCCAAGGGGCGAGAACGCCGCTGGTGGCCTTTTTCAACACTCCCCTTGATGGAACTTTGCGTTCATGATGGACACTGGGACCGTTAGGCACTCCAACGAACAAGCGTTCAATATCCAGGTCTCTGGATTGGTCCAGGGTGTCGGCTTTCGTCCGACTGTCTGGAATCTGGCCCAACGCCATGATATCCGGGGTCGTGTTTCCAATAATGGCAAAGGGGTTCAAATTCTCGTCGCCGGCGAGGAAGGTAACGTCCGAAAATTCATGGCCGATCTGACTCAACATCCTCCACCACTCGCCAAAATTGCCGAAGTCTTCACATTCCCCATTGCCTTGAGTGACGTTCCGGAAAACACGTTCGTCATCACCGACAGCGAACACAGTCTTGTGCAGACCGGCATCGTTCCGGATGCGGCCCCCTGCCCGGAGTGCGTAGCGGAGATCTTTGATCCTTTTGCTCGCCGCTACCGCTACCCCTTTACCAACTGCACGCATTGCGGGCCACGTCTGACCATTCAGAACGGCATTCCCTACGACCGGCCTTCTACCACAATGAAAGATTTTGCCCTGTGCGAGGCCTGTCTGAAGGAATATCAAAATCCCCAAGACCGGCGGTTTCATGCACAACCCATCGCTTGTTACACATGCGGTCCGAAGGTGTGGATTGAACGGACGGACGGGAAACCTGTGGCGGTGCATTCCTACACGATGCTGGATGATGCAGATGCGGGTTGCAGCCTCCTCCGGCAAGGGCATATTCTTGCCATTAAAGGATTGGGAGGGTTTCAACTTGCATGCGATGCCACCCGGGAGGAGGCGGTAAGCCGGCTCCGTGCCCTGAAACAACGGGAAGGCAAACCTCTGGCGTTGATGGCGCGCGACCTGGAGGTCATACGCCGGTATTGTGCCGTGGGGAAGGTAGAAGCGGAACTGTTACAAAGCCCGGCTGCACCCATTGTCATCCTCAATCGCCATCGGGATATTTCTCTGGCCCCCGATGTGGCTCCCGGCATGTCGACGTATGGGTTTATGTTACCCAACTCACCGCTTCACCATTTGATCCTTCATCGAATGGCTCACCCGATTGTGTTAACCAGCGGGAACCATTCCGGCGAACCTCAGTGGATCGACAATGATCAAGCCAGAGTGCAACTGAAGGACATTGCCGGGTTTATGGTGTTGCACAATCGTGGGATTGCACAACGTGTTGATGATTCTGTCGTCAAAGTCATGGGCCAGGTTCCACGAGTGCTGCGGCGAAGTCGAGGGTATGCACCCACTCCCGTTTGGCTTCCTGCGGGTTTCGAACACGCTCCCGCCATACTGGCTATGGGTGGCGAACTCAAAAATACCTTCTGTTTACTTAAAAATGGACAAGCTTTGCTCTCCCATCACATTGGAGATTTGGAAAACTCCCTGGTCTATGCGGATTATCAACGGGCCATCTCCCATTACCAGCTCTTGTTTGAGCAGAGGCCTGACATCATCGCCGTTGATCTTCATCCTGAATACCTGTCGAGCAAGCTCGGACGGGCACAAGCCAACTTAGGCCAACTTCCAATTTTCGAAATCCAACATCACCATGCTCATCTCGCGGCGTGTCTGGCGGAAAATGGGGTACCTGTCAATACTGAGCCGGTCCTCGGGGTCATTTTAGATGGATTAGGGTATGGGGAAGATCACACGATTTGGGGTGGAGAGTTTTTGCTGGCGGATTATGCGAGCTTTACACGGGTGGGCACTTTTAAACCCGTGCCGATGCCCGGAGGAACTCAGGCGATTAAGGAACCGTGGCGCAACACCTATGCGCATGTGATGGCCGGGATGGGATGGCCACAATTTGCGATGAACTACTCCGGGTTACCCTTGTGTGAATTTCTTGAGAAGAAACCCCGCAGGATGTTGGACCGCATGCTGAGCAATCGAATCAATAGCCCGCTCGCCAGTTCCTGCGGACGATTGTTTGATGCCGCCGCCGCCGCGATGGGTATTTGTCCAGAGCGGGTCCTTCATGAGGGGCAAGCTCCGATGGAGATGGAAGCCCTGGTTGACGACAAGACCCTTTTTCATGAAGACGAAGCCCTGGCTTACCCATTTTCCATACTGCGATTGAAACACTCCGGGTTACCCTATGTGGAACCGCTTGGCATGTGGCAAGCGTTGCTGGGCGACCTCGTTCTCAACACACCGGTTCCCGTGATGGCGGCACGGTTTCATAAAGGGCTAGCCAACGTGATTTGCCGCATGGTCAAACATTGCTCGCAATCTCCTGACGGACAGGAACGGCTTCACACCGTGGTCTTATCAGGGGGAGTGTTTCAGAATCAGGTGTTGTTTGAACTGGTGAAAATTAGATTGGAGACAGAAGGGTTTAAGGTACTTTCTCACAAACAGGTTCCTATGAACGATGGCGGCCTCGCGTTGGGGCAGGCCGCAATTGCCGCAGCTCGTTGCTTGAAGTCACGCCGTGAGGGTGACTCCACATGTGTTTAGGAATACCCGGGCAAATTGTTGAAATCAGCAATTTGGAACATAAGCTCGCTATCGTGGAAGTCGGAGGTGTTCGACGAGAGGTGAATATCGTCTGCATTGTCGATGAGGATCATTCCCCTGTTTCGTGTGTCGGGGATTGGGTCCTGGTTCACGTGGGATTTGCCATGAGCCGGATTGATGAACAAGAAGCCAAACGGACGATTGAACTGCTGACCGAAATGGGAGAAGTTCAAACGAAACTCCAGGCGATGCGTCAATCGAACACCTCTTAAAGGATGGCCGCATGTCTAATCAGAAAACATTAGCATCCTTATATCCCTTCTTACAGCCGGCTTCCAAGGATTCGGCACACCTGAAATCCGGATTGCTTGAATCGGTGCGGATGAAATCACAAGACAGCAGACAGGTCATCCAAACCTTTTTTGACACGCAGAGCGAAAAGGTCCTGGCCGCTGCCGAAGCTATTGCGGACATGTATCAAAGGGAGGGGCGGCTGTTTACAATGGGGAATGGCGGATCGAGCTGTGATGCCGCACATATCGCCGTAGAATTTTTACATCCCGTAACCACCGGGCGTCCCGCCCTTCCGGCAGTCAATCTCGCAGTGGATCAGGCCATGATGACCGCTGTGGGGAATGATGTGGGATTTGACCACATCTTTGTTCGCCAGTTGATTGCTCAGGGAAAGGCCGGGGACGGGGTGATCGGCGTGTCAACAAGCGGTAATTCAGAAAATATTATGCGGGCCTTTGGAAAAGCCAAAGAGATGGGGGTGACCACCATTGGCCTCACGGGGGGAGCCGGGGGAGCCATGGCGACATCTTCTTCCCTTGATCATTGTCTTATTGTGCCCACTGAGAGTATTCACCGGATTCAAGAATGCCATGTCCTGATCTATCACATTCTCTGGGATCTCGTGCACACCCTTCTTGCTGATCATCGCGGCGCGTCGGCAACGAAAAAGGACACCCCATGAAATTTGTCGATGAATTTCGTGATCCGCAAAAAGCCCGGATCCTTCTCCAGGAAATTCAGGGTTTGATAAAGCGGATACCCATCTGCGGCGAACGCCCCATTTGGATCATGGAAGTCTGTGGTGGCCATACCCACACGATCTTTCGTTCTGGCCTCAATAACATGCTTCCGAAAGAGGTGGAGTTTATTCATGGACCGGGCTGTCCGGTTTGCGTCCTTCCCCGTGGCCGCGTGGATGATTGTGTCGACCTGGCTGAACGGGAGGAGGTGATCATGACCACCTTCGGTGATGCTATGCGGGTGACCGGATCCAGGAAAAGTCTCCTTCAGGCCAAAGCCGAGGGAGCGGATGTGCGCATGGTGTATTCGCCATTGGACGCCTTACAGCTCGCGCGAGTGAATCGAGACAAGGAGGTCGTGTTTTTTGGGCTTGGTTTTGAAACCACCATGCCCAGTACGGCTCTGACCATTCTTCAGGCTAAACAAGAGGGGATCAAAAATTTCTCGATTTTCTGCAATCACATCACGATCATTCCCACGATCAAAGCCATCCTGGACTCTCCTGATCTCCATCTTGACGGGTTTTTAGGCCCAGGCCATGTGAGCATGGTCATCGGAATGGAGCCTTACGCATTTATTGCTGAGTATTATCGAAAGCCCATTACTATTGCCGGATTTGAACCACTCGACATTTTGCAGTCCGTGTGGATGGTCCTTAAACAATTGGCGGAGGGACGCTGTGAAGTGGAAAATCAATATACACGGATTGTTCCTCCCTATGGGAATTCGCAAGCGTTACAGGCCATTCAAGAAGTGTTTGAACTGCGAGAGTTTTTTGAATGGCGGGGATTAGGGTCCATCGATCATTCCGGGGTCCGTGTCCGGGAGGAATTTTCCACATTCGACGCCGAACAAAAATTTCCTATTCCAAATCTGAAAATTGCCGATCCTACTTCCTGCCAATGCGGAGAAGTCTTGAAGGGAGTGATTAAGCCCAGCCAATGTAAGGTATTTGGCACGGCCTGCACCCCTCAAAATCCATTGGGAGCGTTGATGGTCTCGACGGAAGGGGCTTGTGCGGCCTACTACAATTACGGCTGGATTCCTGAAGAAGATCTGCATCCCGCAAGAAGCTCGGTGTAAGTCATGAGAAGATGGTTCTCTTCAGGAAATCGTGTGGGTGAACTCGCATTCCGTTTCTCAATCCCCTCCTTTGTAAGGAGGGGGCAGGGGGAGGTAGAAGCATCGCATTGCCACTGTAGGCCAAATTTTCCTTTGGCCATCAAGATGCGTACAGATTCAAGACTCTACCCCACCTAGCCTCCCCTTACAAAGGGGAGGAATGTGTCGGGACTGAATCTCCTAGACACATGGTCTTCAACAATGTCCGATGGGTTGCCCACGCAAAACCCAGAGCCGAAAATGCAAAGGATTGGTTGAATATGTTGAATCCTGGGTCGCTGACATCCTCTCAACCGGGTTTCGGTAGGGCAAAACCCCTCGTTGGTTCAACCATCAACGATCAACGGATCACCCTGGCCCATGGGAGTGGCGGCAAAGCCATGCGGGAGCTCATCCAGAATCTGCTGGTTCCAATCTTTAATAATCCCATCCTTGAAGCATTGGAAGATCAAGCCACAATTCCGTTGGGAGAATTACTCCAACATGGTGATCGGCTGGCATTTACGACGGATAGCTATGTCGTGGATCCGTTATTTTTTCCGGGAGGCAACATTGGGGAGTTGGCTGTAAACGGCACTGTGAACGACTTAGCGGTCAGCGGCGCACATCCGTTATTTTTGTCATGCGGGTTGGTGATTGAAGAAGGATTTCCGTTGGACACTCTCACGCAGATTGTCCGATCCATGAAGCACGCGGCTGATCGAGCAGGCGTGTCCATTGTCACGGGAGATACCAAAGTCGTCGAAAAAGGTTCCGCGGACAAACTCTTTATTAATACCGCAGGCATCGGCGTGATTCGAGAAGGCGTGTCCATTGCGGCGACCAAGGCCCAACCGGGGGATGCCATCATTACCAATGGCTTTATCGGCGACCACGGGGTGGCCATCCTCCTTGCTCGAAATGAATTAGCCCTGGAAGCCAATGTCCAAAGCGACACTCAGCCAGTCCACGATCTGGTTTTCCATATGCTCGATGTCTGTTCCAATATTCATTGTCTGCGGGATGCGACGCGCGGTGGACTGGCCACGGTCCTGAATGAATTCGCCTCGGCATCGAACGTGTCGATACAGATCGACGAACCCCATTTACCTATTCGAGAATCCGTTCGAGGGGCGTGTGAAATTCTAGGACTCGACCCCTTATATCTTGCCAATGAGGGAAAAATCGTGGCGGTTGTACCTTCTGAGAAGGCCCGCGAACTCGTCGATGCCATGCGTGAACATCCCATAGGAAAAGATAGCGCCATTATCGGACGTGTTAAAGAATCTCCCGTAGGAACCGTGATGCTTGTCACTACCTTTGGAGGAACACGAATCGTCGATACTCTAGTGGGCGATCAATTGCCGCGCATCTGCTGATTCAGAATGGCTATGACACAATTGATATCTGACATACTTGAAATTCTCGATGATGGGCAAGTCCAGCATTTGACCTATGATAATCTGCTCGCTTTTCACCACGGTCACGCGGTTTGGAGATTAAGTGTCGGGTATCGCGCCATGCAGGCAGCGGGACAAACTCTTTCTCATGAGACCTTATGGGATAGAAAATTTTTGTTCATTGTCAGCGCCCATCCGGGGCCGGGGGTCCGTGATGCCATTGAGTTTGTAACACGGTGCGTGAGCCGAAAGCAGTTTCAATTGCTCAATCCCCAACAACCTGTGGCATGCCATCAACATATGGAATTTCGCTGGTGAGTGACCCGGCATGATCACACTGTCGACGTGCAACGGATTTGTCCCTGCACAATTTTTTGAAATCGTGAAACGGGTGGGGTCCGAACAGGAAAACCCAGGAGACTCCCTCACTCCTGAAGAACTGAAAGCTGATCAGACCGAACGGCTGTGGCATGAACCGTTACATACCCTTTTTCAAGTGACCGCGGGCACAAATTCTCCTGCTCAGGGCAGGCCAGCATGCACGAACTAGGGATCACTCGAAACATTGTGTCTATTGTCACTGAGAAGGCTCAAGGGGAACAGGTTAGGCGAGTGACGATAGAAATTGGAAAACTCAGTGCGGTGTTGCCTGAAGCGATTCGGTTTTGTTTTGACATTGTCAGTCAAGGAACTGTCGTCGAAGGAGCCGAATTAGAGATCCTGGAAATTTCCGGAACCGCTGAATGTCGAACCTGTGGAAGCCAATTTGAACTTGAGCAGCTTTATGGACGATGCCCTTGTGGTTCTGCCGACATCACTCGGCTCACGGGAGAGGAACTGTTTATTAAGCAGATGGTGACAGCCTGATGTGTACGACATGCGGGTGTTCTGATACAGCCAATCCGAGGGTGACGAATTTGAAACCAGGGCACACCGGTGAAACAGTCCATACTCGTTTTGACCACTCTCATCCCCACGATGATCACCATCACCACGATCATGATCATCGACACGAACACGGAACCACTGTTCCCATAGAACAGCCCATATTAGCGAAAAATGATCGGCTGGCTGAACGAAATCGTGGGTGGTTCCTCGGCAGGAATATTGTTGCCTTGAACCTCGTCAGTTCGCCGGGTTCAGGCAAAACTACCCTTCTTGAACGAACGATTCAGGATCTGAAACATGACATAAATATTTCTGTGATAGAGGGGGATCAGGAAACCCTATTCGATGCGGAGCGCATACGAAAAACCGGATGTCCGGTCGTTCAAATCAATACAGGTGCCGGGTGCCATTTAGAAGCCGACATGCTGGCACGAGGGCTGGAAACGCTTCAACCTCCCTCGAATTCACTGGTTCTGATTGAAAATGTCGGCAATCTTGTTTGCCCCGCGTTATTTGATTTAGGAGAGCACGCCAAAGTCGTGATTCTTTCTGTCACGGAAGGGGAAGATAAACCGTTGAAATATCCCCACATGTTTAAGAATGCGAGCATGATGATCCTGAATAAGATTGATCTTCTTCCCCATCTCACGTTTGCTGTCTCAAAGTGCTTGGAATTTGCTCACTTGGTGAATCCGGGTCTTCAGGTGATTCAGGTTTCGGCTACCACAGGCGAGGGATTACACAACTGGTATGACTGGGTGACTTCTCAGATCAAACTTTCAAAACAGCAGGGCGTTCGCTGATGTTCAGTTTATTGGGACTCGGATTCCTCATTGGTATGAGACATGCCATGGAAGCCGACCATGCGGCGGCGGTAGCCACACTCGTGACCAAAAGCCAATCTATGGCCAATACTGTCAAGCAGGGATTGACATGGGGGCTGGGTCACACCATCACGCTTCTATTGTTTGGCTCAATGGTGTTTCTTCTGGAAGCGGCGGTTCCCGAAAAACTGGCAAACTGGCTTGAATTGGCCGTGGGGGTCATGCTGGTAGGACTTGGGTGCGACGTTTTACGTAAAATCGCGAAGAGTCGTATTCATGTTCATGTTCACCAACACCCTCATCAATCTCCTCACGTTCATGTCCATACACATCGGGCAGAGTCCGATCATAGAACTCTGGACCATGAACATACGCATTCAACATCATTTCCCTACCGGGCTCTCTTTGTAGGATTGATGCACGGGATGGCGGGGTCCGCCGCGCTCATATTACTGACACTCCAACAAACCGTTACCCCGCTACAGGGGATCATCTACATCGCCATATTCGGTCTTGGATCTATTGTTGGAATGGCGACTCTCTCGATTGTCATTGCGATACCCTTGCGATATTCATCCCGCTCAATAAGCTGGCTACACAATGGGTTGCAGGGTTCCATCGGCGCCGTTACGATTGCCCTTGGCTTGATGCTGATCTACACAACGGGCTCTTCCCTTCTTAGCTAAAATTGTGTTCCTTCCCAAGAAATGGTCAAAAATTGCCCACCACTTATCCAAGTTTCGATTTTCTTTTTGAGTTGTAGCCAGAATCTGTGGAAGGAAGTGCTGATCAACCCGCTGATGAAGAATCAGCGGGTCAAAGGTTAAAAGAGTTGTTTGAGTAATGGAGATTTATTCCTCGAGCGTGGAAATGTCTCCAGGGTCCTGGCCGAGCTCTTTGGCTTTCAAGACCCGGCGCATGATTTTGCCGGAACGGGTTTTGGGGAGCGAGGCGACAATGTCAATTTCCCGT
>WHTE01000012.1:42500-46467 GCA_009377845.1 Nitrospirales bacterium | reverse complement strand
GATTCTAATTGCGCAAATTCTTCCAGGTTCGATTCCAGAAGATCTGCCAACCGCCAGATGAGTTTGCCGCGATCGGATGGTGTCATCTTTCGCCAGGGGCCTTTGTCAAAGGCCTTTCTGGCGGCTCGCACGGCTAAATCAATATCGGCCTTGTCGCCTTCCGCCACCTGCGTCATCACTTCCCCCGTTGCAGGATCGTAAGTGGGAAACATCCTTCCTGATTGCGCGTTGACCCACTGGCCATTGATCAGCATTTTTCGTGGATGGGACACAAAGTCTTGGACATCGGGATGAAGCCGTTCGGTCGAAGTCACCATACTCATGGGTTGCCTCCATTTCTTCGGAAGAAAATTGTCTGTATCACAGGTAAAAAATTGAGTTCTATGAATTGGTCCTTAGGCATAGGGGGGTAGGAAATTCAATAAGGATGAAAGGTTTTATAATTGCTTCCCAACTTGTTTTCGATTTTCTCCAGGGTTGGGAGAGTTCAGAGATATCCCTGATTATGGCAACCAGTCAATTTCTCTTGCAACTTTTTTTCTTTATTGGCAAGTACCTTCGATTATTAAGATTAATCCACTCCTGATCTCTCTTTTTAAATGGATCACGGGTTTAATGTCTCCTCTATCATGCCCTTCCTTATAGACGAACACAACTGGCTTTTTTCTCTCGTGGGATAGATATCTGCAGATAAAACGGAAAGATGCCAACCAAATGATAAATGCCTCTGATGCCGCAGGCACGAATAAAACTATGATTTTACCCCGCCATTCACTGCGAGGGCAGTTAGGTGGGTTAACCCTGAGGTTAACTAAACTAAGTTCTTATGCCCATTCCCGAAAGGCAGGGAAATTTTTATGTTGAGTTCACAGGGTCGGCGTGAAGATCCTTGCCGTCCCCTGACTAAGGGTGGATTGAAGTCTCGCCTGCGGAGTGCCTGTATTGAGCCGCGCCGCAGGTCGTGGCTCAACACGACTTCACAGAATTGGTAGGGGTACCGTTAAACCAATAAACCAAGAGCCAAAACTAGGTCATGGATTTGCATTGAGAAGGGGGAGTCATCGCAGTGTCGGAAAGACCTCTTGAGCGGCAACGATTGTTTGACGAATCTGCCTGTTGGTATGGGCGGTGGACAGCAACATGGCCTCAAATTGAGAGGGAGCCAAATAGATTCCATGATTGAGCATGCCATGGAAAAATTTAGCGTATCGTGCGGTGTTTGACTTTTTTGCCCCAGCGTAATCTATGACAGGACCTTCGGTAAAAAATCCCCCCAACATGGACCCCACCCGAGTTTGGTAGAAGGGAATTTTTGCATATTTAGCCGCTTCGCCTAGGCCATCGGCCAACTCTTTTGATTTTTTTTCTAATTCTTTATAGACCCCAGGTTTTTTGAGTTGTCGGATGGTCTCTAATCCAGCAGCCACCGCCACAGGATTTCCTGAGAGGGTACCGGCCTGGTAGACCGGCCCAGCCGGGGCAATCATTTGCATAATGTCCTTTCGTCCACCATAGGCTCCAATCGGTAGACCGCCACCGATGATTTTGCCTAAGCAGGTGAGATCCGGAAGGACTTTGTAAAGGGTTTGCGCGCCACCCACATGCACTCTGAATCCGGTGATGACTTCATCAAAAATCAACAGAATACCGTATTTATCTGTGATCATTCGGAGCCATTGCAGGAATTCAACGGTGGGAGGGACCACCCCCATATTACCTGCAACGGGCTCCACGATGATGGCGCCCAATTCCCGGGCATGTTTATGAATGAGCTTTTCGGTTGTTTTGATGTCGTTATAGGGCGCAGTCAATGTGTGGCGAGCAAACGATTCAGGTACGCCAGGGCTGTCGGGTATCCCCAGGGTTGCCACACCGGATCCAGCTTTAACGAGCAAATGGTCGGCATGGCCGTGATAGCAGCCATCGAATTTAAGAATAGAGTCGCGCTTGGTGTAGGCCCTGGCTAAACGGATGGCACTCATGACGGCCTCCGTCCCGGAATTCACGAGTCGTACTTGCTCGATGGAAGGAACCGTCTTAACAATGATCTTGGCTAATTCGACTTCTCCTACGCAGGGCGCTCCATAACTAGTCCCTCGTTTGATCGCACTTAGGACTGCCCTTAACACTTCCGCATGGGCATGCCCAAGAATCATGGGTCCCCAAGAGAGGACATAATCCACGAACTTATTGCTATCTATATCTTCTAACATTGCCCCTTTCGCCTGTTTGATGAAAAGGGGATCTCCCCCGACCGAGCGGAAGGCTCTAACCGGGCTATTGACCCCGCCTGGAATAACTGATTGAGCGCTTTTAAAGTTTGCGCGTGATTGTGCTGTTTTCACTAATGATTTCCTCCACGCTCTCAAAATAATTTACGATTTCTTTTCGACCTTCTTGAGTAATCAGGGAAGAGGGGAACTCACCCACCAATCCTCCTACACCACACATAAGTCCTCATTTTATACCGCTTATACCACAGTTTTCTTAGAAACGACTGAAACCTCTCGGCTAGGCTCTAAGTGCGGCCACTCATAACCACGTATACTAGTTGTAGCTATATCAGTAATCTTTCATAAGCTTTTTCCCCATACGGCCACAAAAAAGGAACGACCTTACTAACATCTACCTCATGAGTAGCCTTAATAATTTCGCAAAATTTCTATTTATTTTTGTAATTTTAAACCGAAAAAATTAAATAGTAATCTCAATTATCAAAAAAGATAGGATTTAAATATGTATTGTGAGCAGCGGGAAAGAAATGGGACGACAATCCTTGAATGTTTTGGCCGATTTGATGAGGAGGACACAAATCAATTTGTCCAAACCCTCGAACAACTTCAAAGCCAGGGTATTCGACACATAATTTTAAATTTGTCTCCTGTGTACTATTTAGATCCAAAAGTTATCAATTTGCTCATTTTCGCCCACCAATTCATTCAAGCCCATGCTGGAACAATTTCTTTGATAAGTCCCCTTAGTTCAGTCAGGAATGAACTAATTCGCGGAAAAATTCACGATACAATCCCCACCTTTGAATCACTGTATGATGCAATGCACCGTCCTCACTCCGCTTATGCAGAATGTTCCGGTTGATATAAAATTCGTCAAAAAAAAGAAAAGCCCAGAGATTTTTTATCTCTGGGCTTTTCTTCATTTAAATCTCGGCAACGACCTACTTTCCCACAGCCTCACGGCTGCAGTATCATCGGCCCTGGAGGGCTTAACTTCCGTGTTCGAAATGGGAACGGGTGGGACCCCTCCGGTAAGGTCACCGAGAAATTATTTGTGTGAAAATATAAGTGATTTAAAAAGAGAAAAACTATTCATCCTTCTTAAAAACTACTCATACCCACCGAATTTAGACCATGTCTATCAAGAACAAATGTTGTTAAGTCGCACGGCCGATTAGTACTGGTTAGCTTCAGGCCTTACAGCCCTTCCACACCCAGCCTATCAAACTCGTAGTCTACAAGTGGCCTTTAGGGAGGTTACCCTCCGTGTGATCTAATCTTGAGGCTAGCTTCCCGCTTAGATGCTTTCAGCGGTTATCTAAACCGGACATAGCTACCCGGCACTGCCACTGGCGCGACAACCGGCACACTAGCGGTCCGTCCATCTCAGTCCTCTCGTACTAGAGACAGGCCCTCTCAAATCACCTCCGCCCACAACAGATAGGGACCGAACTGTCTCACGACGTTCTGAACCCAACTCTCGTACCGCTTTAACGGGCGAACAGCCCGACCCTTGGGACCGGCTTCAGCCCCAGGATGCGATGAGTCGACATCGAGGTGCCAAACTTCCCCGTCGATGTGAACTCTTGGGGGAAATCAGCCTGTTATCCCCGGCGTACCTTTTATCCGTTGAGCGATGGCCCTTCCACGCAGAACCACCGGATCACTAAGCCCGACTTTCGTCCCTGTTTGAGCTGTCGCTCTTACAGTCAAGCTCCCTTTTGCCTTTACAC
>WHTE01000012.1:0-37500 GCA_009377845.1 Nitrospirales bacterium | reverse complement strand
CGATTTTGCTCTTGAGCTTACGCCCTCCAACTCCGCCAGATGATACAGCTCTTCCCGCAAGCGTTGATAGACCCGCGTGACGACTTTGCAATCGGCACCAAAATCTTGGGTCAATCGATAGGCCGGTTGGAGCTGATAGAACCCCTGAGGGATGTCCATCTCCCGAGTCAGTCGACTCAGTCTTTTGCTCTTACCACAGCACGGGCATTTCACAGTGCCTTGACAGGCTTGCAAGACCTGAAAGGATCCACAAAGCTTACACTTGCGACCCCGCAGAAAGTTTGTCGCACAACAAAAAACGGCATTTTGTCCAGTAACCATGCATCCCCTATTTCGCATCATGATTACTAATCGCTCTAATTACCCAGTTTTTAATGTCGAGCTAATAATAAAACCTGCATTCAGCTTGTCCGTGCAACTCTTGCTGTTGGTCAGTAAGCAAGCTGCGATAGCCTCGCGGGTTACTCCAATCTACCAAGGAAGAGGGAGCATACCTGATAGCATACAAGCCGCTGACCCATAGGACCACCCTTTGGCACTGAGAGAAAGGCGGGCAACATCAAACAGCCATCGTCATAGTAATCGGGGGAACCTCAATCGACCCCTCAGCCGGGAACGCCAGCGTCACCGGGGCTATCGCTTGGGACAGGCGCACGCGTGGGCATGGATACGCCGTGCTCACGCAGTTCAGCCCCGACTTGTTGAGCGAGGTCTAACAACCAGATGAAGCCCTGCGCCACACGGGGTAGAGTTCGCCGCACATCGTCGTTCGGTTTGAAGCAGAGCAGAGGTGGAGAGCACCGCCTAGTTATGCCGATACGCACGCAGGCGGCGTCCGGTCTTTGCGCTGCCAGAAGGCCTGGCGTAACCAGAATGCCCCCTAGGCCGCACGGAATCCTTCCCCATCAGGTCTTGTTTGAGGAGCACCTGAGCGGGATCAAAGCCAAGCGGCGAGTGTGCGACAGGGGAGGAAATCCGGCGATCAGGAAAGGCCCTCGCGGAGCCTTAGGGACGCTGGTAGACCGACAGTCGAAGTCGACCGTACTCCACCCGTCCGGCATAAGATGGCCGATTCGGTGAGTACCGCTGTGTACTGCGGCCTCGTTCCATACAAGGCTCGGACGCATACGATCACGGATGACAACTGGCGCGAATGCGCCGCCCATGCGGGTTGGCGATAGCCCTTGAGACGTGTATCGATTTCACTCACCCGTCTACGTCCGCGGAATGGGAATGAAAGGAGAGCACCGCCAGCCGCATCCGTCAAGGCTGCCAGAAAAGCCCGTCATTTTAAGCACGGGGGACCGAAACCGAACTGGAGCAGGACTGGGAAGAAGCTTGCTCACCGACCAAGAAAGGGTTAGGGGTTCGAACACTGGAGGAGAGAGGCTTCGAAACGACAACTAGGAGTAACGGTTATACTTCAAAGTTGAATCCGCGAAACGTTTTCAAAATCGGTTATGCATATACTTTATTACCAAGAGTCAGATGCTTTTGGAACATGGGGTGGATTAAAAAATCGGATATGGGGATGCTTGAAGAATCCAATCAATGCCATACCAGTAAGAAATCCTCCAATGTGCGCAAAAAAAGCGACCCCGCCTCCTTGATTCCCAAGACTCATCCCGCCGCTGAATAACTGCATTAAGAACCACAAACCCAATACCATCGCCGCTGGAACATTAAAAGTGCCTATAAATCCCAAGGGAACTAAAACTAAAACACGCGCATGAGGATACAATAATAAGTACGCACCTAAAATCCCTGAAATTGCCCCGCTAGCACCAACCATTGGTATTGTTGATTCGGGATCAATCAACGCATGGCTCAAAGCCGCCAACACTCCACAGATCAAATAGAACACGATAAACTTTGCATGCCCCATTACATCTTCAATATTATTTCCAAAAATCCACAGATAGAGCATATTCCCAATTAAATGCAGCCAGCCTCCGTGAAGAAACATACTTGAAATAAGCGTCCCATAGGCAGGCATGTTCACCAATTCTGGAGGTAATTGATTATGCCCAAACACGACAGCGGGAATCGCCCCATACACATACAAAAATACTTCCCTGCTTGGCATTGGGAGAGAGATCTCATATAGAAATACCAAGATACACGCCACAATAAACACCACAGTCACTACAGGCGTAATTTCAGTTGGGTTGTCATCCCGCAGTGGAATCATTCATTAATCCGCGAGAAGATTGAAAATGGTCAAAACCGAGCAGAGGCAGGGAAGAAATCAGGAAGACCCAAAACGGGGTTAAGAGAATTCTGAGAATCTCCATCAAGAAAGATTGAAAATCCGGCGGCATGAGTGTGCCCGCCTCCGCCATATTGCGCCGCAATGTCGGCCACGGAAATCCCTCCGGTTTTTGACCGTAAAGAAAAATAACGACGGCCATCTTTTTGATGCCAAATGAGACAAAATGGATGCTTGTCAGAAAGATGCTCCCCTATTTGGCTGGTTAAAATGGCTGAATGAACGGCGGGAACCGTATGCCCTGCTAACGACACCATGATGACTTCGTTCACCATTTTTTCAACTAAGGTCTTTTCGTATCGTAAAATTCCCGTTCCCTCGACCTTTAATCTTTCAAATTGGAGGCTTTCCCACGTTTCGAATCCAAACGGGTATGACGCTAACGAAGCACTGATTTCCCGACTGTCTGGAAGTTGCCACTGCCACAAATCCTTATCCTGCACATATTGCAAGAGCCAGGGAACCGGCTGCGTATGGGCCCATTCCCATGCCAACACAGCCCCACTTCGGTTCATATCAAAGTACGCAAAAGGCAAATCCTCCAGAGCAGCTTGTGCGGTAATGTGATGATCCAATATGTGCAGACTGGCCGTTTGGTTGGCCAACGCCATAATGGTTTCGCGGTTATAACTAAAATCAACCATCACCACATGCTGGTTCTGTAATCCATCAGGCGGTGGATTCCCATGCTTGACCGCCACATAGCGAGCATGCGGAAACCGTTTCCAGAGAGCCCAAGCTGCTCCAAACCCATCCATGCATTCGGCATGATACAACACCACGTCCGGCGGGTACGGGTTGGCTAATTCATCAAATCTTGTCATCATCCTGCCCCCTTTCGAGCCGAGCTTACCAGTTTGCATACGGATGTCAATGGACCCCGACCAAACCCTACATGCGCTTTCAATATGCCTAAGTGGAAACCGCTCGCGCATTCAGCCAATCAATACACTGCCGAAGGCGCCCTAACTCTTTCCAATTGAAATGAAAAACCAGACGTGGCAAGTGAGAAATGTGAGGTTCATCCCACTCCTCGGGTAACGCTTCAACTTGCCGAAACTGCCCATCAGCCAAGAGGTCGAAAAATTCCTGATTCAGCTGGGTCAATTCCCTCTGCGAAAGCTGTTGCTGAATTCGGATAACCATCGTATCTCCCACAATCCGTAATGAATGATAAACCCGGAAAAAATTCTGAATTTCCTCAACCGCAGCCTCTGCCGAATATACCACTTTGAACAGGGCTAAATCGGATCGATTGATCAACCCGCGAGACAAGAGCTGTTGCTCCAGAAACTCCATCATCCGTTCCCAATAATCGCCGCCGGGAGACTCAATACACACTACGGGAATCGGGTCAGTTTTCCCCGTTTGAATAAGAGTTAACACTTCAAACGCTTCATCTAACGTCCCAAATCCTCCAGGAAAGAGAGCGACGGCATGCGTTTCTTTAACCAGTAATAGCTTACGCGTGAAGAAATACTTGAGATTCACCAGTTTTTTATCATCCGCAATCAAAGAATTCGGGGCTTGCTCAAAAGGCAGCATGATATTTACCCCAAAACTATGCTCCCGACCAGCCCCTTCATTCCCTGCCTGCATAATGCCAGGTCCGCCACCTGTGATCACCATAAACCCGCTTTGGCTGAGTATTTTTCCGAATTGGGACGCCAGCTTATAGTTGTGATCATCCGCTCGGATCCGAGCCGAACCAAAAATACTCACTTTTTTTACGTCGCGATATTGCCGAAACACCCGGAAGGCATAGCGCAGTTCTTTTAAGGCCCTATGAAGAATTTTGACATCTAAGACATCCGTATCCAGATCGCGAAGCTTGACCACACTCCCGACCATTTCTTTTAATAAGGCAGTTCGCACATCAGTGGTAGGTCCTGTCCAAAGAGCTTTGATTTCCCGTACAATCTCCTCTTCCAAGACCATTTTTTTGGCAGAACGGTTTATATTGGCAGAACGGTTTATAACATTCATAACAGATGGTGTTTCCAAAATCGTATCTTTGGGTAATGACATACACTATCCTCCGCATACACCAACTCCGAAAACGAGTATATTTATACTGGACTCACCCAGAAGCTTCCTGGGAATTGTCGGTCGGCTGTATCGGAATTAAAGGCGTAAGATTTAAAGGAACACCTCTACAGTTTCGGTAAACCTGTTTCAGAACTCAAGGACCCGATTTCATTCACACTTCCCATGACCAATTCTCAACAGACCATTCTCACCCTCTGGCGAACCCTCCCTCAACCAGTGATTGGGCTGGCCCCTATGGACGGCGTTACGGATTCGGCCTTCCGCCATATTGTTGCGAAATATGGAAAACCTGATGTGGTTTTCACGGAATTCACCAATGTCCACGATATCTGCTCGGGTCGCATCAAAGCCCTCGATAGCCTGCGATACTCAGCCTTGGAACATCCGGTCATCGCGCAAATTTATGGAAAGGATCCATTGTTATTCTACCAGGCCGCACATGTGGTCTGTGAATTAGGCTTTGACGGGCTAGACATCAACATGGGCTGTCCCTCGAAAAACGTGGCATCTTCCGGAAGTGGCGCCGGGTTGATTCGCACCCCAACCTTAGCCCTGGAACTGATAGCCATGGCGAGAAAAGGCATCCATGATTGGGCTGAAGGGCAACTCATAACACAACTCGGGTTAAAGACTAGTGCGCTCAGCGCCATTGCTCAGCTGAACGCCGAACGACTTGGATCGGAGGGCCCAAGGAGAAGGGCCCTGATTCCGTTGTCCGTCAAAACCCGGTTGGGCTATGACCGGAATATTATTGACGAATGGAGCGAATGCCTTATTCAAGCCCGACCGGAAGTTATTTCCATTCACGGACGAACTCTGTCGCAAATGTACCGCGGCCAATCGGACTGGGAAGCCATTGCCCAAGCGGCAACCCGCATTCGCACCCACGGAATTCTCACCCTGGGAAATGGAGACATTCGCACATTAGATGAAGCCTATCAACGGATCCAGAAATCTGGAGTCAACGGGGTCTTAATTGGCCGAGCCGCACTCGGGAATCCCTGGATATTTCAAGGCATTCGACATGTCCGAGATGCCATACGCACGGGGTCACCTCTCTCGTCTACAGATGTCATGCCTAACCTTCATGAAAAATTTCGGGTGATGATGGAACATGCCAAATTATTCGAAACCATGCATGGGAAAGAGCACTTTCCCCGAATGCGCAAACATTTGGGTTGGTATTGCTCAGGTTTTCCCCATGCCGCTTCGATGCGGGCGCAATTGGTGAGAACGCACACCAGTCAAGATGTCACCAATCTAGTCAACGAGTACACGAACAGCTCCCTGTCCCAATTTATGGGATTTCCAGCTGCTTCCTCGTTTTAAGTCTCCACCACCGTTCACCCACTCCCATGCCTCTAATCCTCGCTTCGACTTCTCCCCAACGACGTGACCTTCTAGCCTTACTCGGCCTGCCATTTTCAATCATGGCCTCGGAATTTCAGGAAGACTTTAATTCTTCAAACCTTCCAAGGCAGGTGGCGGAGAACTTAGCGGTTCAAAAAGCACAAGCCGTGGCTGAACATCACCCAGACTCAATCATTCTCGGAGGAGATACCCTCATTGAAGTAGATCATCAGATTTTAGGCAAACCCGCCACTGAAAAAGAGGCACGCGCCATGCTTGCCTGTTTAAGCGGACGCGCCCACCAAGTCCATTCGGGAATCGCTCTGGTGTCGCCTTCCCCACCAAGTGTCTTGCACAACGCAGATTCGGTCACCGTGTGGATTAAGACCCTCACCGACTTGAACATCGAAGCCTATCTGTCCACTAAGGAGTGGGAAGGGCGAGCAGGCAGCTATTCGATTCAGGGTGTGGGGGGCCAGTTGATTGAACGAATCGAGGGAGATTTCACAACAGTGGTGGGGTTGCCATTACGAAAAACCGCGAAACTACTCGAAAAAGCAGGAGTCGTGTTATCAAAAAGCGTAGAAGAGATCTATCGATCGAAACCCTATACAAATTGGACTGCCTTTTGAGGGTCGCTTTGCGATGCTGAACAAGTAACTCACATCTATCAATTCATACTTCAGGGGAGATCGCCCGCTTTGAGGGCAGCTAAGTATGTTTTTGCGGATTTCGCCCACTCAGACGAAGTGCCTTTTGTTTTGGAAAAAGCACTCAAAACCATTTCGTCCCTGCAATACCCTATGATTGCCCCGCGCCCCATGCCCTATTCTAGATAGCTGAGCAACTTATTTTATTCAGAAAATGCTCGCACTTTCTCTCTATGGGACTTTGCGGCTTGGCCGCGCAAAAGGTATGAATTCTCAAAATCCATCTGGAGACTGACTAGAAACGACCATACAGTAAACCTTTGCGAGGCATTTCAAAGATTGCCATTAAAACCTCTTGGGGGAAAATAAAAAAAGGCGGCTCTTGGGCAAGAGCCGCCTTGGGGTAAGAATGATTCAACGCATGCTACATAAATTTCATAAACTTTTCTTTGGCTTCTTCCATCACCTGGGCGGTAATTTCCGATGCTCCCCGTTCCTTGACCAAGCGCTCAATTTCTCGACGAGCCATCGGTCGGATGAAATCGGGGATATTATCTAACCGTTGTTGCGCTTCAGGGGTCCATCGGATACCCTCTGTGGATGCGTTCTTCGAATCATCCATGACTTGAAGCGTCACCGCGGGAAAGCCATTCTTACGGGCATACCCTTCTACGCTACTTTTCACCATTGGTTGCACAAAAGACGGAAGCCGACCCAGCTTCTCTTGTGCATCTGGAGTCCACAATAATTGTTCACCAGCCGGAGCAGAAGAACCCGGAGCGCCAGAAGACGTCAACCCCATTTGGGCAACCATGGCTGAGAAAGGGCATCCCCCACTTTCGGAGGAGGATTGCGTGGTGGCTTGAGGCTGAGCCGCCGCCGTGGCTGCGGACTGGCCCCCCTGAATTTTCTCATTCAGATAGGCAGCCATCTGCCCCATACCCGCCGACACGTTGTCTTGCAATCCACCCCGAGTCATTTCTAACGGGGTATGATCCACGGTTCGCCCACCCAACTGCACGCCAAGAGAGGACACCATCTGGGTTTCCCCGGGATTGGTCACCATTGAAAATCGGGATTGGCAGGATGGGCATTCAAAAAAGACTCCCAGAGAACCCTCAGCCGGTTTTTCAACTTTTTCAAAGGTCATATAAGTTTCGCACTTCAGACAGACAAATTTCATAATGTTCCCCTTCTGAGAGTCAACAGACCACAACGACCTCTATATCTTCTATACTTTACGATTTTCCAGCTAACACCTGTTGGTAGTCCAACAATGTGTGAATTTTCTTCGCGATATCCTGATATTTCCCAACAGTGGGATTGGACCCATCCAAAATCGGTTGGCCTTTATCAAAGGTGCGAGCAAAACTCCGATCAAACGGCACACGTCCCAGGAGCGGAATGCCGAGCACCTCACACATCGATTCGGTATCGCCCTCAAACAAAGGGTTTTCGACGCCACAGGATGGACATCGGTATTGACTCATATTTTCAACGACTCCTAAAATCTCAATACCTAATTCTTGCGCGTACGCTATCGATTTTTGTACCACATTCGAGGCCACTTCCGATGGGGTCGTCACCACCACGGCCCCAGCCAAATCCGGAATCAACCCAGCTAAAAGCGGGGGTTTATCCGCCGCCGCTCCCGGCGGAAGGTCTGCTAACAGATAATCTAATTCGCCCCACACCATATCGGAAAGGAATTCCCGGATCACATTCATTTCCGTCATCCCCAACCAGACGGGACTCAAGTCCATTGGCCCTTTCCATCGAACAGGGGCATTGGCCTGCAACAGAAAATCCATTGAAGCAACCTTTATGCCCAACGGTCCAGTCGGAGGAATGACCCCGTCCGAGGTATCGAATAATCCAACCCCTCGCATTCCTAACATCTGGGGGACACAAGGACCATTAATATCGACATCCAGCAGCCCGACCCGCTGGTCCATGCGAGCCAAGGCTAGGGCTAGGTTCACAGTGGTCATGCTTTTACCCACACCGCCCTTCCCACTCATCACCACCACTTTGCGACGGATACCCTTCATCCGGGACATGACCATTTTGGTTTGTTCAGAAATCTGCGCCACCACCTTGGCATCATCCGAATAATGGAGTTTATTCAAGATCGTTTTCAAATCACTTTGTGGAGTCATGGCAACATCCTTACCTTCTTGTCCGTGTGAAATTTTCACATCGTGGCACGGTACCACAGCATTTTTTCCAGCGTCAAACAGACAAAAAACCTTTCGGAGGAGAGACGCGAAGCTTCAGTGACCCTAAAGAGGCCAAACCAACAATCTACTGGAAAGGAACTGGATGGAGGAAAAACGGAAACGGATTCATGAAAAATCTTGAAGGAGGGTCACGCCCAGAAATCGCAGACGCCTGAAGTATTCAATATTGGCCTCAGACAAATCCGGGACTATGGATTCCAACTCAGCAAGGCAATCACGTAAGATCTCAATTCGTGTCTCATCAAGGTGGTGTTCATCCAAATAATAGGTCAGGCACCCCCCGATGACCGTATCCAACGTCATGAGTTGACCTTCGTTGCTCTCCAACCCTACTGGCCAATCGGCAGATTGATGAACCTGCCAGATTTCATCCAGTTTCTCTCGATCGCTATTCGTCATATGCCCTCATTGCTTTTGTATTTAGGCCTTGCCGTAACAGATTTTCCTCCACTATGACAATCAGCTACGGGCCTTTTCCCCAGCCCAACGCATCCAGGAGCAGGACAGAAAGGGCACATAACCCGAGGCCCCAGATACGATAATCGACAAGCTCCCGCTCTAAACACCATTTTACGATCCGTAACCGCCACAGATCTGGTCCGGCATACAAAAAGATGCCCTTCGCGACCATACTCAGTCCCACGATAATCCAGAGAGGTTGGTAGGGAACCCCTCTGGTTCCAAATAACAGAAAAAGGCCCAATAAGGCTGCAACGCCCCCCCATTTTAAAAATCTTGGTGCCGCAATCAGGGACTGCCGCAGGGTAGCGATCATGCGTTCCGGAGCAATCAACAAGGCCACCCCATCGGCCATCCACAACCCCGCAATAAAGAAAAGGATAATAACGATCATGAATCATCCGAACGGGTCTAGAGGCAAGTTACTCTTCTTAGGAAAAGATTACGTGCAAATTCGTTTTAGAAGCATTGGCATGGCTATATAGGCTCACTTACAAGTACCGATGACTGGAGACCGCCCCTCTGGAGTCCAACTCATACCATAATGGCGCACCCGTCGGAATATTCAGCTCAAGTACGGTTTCTTTGGACAATTGTTCTAAATGCATGACCAACGACCGCAAGCTATTGCCATGTGCCACGACCAATACCGTCTTATTATTCGCCAACAGGGCCGGCCGGATACGATTCTTATAATATGGAAGGACTCGTTCGGCAGTATCCTTCAAACTTTCACCACCAGGGGGGGGCACATCAAAGCTCCGCCGCCAAATTTTCACCTGCTGTTCACCATACTTTTGCGCCGTTTCCGCTTTATTTAACCCTTGCAACTCTCCATACATCCGCTCATTCAGTGCTTTGTCCTCCTCGATGGGAATTATAGTCTGTCCAATTTCTTCCAGAACCAGCCGTAGAGTTTCCTTGGCCCGCATCAACACCGAGGTAAACGCACAATCAAAACGAAAGGACCGAAGTTTCTTTCCCGCATCGCGGGCCTCCTGCTCCCCTTTAGAGGATAACGGCACATCTACCCAGCCCGTAAACCGGTTTTCCAGATTCCACTGAGATTCGCCATGACGAATTAAAACCAACTGGGACATCTCCTCATCCTCCCTTGCTTCCTTTAGTGACCGTCTCTTCACATTTTTGAGTGGCCTGCTCTTGCTTGCTTTGCTGCGCAGCGAATCGTACCATGGCCAGAAATTTTTATCTTCTTTCGATACGCTATGGCCTCTGATGAAAAAAAATGGGAACAATTCGCAGGCTGGTGGACTGCTTTGGCCCGCCGACATGGCGTGGCAGATCGAACCGAGCGGTTTTTTCAACAAGGTCTCGGGCCACAAAACGCACTAGATCGGGCAGCCCAGGAAGGCGGTGACCTGGACTATATCTTATTCACCCTCATCCGGCATTGGATCCCCCCCGTCCTTCCCCCCACGGGCCAGGAACGAACCGCTAAAAACGATTCCGACTATTGGTTGGAGTCAGAACGGATTTTAAAAACCGCTGTTGTTCGACTCCGGGAACTCAAGCCCGTGATTGATATGCTCACCACACCCAGCCCGCTCGATACGCCCGATGCCTCTCCTCGGCCAGAAGTGGAGGTTGAATTGGCCAACATGTTAGAGGGAATCGCAGAAGTGATAGGTGGCTACGGAGGTCCCGATTATACCTCCATTATCAAAAATTTTGACCCTATCCCTCTTCGTCAAACACAACCCTTTAAACACAATAAGAAACATAGTGCGGAATTATGGGTGGTCTTTTTATTACGGGAACACTTCCGAAATTTGGGATTGGGAAAAGACCGCGTCTGGAAGCTTATCGCGCAACTTGTTGCCGCCGCAGACATTTTTCAATTCGATGATCAGCCGTCAACCCCTGAAGCCCTCAAATCCTGGTGGACGAAAAATTGGCCTCGAACCTACACCCTTTTGACGGAAAAGGGCCAACAGGGGGACGCCAAATTCACCGCCTATCAATCTGACTACGATTGGTTTCGAGCCTGGTTCAATTGGCAAACCACCTCGGCTCACCACGCTGCCCCTTCTTCAACCTAGAGCCCCTATCCTCCACCTTAAAAGAATTTGGGAACCGGACTCCCTTCAGACCCCCCGAGTGGGTCTGCCCCAGGAGGCCCCTGAACAATCGCTGCAATCAACAACCCAAGCATCAACACGTGCAGTGCCGCTCCTAACCAGAGCACGTACGGCTGGACTCCACCCTCTTCCTGAATCAACCTGGCACGGACTGTGGCATCAAGATTGGGGACCGCCATGATTCGCTGAACCTTGTCTTTCGCATGCCAATAATACAAGTAGTTCGCGCTGGCCCCCGCCAAAATTCTCGATACTATTCCCACCATCATATCCCCGGTCAAAAAAATGGCGAGGGCCGGGGCCACGGCGTATAGCAATGCAAACATGTACATCTTGCGATATAAAAACCAAAGGAAAGAATCAAACAACGCGGCCGGCCAGTTCCAACTTAACGCAAATCGTGGACCCTGAGGAGTTTCAATAGTTGCAAACTTTTCCTTGTAGTACAAAAAAGCCGGGCGCCATACCCACCCTGCTTTTAATGAGAATTGAATGGATTTACTCGGGCCGATGAACGTTTCCCACAGTTGGGACTGAGTGAGAGTCGTCTTGGTCTGGACCGCTTCAGAGCCAGCCTCCGAAGAAAGGGGGACGAGAGCTTGTCCACACTGTAAACAAAAATTCGCTGCTTCTGGATTTTCTTGTGAACACGAAGGGCAAGCGTTCATAGTGCTCGGTTATAGCATCCCAACTACACCCACACAAGTTCTGCATGACAGCGATAGACCGCTCACCAGGACCGTTTTCATCTTCTGACCAACGTCTACGCCTCGCATTGAACTCTTCGGTTCGTTCTCAATTCACGTTCAAGGCTGTCATATACCTGGCGCTTGACCTCGAGCAGAGAAATTGACAGATTATCGGATGCTTGATTGTTCCAGGAAAATCCACAGTGACGGCACTGCGCTGGAACCTCTGCATCATGAACACGATCCCGTCCCACCAATCGTTTCAAACAAACTCGACAGAACGGCCCTTGCACCATGGCCTGAACTTGGCCATCCTCTAAATCTTCCCTCGTCGCCACTCCCATATGAGACCAAATAGAATCGCTGAGAGTAAATCGAAGACCATTCCGCACGATTGACCGTGGGCGAGAAAAGGGTGCGTTCATTGAGGAGGTGGAGTCCCCAGACTGTTCGAAGGGAACAAACGGAGGATCAATTTCTTGAGGACATTTCTGATGTTGATGTGAGGATTCTTCCGCCGTTTTCATGTGAGATAGCCTGGCATGTATTTGCTGTTCCAGACGAAGGAGATTGTCTTGAACGGCCTCCAGCTCCTTAATACTGCCCGCTCTCAATCCAATTCGAATTCGATATCGAAGGTGATCCAAGATTTGCTGGAATGAACCGTTTGTTTTCCACCAGATCCAGAACCTATAGCCCAAGAACGCCATGACCACCCATAGAAGAATTGAGGTCAATTCCATATCACATCACCATGTTCCTGATAGTGCTATGTCAGTTTTATTGAATCTTTTGGGACTTCCTGACATTCTTCCATCATGAATAAAAGGTCGCAGTATTTTTATACCATAATTGGGTTTCCCCGATCCCCCGCTCTCTTCTCATTCCTTTGTAGAAATTTCACTCTCATCTGACATTGACACAAAAATTGATTCTTTCCAGGCCCTTTTTCTGGGCTGGACCCTTGTCGTCATTTTCGCTAAGGTTTCACAATGTCAACCGCTCACGTGTTTCATTGTCCCTCTTCCACAAATTTTTGTGGTCTTTTTGTGGTACTTCCCCATGGCGGCGATTGAGGAAAATCCCCTCCAGCCTCTTCCTCCTCCCAACACCTTCGAAGAGGATCGGGCTCTTCTTCTACACACCCATCGGACTTGGAGACGCTCACAGCACGCTGAAATAACGAGAACCGCAAAATCCGAAGAAGACCAGTCTGGGAACACATCCCCACCAAGGTCTCAAGATTTTTTTCAGGTTGACCTCCGGGAAGCCGACTTCCGCCACCAGGATCTTCGGAACGCCAATTTTCAAGAAGCGTATCTACCCGGAGCGAATTTCGAGGGAACCGACCTTCGTGGCGCGAATTTTCAAGGGGCTAATCTGCGAAGTGTCCGTTTCACCGGCGCCCAATTGGCCTGGGTTAATTTTTCACAAGCCGATCTCATTTGGGCCGATTTCCAGCAAGCCGATCTTCAAGGAGTCGATTTCCAGAAAGCGACACTCCGTGGCGCAACATTTGTTCGGGCACAAATCCGGGGGGGGAACTTTTTTTCCACGGATTGCTCTTGGGCTGATTTTCGAGAAGCCGACCTAAATGAGAGCGATTTTCAACAGGCTAATCTCAATGGAACGACCTTCCTCAACGCCAACACGGCCTCGGCCAATTTTCAAGGCAGTTATGGTCAGCACGAACCATCAGCGACTGACTTTCCCCCACTCCATGACGATCAGCTCTTTCCCTAATTTCGAGTCTTTTACCAATCTGAGAGCCAACTGTCTTCTTATATCTCCAAAGGGCAAACACGGGACTCGGACCTCATATAGGCTCTCTTATGCTGATCCGGAAGGGTGGAAATATTTGCGCAACACCACGTTTCGCTTGGGTTCACGCAATTTGGCTAACGCCCGTTCTTCAATTTGTCGAATCCGCTCTCGGGTCACGGAGAATTCATGGCCGATTTCTTCCAGCGTGGCATCCTCAAGCTCTCCAATCCCAAAGCGTCGCCGAATAATATGTGCCTCCCGTGGCGTTAACGTTTTCAACAAGGAGGTCACTTTTTCCTGAAGGTCAATCCTTTCGGCTGAATAACACGGAGAAACGGCGGAATGATCTTCCAAAAGATCCGCAAGCGGTGAACCCTCCTCATCTCCCATTGGGGTCTCCAGTGACATAGTTCCCTTTGTCGCTTCCAACATCGCAGAAAGCTTGTCTAAAGGAATCTCCAATGCATCGCTTAGGTCATCCAATTTGGGTTCACGCCCAAACTGAACCGCTAATCGTTCCATTGTACGCCGCACTCGAGTAAGGACGTCACACACATGAACTGGAATCCGCACCGTCCGGGATTGATCTGCCAACGCCCGGGTTACTGCCTGCCGAATCCACCAGGTCGCATAGGTGCTGAACTTATATCCCCGTTGGTATTCAAAGCGGTCCACCGCCCGCATGAGTCCGATATTGCCCTCTTGAATGAGGTCAAGCAGATCGAGCCCTCTATTTACGTATCGTTTGGCGACACTGACGACCAGCCGTAAGTTCGCCTCCAACATGGCCTGCTTGGCGAAATGCAAGCGGGTTTTTGCTTGATCCAATTGCCGAACCCGTACGAGAAATTCGGCAAAGGACATGCGAAGAACCTCATTCTCTAAACATTTGAGGTGTTCCGTAGCTTCTAGGGCGGAGCGGTGTTGACTTAACGTTTCCTCGACGCGATTTTTCGTGGTCAACAGCGAATTCCGTCTCCGCTGGCTTTTTCGATCGTCGATATCCCGAATGTCTTGTGGAGACATCCCTAACCGTATCAGCACCTCTGCAAGTTGGCGTTCCACAGCACGAAGACGGTTTTCTACCTGGCTGTAGAATGCAGGATGCCAATTAACTCCCTCAAGGCTATTCAATAAATTCTTTCTAGCTTGAGCATAAAGCACAGAACCATGTTTGTGTGTAGGATTAATCTCGTTTTCCCTCTTCATCATGGATTGAACACAGTGGCAAAGGTGGACCAATTGTTGAATTACCCGTTGACGAAATTCTTCATCCTCTTGCTGGTCACTTTGGAAATCCGGAATGTCCGTTTCTTCCTCAGATTCTGTATTTAAATCCCCCTCCTTTTCCTTCTGGACAATATGGCGGGCGTCGATCTCACCATTGGTTAACCGCATCCGTTGTTCTAGGAGAAAATCCAACGTCATGGGTAGGGAAAAAAGAATTTCCAGCCTACTTCGGTTTGCTTCCTCAATTTTCTTACACAGACGCACTTCTCCATCACGATCCAGTAATGCCACCTGCCCTATTTCCTTAAGATATAAGGGAAGTTGCTTGTCGCTGGTTCCCGACGAGTTGTCCTCTGCAGGGGACCCCTCACCAGACGAGACAGGATGGCGATCATGCTTTTTCACCGGTTTAATCGATCCATTCCACGAAGACTTCTGGGCTGTAACCGATTGGCTCATTCCTGACTCCCTTCCGTTGAAAGTTCTCATGTCACCTCCCCTTCCTGACAAGAGGCATTGGTGCCTCGTGAACCTCAATACTCACCTGCTACGAATGAGCAAAGGGAGTGCCACCACAGAAGTTTCTGCATATCGTGCTCTTTGGTTTTAGTTAATGCCGACTCCTCTCTAATAGTATGAAAAGCTTTCCTTCTATATGAATTTGTCAGGACAAAAGCGTCGATGCAGTTTACAACCCATGGGGATATCATGGCATAGAATTGTCAGCCTCTAATTTTCTCCTATCTTTTTCTCTGTACCGTTCTGTCAGGGAAACTGACAGCTCTTACAGCTGCGTTCAGAATGCCCTCATAAAATAAGAAAACATGAATCTTGGAGGCACTCACCGAAGTTCAGAGAGGTTCTGACGACTAAAGAAATTCTTGGCTTGGGTTCAAGATTTTGTTACAGTCCACCGGGTTTTTTTGTGAAATCTTTAAAATTGTTCAATCTTGCTAATACCCAAGTCGACTCCAACTTATTTATGGAGTGGGCCATTTCCAAGTAACTCTTGGGATAACAGCCTTTGGCATGAGGAAAAATCGATGCGGTTGCAAATCCTGGTGATAGTATGCCTCGCCTTAGGATTTGGTGGATGTGCGGGGAATGGCAAATCCACCAAAACCCAAGGTGATGCGGAAACAGGATCTGAAGCTCAGATAGCTGAATCCATGGACGGACCCACATTCGAAGGGCAAGGCAATCAAAGTGCATTTTTTGATCCCTTTGACGAATTCGACCATGTCCCGGTAAAGGAATATGATCCGTTAGAACCTGTCAATTCCGCTGTTTTTGAGTTTAATTACCGGCTGGACAAATATGTGGTGAAACCGGCTGCCAAGGTTTACAATTTCTTTATCCCTCCCGATGTGCAACAAAGCTTCTCCAACGTATTTTACAATATTCGATTTGTCCCCAGATTGTTGAACAACCTGTTTCAAGCTAAGTTTCATGGGGCTGGGATTGAACTGAGCCGGTTCCTCATCAATTCCACCCTTGGGGTGGGAGGATTGTTTGACCCCGCTAAAATCATGTTTGAGTTGGATACCCCCCAAGAAGACCTGGGGCAAACATTGGGGACCTATGGCGTACCGCCGGGACCTTTTCTCATGATTCCTCTCCTGGGGCCCTTCACATTACGAGATGGAATTGGATTTATCGGTGACACCTTCCTTGATCCCTTTAATTGGCTGGTCCTTCCCATTTTTGAAATCGCCGACGCCCCCCGGTTGTTCCAACATGATCCGACCATCAACTATGCACGGCTTGGAATGAGCGGCGGCGAAACGGTGAATCTCCGGGCACTCTCACTAGAAAAATTTCAAGGCGTCGAGGAAGGAACACTTGATTTGTATGGAGCTGTCCGAAATGCCTATCTCCAGCAACGCTTGAAAGCCATTCAGGAGTAGTCGCCTACCCATCCTCAGGTCGAAACCACCCAGAAAAGTTCAAGAGTGAACTTACCTCTTAAAATTTCCATTTTCCCCATTTTTGTGGCCACAATACAAACCTCCTTCCACTCGAAGACAGGAAAGAAAAAAGCAAGTATCATACAGAAAAGAGGGGTGAGGCTGTCGCCTAGATCTCAAGATCCTCCCCATCCCCAATCACCGATGATGCAGACACCTACTTCCCCCCAAACTCCAATCGGCCGGTTCCTATTGACCGCAGCAGCATTTGTCATCGTTGTGGCTGGTATGCGGGCCGCTGAACCAATCCTCGTCCCTCTCATTGTCGCGGCATTCCTCGCCATTATTAGTACCTCACCCGTTTTTTGGCTTCGACAAAAAGGGATTCCAGCGCCGTTGGCGGTGTTATTGGTGGTCCTGGGAGTGCTCGGTGTCGGATTTGTGTTCATTCTGATTATCGGGACCTCGTTGGATGATTTCTTTGAAGCCATCCCCCGCTACCAGGCTCGGCTTACCAAGGAGATCGAGCCCATCATCCAATGGATTCAGGGGTTAGGCTTCCAACTCGATAAAGACATATTATTAAAATCCATCGATCCGGGTGCCTCTATGCGACTTGTCGCCAACATGTTGTCAGGATTGGGGGGTATTCTCACCAATTCTTTTTTAATTCTCCTGACCGTCATTTTTATCTTGTTTGAGGCTTCCAGTTTTCAGCAGAAAGTGGGGGCCGCATTCGGTGATCCGAAAGGAACCTTGTCGCAGGTAAAAAAAATTACGGCCGCCGTCAACAACTATTTAGCCATAAAAACCGTTGTCAGCCTTGGGACAGGTGTGATCGTGGCAATTTGGGTCTGGGCACTGGGGATTGATTTTCCCGTTATCTGGGGCCTTCTGGCTTTTTTGTTGAATTTCATTCCTAACCTTGGATCCATTATTGCGGCGGTTCCCCCAGTGCTGTTGGGTTACATTCAATTTGGCCTAGGACGCGCATTGCTGGTTGCAGCGGGGTATGGCGTCGTCAATCTGGTCTTCGGTAACGCCCTGGAACCAAAGCTCATGGGGCGAAAACTCGGTCTTTCCACTCTTGTGGTGTTTCTATCCTTGATTTTCTGGGGTTGGGTGTGGGGACCGGCCGGAATGTTGTTATCCGTTCCCATAACCATGGTCGTGAAAATCGCCCTGGAAAGCAGCTCCTCCACCCATTGGATCAGCATCCTGTTGGATTCTGAAGTCTCTGTTACCCAATTCGTGGGAAACAAAACTCAAAAGCCTCGACCGGACTCTTCTTCTTCGAAATCCGAAAACGCCGGTTCTGCACCCCTCCATTCCTGACGCAAGCAACGCAGGCACACCGTTTGTCCCCTGTATTCATCTTCTTTACCATACACCATAAGATCAAATCAGCCGTCTTTCTCTAAACAAAAATAGCCAGTTCCTTTTCCCCGCATGCTACGATCATGTCATTCCTTTTCATGGGTCCATGTCCCCTATCATTTTCGCCTGGTCATACAATACTGAGGTTTCCTACAATTCAGATTCGGGGATATGAACAGTCATGAATTCGACACAATTTTCCAAAATTCTGTTTATCCAGGCCCTGGAACAATCAGACCCACAAGCACAATACATCCCATTCTCCAACAGACAGCAGGCCAACCAACACGCCAAAAAAATCTCTTCTCACCTACCACCCTCGTCTTCTGAAGGTTCAATCCAATTCATCACCCACCGGACCGAATCTCTCTGGAATTTCCTTTCCTCTTCCTACCCAACAATAACGGAATCATTCCGTGGCGCCCAGGCAGATCTTCCTTCCTTTATGGTGGTGGTTCCGGCCTTTGCTGCCGGCCTTCTCATCAATGGCCTAGGAACGTCTCAACGAGTAAATCTATTAAATTTTCCGCTACTGCTTCTGCTACTGTGGAACATCGGCATCTATGCATTGACTCTTCTCATTCCTCTTCTGGGAAAAGACCCAACCGGACCTCTCCTCCGTTCCATGTCAACAGGGTTAGCCAAATTGTCGGAAATGCTGGGGAAAGGACCATGGCAACATGTTGTACTACCTGGAAGTACAGGCAGAGAGTGGGTACTGCAGTCTGCAGAACGATTCATGAACCTGTGGTGGATACAAGGCCATCCCGTCATAATCAGTCGAGTTCGCCATCTGCTTCATCTTGGAGCAACCTGCGTGGCACTTGGCATCATCCTCAGTATGTACTTCAGAGGACTGGTATTGGATTATCGAGCCACCTGGGAAAGTACCTTCTTGTTACCTGCACAGGTGCATACCATCTTACACGGACTGCTGGGACCCGCTGCCTGGCTACTGGGGTTCCCGTTTCCGCGAGTCGAGGACATTGCACAACTTCAAGCTCCCGGCCATGGCTCCGCCGCTCCATGGATTCATATGTGGGCGCTGACCGGCTTTGCCGGGATTGTCCTGCCACGGTTGATCTTCGCCTGGATATCCGCACGCTCAGCCCGCAAGGCCGCCGAATCGTTCACGCTCCCCCTTGATGAGCCGTATTATCTGCAGCTCCTGACCACCGATCGCGGTCGAGGCATCCAAATTGAAATTGTTCCTTATAGTTATCAACCATCCCAGGCGGCCTTGGAATTTCTTGGAAAATGTCTCCTGGATCTCATTGGTAATCAGGCGACGTTGCATTGGCGAGAACCGCTCCCCTATGGTCAGGAGAGCTTTCCCTGGTTGACGCCCACCTCCTCGCCCCAAACGGTGGCCATCGTATGTAATCTGGCGCAAACCCCGGAAGTGGAGGTGCATGGTGAGGTATTTCGTGCGCTGCAAGCCCACATGGAAGCCACTAAAGGGCAACACCAATTGCTCCTCATACTTGACCAAGAGCCATATCGACATGTGGCTGACCCAGTCCAAATGATAGAACGACAGCAAACCTGGCAGCGCCTAGCCGACGACTACCATCTGCAGATCGTGGCTTTTGATGCCAGGGAAACGTCCCGCGACCAGCTTCTTCGGAAGGCCCATGCTGCCCTATGGCCCCCTAGAAGGTGAACAGACATGAAGACCTCCCCTACTTCAATCACACTCTCACTGATTTCCCACACCAATATCGGGAAGACCACACTGGCGCGTACCCTTTTGCGCCGTGACGTTGGTCAGGTGCTCGACCAGGCCCATGTCACACTTCAAAATGAACAATTTGTGTTGCTGGAGACGTCTGATGGCTCCCGACTGAACTTGTGGGATACCCCCGGCTTTGGAAACAGCCACAAGCTATTGAACCGACTTCAAGGACTGACCAATCCGATTGGTTGGTTTGTGGCACAAGTATGGGACCGCCTTGCAGACAAATCTTTCTGGTGCAGCCAACAAGCCATTCGAAATGTCCGAGAGGAGGCTGACGTCGTGTTGTATCTCGTCAATGCCACGGAAGACCCGTCCATGGCGGGATATCTCAAACCTGAACTTGATCTCCTCGCATGGCTCAATAAACCCGTGATCGTGTTAGTCAATCAAACCGGTCTGATCGATCCTCAACAACAACGACAACTGGAGTCCCATTGGAAGCAACACTGGGTCACACAGGAAGTGATTAAAGACGTGATGAGCCTGGACGCCTTCACTCGTTGCTGGGTCCAGGAAGGTGTATTATGGGATCGCATTACCCATGCCTTGCCTCCAGAGAAACAACCAACGATGGAACGGCTGGAAAAGGCATGGTCCGCCACTCACCGGCAGATCTTTGACTCGTCCATGAACCATCTCGCCCGGCTATTGATCGAGACGGCCTTGGATGGAGAACTCCTCCCCCCAGAGGCCACAGGCCTCTCAAAAAAGCATCTGATCAAAAGAGCTATTCATGCACTGGATCAGCGGTTAGCGCAACGCATCTCAGCAATAACCACGCACCTCATCGGGTTGCATGGGTTAACCGGCGACGTGGCGCACACCCTGCAATCCCGCATTGAAGATGTCACCGTGCCTGGCGAAAGAAAACCGTGGGAAGAAGAAACCTTCTGGGGGGCACTGGCTAGTGGAGCAGCAGCCGGATTGGCTTCTGACCTAGCAACCGGCGGACTCTCTCATGGCATCTTTACCATTGGAGGAGCCATCCTGGGGGGATTAGCCGAGCGGGCCTATGCCAAAAGTCAGGAAGAAGGAGATCCCAATCGGATTGCCTGGGTTCCAGCATTTCTCGACCGGCAAATGCGGGATGCGTTGTTACGATACTTAGCGGTCACCCATTGTGGGAGAGGGCGGGGGAACTATGCCGACCATCGAGAGTTTCCTCTCTTTTGGCAGCGCGCCGCTGAAAAGGTCATTGAAGAACGAAAAAACGATCTGCGCCATGCGTGGGAACTGGCCCAATCCCCACAACTCACAACGGGAAAAACAGACCAAGCCCACCCCAATCTCGTTGGTCTACTCTCCACCATGGCCCAAGAAATATTATTACAATTTTACCCCGAAGCCGAACCTTGGTTGTAGACAGCCACCATCGTTGGAGAGAAGGTGCCATCTCCAATTCAAAACACAACGGGTTAACGCTTCAGACCAGGCTTGAGAGATTGCCGCCGCCGTCTGCTGTTGATCGCCCTAGTGGTGGGTTCGGTCGCATGCACAAACATGGCCATCCGACGGGGACTCAGGTACGCCAGCGCCTGCTCGGGGATATCCTTTGGGTGCATGGCTTGCTTGATTTCCAACTCACGCTCATGCGCCAAATTGACCAACATGCCATCGTTTCGGCAAAGCCACGGGGCATACAACAACACAATCGGTTTGGTGGGGTTGTGGATATTGATCAGTGACACCACCCCGAGAACGCCATCCGTTAATTCCACCAGACTCCCGGGTGGATAAACGCCGATGGCCTGCACCAGGGCTTGCACCACCTCCTGACAGAATTTTGACGATTCTCTCTTCATGACGACGTGGCGAAAAAGACGGGACAGCGCCGCATGCGGGCTGAGACTCGTTTGTGGATCAGGGGCATTGCAGAGTTCATCATAATGATCCGCCACCATGACGATTTTAGTCAGCAGGGAGAGGTCGTCTGCCCTTGTGCCATTGGGAAATCCCGAACCATCCAGTCGTTCATGATGCTGACCGATCATTTCCAACACCATTGGACCGGTATCGGGGAAGGAAGCCATAAGCTGTCGCCCAACCTCGGGATGCCGTTGTTCCAACTCGGGATCAGATTCGACTTTCATGCCAGCCATACTAAATCGCACTTTCATGGGTAGCCCTCGATAGCCCACATCGTGAAAGAGAGCCCCACGGCCGAGTTCCATTAACCCCTCGGCTTCCACACCCAACTGCCGGCCGATGAGCAGGGACAGCGTGCACACGTTGAGGGCGTGCTCCGAAAGACTCCAAGCGACCCCGTTACTGCCGATAACGTCAATCAACGACATCGCCGTCTTCGGATTTTGCATAGCTGTGACAATGCTCGTGACCATCGCATCGGCAGTTTTGAGTCCAGCTGGTCGGCGGTCACTCAGTTGACGAAACAGTTCATGTCCCTGTCCCAGAGTTTTTTGATAAGCCACTTCCACCTTACGCAGGTGGTCCTGGAATTCATGGTAGTCCTCCCGCCGGTCCATAATTTCGGACAGAGAGGATTCTTTGATGAGCGGTTCGTTGACTTCAGGTTGATTCAATGCTGAATCGGAAAAAGTCTCTGCGTCTTTCGAGACACATGCGTCCGTCTCGCCATCTAATGGCCCCCGGTTTTCCTCTTGAAGGTCCTCAACATCGAACGAGGCGGACCGCTCAGGATCATGGAGAATGGTGACGTTTTTGAGGCCTTGAATGGTGGCCAGATCTTCTGGAGATTTGATCTTAAAGGTATTGGTGGGAAAGGGATGACTAAACCAGGACCCTTCAAGTTTGACAAACGTTCCAATCTGGAGATCCCGAGTATCTTCAACTTCAATAAATGGCATAAAAAGACCCGTTCCAGCTTGATTCTAAAAAGGCCAATAAGTGGTGAAGGGCCTCAATTTTTTCAAACGCGGAAGGCCCGCCGCACGACATGACAGAATGCTCCTTGCTTTTTCGGTTTATTTTCCCTTCTGGTTAAGGGTTTCCAATCGTCATTTATTCGGGAAGCCTTCTCCGTTCAACTCAGGAAACCACCACATGGAGGAGAGGGAGATTCCTGACACAACAATGCCGGGATTGAATGCAAGCCGACCGGCCAAACTGGAAACGAAGAGAGACCCATGATTTACCCTTTGAGGCTTCACTCGAGGCCTTTGGTTGGTTCTTACCAAGGTTATAATCTGGGTGTTTTCTTTCTCCTCTCTCTTCAGTCACCTGTTGTAAAGCCCGGGCGCCCGGGAACCGTGTACTTTTTTATTTGAAGGAACGCAGAGAGCACCACACGCATCAGCAATAAGACACCATCACGCCGTTCCCGGACATCTCACCCAGGCGAATCTCAGCTTCCGGAGCTGGGTCTTGGAACAACAGCCACATTAGGGTAGACTTAGCTTCGCCGCTTTTCTTTGTGTCCCTCTTCCGAGGCTCAGACCATGCAGGCTCCTCTCCTCGCTCCCAACACGCTTCCAGATTGTATTCCAGAGGCTTTTCTTGCGCTCGCGGCTGTTGCCGCCGATCGTGTGGCCATGCAGGTGAAAGAAGACAAGGGCTATCGACGTCACACCTACGGGGAAGTGTTGGAGCAAGTTCATGGACTCTCGAACAGCCTTGTCGAGCGCGGCCTTCGTCCTGGGCATCGTATCGCCATCGTGGCTGAAAATCGTCCGGAATGGGTGATCGCGTATCTCAGCATCCTCACAGTCGGCGCGACAGCAGTTCCACTGGATATTCAGATGCCGCAGGAGCAACTCCTCTCCTTCTTCACCACCTCCAACAGCCGGTTAGTCTTCGCCAGCGCGAAAACAGAGGCGTTGGTTCAAGAACTTCCCGCTTCAATTGAGGTGGTGAGCATGGATGCCGCGACAAGACCTCACCAACCTTCCATGAGGGATCTCATCCCACAAGGGCAGCAGACGCCACCCGTTGACATCAAAGTTAATCCGGACGACGTGGCTTCGTTGCTCTATACCTCAGGCACGACTAAAAGGCCCAAGGGTGTATTACTCACTCACCGCAATTTCATGGCCAACGCCAAGGCCCTCATGGGGGAAGGGTTAGCGGGGCCGGAGGATAATTTTTTAGCGATGCTCCCCCTGCACCACGCCTATCCCTTCATGATCGCTTTCCTCGTTCCGATTTTCCTGGGTGCAAGAATCACCTTCTTACAATCACTCAAGGGGCCGGACCTGGTGCAATGCATTCATGAAACCGGAATCACGATCGTGGTGGGAGTTCCCCAAATTTTTGCCATGATTCGTCGGGCGGTTTATGACGAACTGAGTCGACGTCCCGCGCTAGGTCGTTGGCTCTTCACTCTGCTCATCGGCCTCTCAGATCTTGTGAGAACCCATACGAGGTGGAATCCCGGACGACTGCTCTTTGCACCTATTCACAGCCGATTTGGTCCCTCCCTTCGGCTTCTGTGTAGCGGCGGAGCCAAACTGGATCCGCAGGTCTCGAAAGACCTGAGCAGCCTCGGATTTACGATTAGAGAAGGGTACGGGTTGACCGAAACGGCGCCTGTGATTGCCTTCAGTCCCTTGTCTCGACCGAAACCGGGTTCCGTCGGTCCACCAGTCGCACATGTCGAGGTACGAATCGACAAACCTGACGAAGCGGGAGTTGGAGAAGTGGTGGTGCGGGGGCCGAATGTCATGAAGGGGTATGATCAAGCGCCAACCGAAACGGCTGAGGCCATCCGTGATGGCTGGTTTCACACCGGAGATCTGGGCTACCTGGATTCAGACGGGTACGTGTTTCTCACCGGGAGGATCAAGGAACTTATCGTCACACCTGGAGGGAAAAACATCCTTCCCGAGGAACTGGAAGGAGAATACCAACAGAATCCGGCGATCGCCGAACTCTGTATCCTCGGCCTACCCCGCGAGGGTGAGGAAGGCGAGCATCTTCATGCCGTGGTCGTGCCAAATTTTGATTATTTACGGGAACAGCGCATTCATGATTCCGCAGGCTACATCAAAGATGCGCTCAATAGAGTCGCCATCACACTCCCCACATACAAGCGGATTAGCGGTGTGACCCTGGTCAAGGAGCCACTCCCGCGCACTCGCCTGGGAAAAATTCAACGACATCTTGTCATGGCCAGAGCTCAATCAGAAAAGACCTCTGTCGAAAAACCACCGGATCACGTTCCCGAGACCGACCGGCAGATTCGCCAGACCTCCACGGGCCGAGTGGTCATCGAAACTCTGGCCGGGATGGTTTCGTCCCACAGAGACGTCCGTGTGGATGATCACCTTGACCTTGACTTGGGATTCGACTCTCTCAAGCGTGTCGAATTTCAAGCCGTCCTCGAAAGCCGGTTGGGGCCGGTACCGGAGAAGTTCATGGGAGAAGTGGTCACCGTACGGGATGTCATAGAAAAGCTCATGGCCCTCGAATATGTTCATGCTGAAAAACCAGAAGTCCCTGTATCTTGGCATGAGATCTTCGAAGCCCCTCTCCCCCCTGATCTGACGAAGAAGTTCCTCGCACCGCTACCCCAAGGGAAACGGCTCATAGGGAACATGGCGATGGGGATCTTCGAATGCCTCTTCCGTCTGGCCTTCAAATTGACCGTCAACGGCATCGAGCACCTTCCTCGGGAGGGTCCCTGTATCCTCACCGCCAATCATCTGAGTTTTATCGATCCCTTCATATTACTCGCCGCCGTGCCACAGGCGACATTTTCGCAACTCTACACACTTGGCTGGGAACCGTACTTTCGCTCACCGTTTCGTCGATGGGTTGCACGCGTGGGCCATGTGATTCCCGTGGGGCCGGAGACGTCCCTGGCCACCGTCCTCCGGATCTCAGCAGCCCTACTCCGCAGTGGGAAAAGCCTTCTGATCTTTCCCGAAGGCGAGCGGAGCATCGATGGCCAACTCCTACCCTTCAAGAAAGGCGTTGGAGTTCTGGCATGTGAGTTGAACGTCCCTGTCATCCCCGTCAAAATCGAAGGAAGTTTTCAGGCCTGGCCACCCGATGCCAAACGACCTCATTTCCATCCCATCACACTCACCTTTGGCGAAGGCCAAATCTTCACCTCATCCATGATCGAGACCTGGATAACCAAGGGCGAGGACCCCCATGTCACAGCTACCCGGTTAATCCGTGACGCAGTGGCGTCTCTCTGACGAGACTATTGAATCATTCAAGGGGCTGTTGAATACTTCAAATATTTGGCCTTTTCATCAACACATGCATGACCGAGACCCACCGGAAGAAAAGAAGGGAGTGTTCAAACAGGCGCGTCCAGTCCTGCCCTGAGGCCTCTCGAAGGGAAGGCCGCAGCCACTTGGACGGGCGGAGCGTACGGAGGAGGACGCGAGCACGGCCAAGGAGCGAGAACCCCGCTGGCCTGCCTGCCGAGCCTACTCCGCCGAAGTAGCTTCGGCTACGAAGGCCGGGAGCTCGGCGCAGGCACGACGGCATTGTTCAGATGGTATAAAGCAGGTCGTACATTAGACACGAGGCAAAAAAATCGGTCACCCTCCAGCAGAACAATTTATTCCTTGACCCGAGGTCGTCTCCCTGACGCCTCATTCTGAAGGAGAGTGACCGATGAAGTATTGTGGCATTGATTTAGCGAGCAAGACCAGCGCGGTGTGTGTGCTGGATGCGACGGGCAAGATCCTCCGCGAACAGCTGGGCCCCACCGACCCCACGGGGTTTTCGCAGAGCCTGCAGGGGGGAGGGCGGCGGCGCTGTGTGGTGGAGGCAGCTCCTTGAGCGGCATGGGTGGCGCAGCTCCTGGAGGAGCTGGGCCATGAGGTCGTCGTGAGTGATCTGCGCCGGGCCAAGGTCGTGATTCAGACGAAGAACAAGACGGACAAGTTGGATGCGCAGCACGTGGCGAAGACCGTTTTTTGAAAAAAGGGGATCAGGAGGGATTTGCGCCCGCAAATCTGTCTTTTTGTGTAGAGCTTTCTGAATCGGAAGAGGTTGCTCATATATAATCGCTTGACTCAATTTCGAGTAATTTTCTAGACTGAAATACAATTCATAGCACGTGAAGGAAACAACCATCATCAAGAAAGGACACGCCATGAACGAACACCGTATTCATGACGAACATCCCCATGTGCACAGCCCCGGTTGTGGTCACACCCTTGTCAGGCACGATGGGCATCAGGATTATCTTCACGATGGGCATCTTCACAACATCCACAATGGACATGTGGATGAACACACCCTCACCGTCAGCAAAGCGAACCCGGCTGACTGCACTCCTGACCACTCGTGTGATTCTCATGATTCCAAACATCTTCACAACCTCTCTTGCGGGCATGAACCCATCCCTCACGGAGATCATATAGACTATGTGGTTGAAGGCCATTTGCATTTTCCGCATGGGACCCATTGCGACGACCACGGTCCAGTCCATGTCGGTTAACTCCTTCCGTTCATTCCTTCAATGATTATCCTCGCCTGCATCGAGAGCAGGCGAGGGATCATCTTTCTCTGCTCACTCTGTCTCCATCCCGTGTGACCCGGGAACCAGCAGGTGGTGACAATACCCCCGCACCTCAGAAGACACCGGCCAGGTAGCCGACCCGATTCGATGATTAGACCCTGAAATGAATTCGGCTAAGCCGATGGGCAAAAACCGGTCTCCGCGACTAATGCAAAAGAACGACCACCAAGGCCTGCTCCAAGACGATATCCGGAAAGGACTGCCGGACCGGCATAATGATACGATCGGCCGCCCGAAGAATGCTCGCCGTCATGTTGGAAAGTGTCAGCGGTCAATCTTCCTTCTACTGATGAATGCTGCCGTTTACTGCGGCAAAATGACCTGGAAGCCGTGCGAGCGTTGCAGATTATCGCTCTGGACGGTATCCCTCCATCGCATGCCCACGTTTAGCCGGCCTCTTTGTATCCCGTGCGCAGTTCTGCCAGTTGTTGCCGACCGAGGCGATAGGCCGAAAGAGCTTGTTCGTGCCAGAAAATCAGCCCTCCCGGCCCGGTTAAATCTTGGCAATATTGACAAAGCGCAAAGCATAGGCCTCGGCTTTCGCGGCCCATTGCAAGGACTCATATGCCGGTCGCGTGACATCCTGGGCCATTTTGACGGCATGTTCATAAGCTTGAATGACAGCCTCTTCACCACTCATGGCAAATCCTGGAAGGAACGGTCATATAGAATATGAACTCCAATCCTTTTATCCGTCTTCATCCTTTTCCAGCCGCATACTCCATTTGGAAAATGGCATAAAGGCCGGTTCACTAATTGCGAGAAGTAAGGAGCGAAAAGGGAAAACCCTCACAATGAAGATGCCTGACGGCGCACTCTCGTTCGGTTCACTTCTCCCTTCGTGCTGATTCGGAAGAGGCCGCACGGCAAGGGAACCTCTTCAGCACTCCGCAAAAAGACGCCTTGAGGCTTAAGCACCGAATGTAGGCCGGGCAGGGACTCCCCAAGGTGAAGGAAAAGGAGGTTGCAAGTCCGAACCCTTCACCCTGGGATCCCGTGGGTAAGGATGATCCCTACCCTGAGCAACAAATCCCTATCACTTATTGGTATGTATTCCCAATCTGAAGTTGCAAGGAATCCAGTATAGTGGTTTGGCAATCATCCTCAATCGCATTTTCACGAACAGCACATATTCGCTCAAATTCTGATTTTGGCATACGGTGAATGGCATATGGAGCTATTGAATCATTCAACAATGTCGTGCTTGCACGCGACCCCTGACAAACATCACACAACAGAAAGAGGAAAGACTGCTCAACGCGTGTCCCGGGGTTCTCGAGGACAGGTAGGTGTTTTCACCCGCTCACCCCGGCATGAAGACATGCCTATTCCCGCGGCAAGGCCGCACGGAATCGTGAAGAGTAAGGGGAGAGGCGTCAAAAGCGGGAGGGGAAAGAGGCACGCTCGGGGTTCTTTCTCCGCACATTTCACTTTTTCCTGACCAGAGAGAACCCCGCTGGCGTGTATTTCAACAGGCCCCACCTAGAAAACGCTACGCACATTGTTGCTGAAAAAACACTCTGAGCGTGAGGTTTCCCGATGAAGAATCTGCAGAATTTTTTGGTGTAGGTTCGATGAAAGAAGGAAACCTGAAAATGGTCTTTTCGAGCATAACGGGAAATCTGAGGAAAAATTTCCTCGCATACAAAACAAGAAGCCAAACGATTTTTCATTCCGGTCGAAACGACAAGTGGGTCTTTTCCCGAGTGTCATGAATGAAGGACCTCCCGAAGAGCCCGCCCTAAGTCCTTGATCAGCAGAGGCTTTAAAAGAAAAGCTCGAATCCCCATGGCTTTGGCCTGTTCAGCAGAAATCTCATGGCTAAAACCCGTACATAGAATAATGGGCACGTCGGGTCGGAGCTGTAACAATTCACGGGCAAGCGCTTCACCAGTGATATTCGGCATCGTTTGATCAGTCACGACCGCATCAAAACGAAAGGGATCAGCCCGAAAGGCTTCCAGTGCTTCAACACTGCTCGTGCGCACCATGACCTCATACCCCAACTCTCTCATTGCCTCCTCTCCCAGCCTTGCGAGGGGCTTTTCATCCTCCACAAAAAGTATACGCCCCCGGCCCATGAAAATTTCTTGTTGCAATGGTTTATCTTCCTCCAGGATACTCCTTGCCTCCATCTCCGGGAAGTAAATGCTAAAGGTTGTTCCCTGGCCCAGTTCACTCTCCACGTGAATGACACCGCCATGGCTGATGACGATTCCATGGACAACGGCTAAGCCCATTCCCGTCCCTTCACCGACCCCCTTGGTGGTAAAAAATGGATCAAAGATGCGTTGGGCCACCTCTGGAGTCATGCCCGCTCCAGTATCCCGAACCGTCAGGTGTACATAGGAACCTCCCTTCAGATCAGGATGTGCCCCTATCCCATCAGGTTCAGCCCCCACATGATCCACCTTCAATTCAAGAAGACCTCCGCTTTCCCGCATGGCATGTTCGGCATTAGCACAGAGGTTCATCACCACTTGGTGCATTTGGATAGGATCTCCTAAAATGATCGTGGGGGCCTCTGTGAAATTTTGACGAATTTCGATGGTCGCCGGTAACGTCGCGCGGAGGAATTTGCAAACTTCTTTGACCACCAATTGGAGTTCAAGCGGCTGACGTTCCTGCTCGGTTTGCCGACTAAACGCCAAAATTTGCTGGACCAGTTCCTTGGCACGCTGCCCCGCAACTAACACCTCATCCAGGTTTCGTTTGACCAATTCATTCCCACCAGCCTTCTGCTTAGCCAGTTCGGTATACCCCACGATCCCCATCAGAATATTATTGAAATCATGCGCGATACCACCGGCTAAGGTCCCAATCGCCTCCATTTTTTGAGATTGTCGAACCTGATTTTCCAACTCTTTCAATTGGGTGATATCGGTATTGGTCCCAAACCATTTCACCACCTGCCCCTCTTGATTAAAAATGGGCAAAGCTCGCCCTAAATGCCAGCGATAGGCTTGATCCCTTCCTCGACGCAATCGAAATTCAATTTCATAAGGCTTCTTGGTTTCCAGAGCTTCCGCCCAGCGAGTCAGGCATACCGGCAAATCATCAGGGTGCAAGAGTTCCTGCCATCCATGACCAATGATGTCCTCGAAGGGACGTGCAAAGTACTCGAGGACACGTTGGTTGACATAATCAAGTAACCCGTCAGGTTGTGCCGTCCATACCTGCTGCGGAATCGCTTCAGTCAGCATTCGGAACCATTCTTCGCTTTCCCGGATGGTTTTTTCCCCCTGCTTCCGATGGGTAATATCCTCAACCATCGCAATATGTAAACGAGGATCTGTGGTTTCCAACCATAACGGGACACAAGTCAGATGCACCCAAATGATTTCACCGTTTTTTCGAATGTATCGTTTTTCCATTTGAAAGCTGCTGATTTGGCCAGCCAGAAGTTCCTGCATCTGATTCAAATCAGGTTGAAGGTCATCCGGATGAGTAATGTCCTGAAAGGTCCGATCGAGCATTTCCTCCTGGGAGTACCCGACCATATCGCAATATTTCTTATTGACTTGAGTGAATCGCCCGCTGAGTGAGTCCAGGATGGCGATGCCAGCTGGTGCCTGTTCATATATGGCTCGAAATTTTCTCTCGCCTTTCCGAATAAGGTCCTCTGACGCCTTGCGTTCCGTGATATCGTGAGAGATGGCCAAATGTTCCACTTCCTTCGTCAGGGGATTCCGAAACGGTACCGCATACGTCTCCAGCCACCGCCGGGACCCTTTGAAACCCTGGACTTGAAATTGAAGGGTCTGGTTCTTGCCCTGAATCACCTCCTGATGCATCCGTTGGAACGCGGCTCGATGCTCCGGTGTCACCAGATCAAACACGGAACGCCCTAGTGCCTCTGTTGCCTGGTCCGCTTCAATGAACTCCAGCCCGGCGGGGTTCATGTGCAAGAGCGTCCCATCGGCGGCGACCCGTTTGACGCAACCGGCCCCAGTCTCAAACATCAGCCGCAAGAGTAATTCCCGTTCGTCCTGTTCCAAGTCTGCTTGCTTCCGGTCCGTAATGTCTTCGGAGATCCCCAAGAGGTAGAGCGGATCGCCGTGGGCATCCAAGAGCGGGATTTTTTTGGTATGGAGGTATCTCGTCCCTCGAGTGGTGGTGTGAATCACTTCCTCCGGGATATCCAGCAGTTGTTTGCCTGACAGAACTTCTCGATCCTTGCCGGTAAAGAAGTCCGCTTCCGATTTGGGAAAAAAGCCATAATCGGTTTTCCCGATCAAGGTAGTGCGTGAATACCCCAGGAGTTCCTCGCCGGCCTTATTCAAGAGAAAAAAGCGGAGATCCTTGGCATCTTTGACGAAAATCATATGCGGAATGTTTTCCACAATGGAGGTTAAAAACATTTGACTATCCCGCAGTTTGATCTCTGCCCGTTTTCGGGTGCTGATATCCTGAACGGTACCAAGCATTCGTTGCGGGCGACCTTCCTGATCTTTGATCACCTGCCCCTTGCAGGCTAACCAGCGGACCTCTCCGGTGGGCCACACGATTCGATGCTCGACTTCATATGGCGCCTCGTTTTCCAGCGATTTCCGAATGGTTTCCTCCAGCATTGCCCGGTCCTCGGGATGGATAGAGTTTGCATATGCTTTGTATGTCCCATCAAAGGTCCCCTGAGCCAAACCAAAGAGCCCGGCAACTTCTTCGGACCAGATGATGTGATTGGTTGGAATATGCCAGTCCCAAATCCCCATGTTGCCGGCTTTCAAGGCCAGATGAAGCCGCTGTTCGCTTTCGGAAAGAAGAATCTGTGTGCGTTCCTGTTCAAGCTGACGCTGAGCCTCACTCGAGGTGAGTGCCTGTTCCGCCTGCGCCGCCTTCAGGGTCAGATTTTTGACCGCCACCGCCCGATGCACCATCTCGACAACTTCGGGCCGGTCGTACGGTTTAATCAGGTGAGCAAACGCGTGATGCTGCAGGGTGGCAATTTTTTCCCTTTGGTCTCCATGCGCGGTCAGAATGATCACGGGAAGAGTCTCATCCTGTGCACGCAGACGTTGAAGGACCGTCAGTCCATCAATGTCAGGAAGACCTAAATCCAGAATGACGGCACTATAGTCGTGAGTGGGGGACACCCGAAGCAGGGCTTCGTTTCCGGTCTCAACGGCTTCCACCTGATATCCTGCGTTTTCCAGTAAATCGCCGAGGGCCAGGCTAATATCTGTCTCGTCATCCACAACAAGAATAGTCGGTGGGTTCGTCTTGGCGGCCTTCATGTTTCTCATTTTCTTCCTCAAAAAAAGACTGACACATACAGAAGGCTATGGTCGGACTCTTAGGCGCATTGTAATCCTTTTGGCTTAAGGTTCAAACAAGAGACTCTCTTCGGCATTTCGTGAGCATTTTTCCCTCATGCCCGGTTGAGTCAGCTTTTGTTTCGCAAATCGCGTGTCAACCTGTTTGACCAAAAAATTCCAAAGGACCAACTTGCCGAGGGAGATGGAACTCTTTGCCCATCGACGCCTCGTAAAATTCTCATCCACTGATCAGTTTTCCGCTTTTTTGTGAATTTCCACCGTAATGGTTTTCGGCACAAAACTTGAGAAGGCTTCATACATCTTTGGGGAATGGAAGGCTTCCATAGAGAAGCTGAGGGCAGCATAAGGACACCGACGACCAGGTGAACACCTCTTCAGGTTTATGGGAATTTTTGAGCCGTGACGTGGCCTTCCTGGGAGGGCCGCACAGCCCCATGCTGAGTTGGCTGGGGTCCTGTGGAATGGTGCTCTTTTTCCTGTGGCAAATCTTCAAGTTGACAAAAGAGACCGCTTTGGTTCGTCGGGCATTCGATCGAGTAGGCCCGATGTTAATCACCCTGGCTGAAGAACGCGGCAACATTGATCGTGAGCGATTCACTCCTCATCCCAAGAAGGGATATCCAACACAGGCTGGCCGGAAGGCAAACTCCGCCATGCGTACTGATTGCGACGACATCCAAACCCTCAATTCGGGGATCCAACAGGAACCTCTGTTTCGGGGACCATGGGCACAATACCGGAACACGCTGATCCTGGAACAGGTCCCCTGGTTTGTTGAACCACGTATATTCAGTACGAGGCGCGCCGCAGAGGTGTTTACTCAGGAAGCCCTCCTGGCTAACCGCGTGAATCTGGCTTTCTACAGTCAATTTCCTTCACTCGTTACCGGCATCGGGTTACTGCTGACCTTTCTGGCCTTGTTTATCGGCCTCGGGAAACTTCATGCCGAGGGAAGTGAGATTGTGGGAATTCAGGGATTGATTAACGGACTGGCAGGGAAATTCCTGACGTCCATCGTCGGGCTCATTGTGGCCAATATGTTCACATTCGTTGAAAAACCCATGGTGTCACGGCTCATCAACGCTCATCAGAGGTTCCTTGGTCTCATTGATCAACTGTTCCCCCGTAAAACCATGGAACAGATGTTGGAACAACTCACGTCAGTTCAGGGCGAACGACAAGGTGACAGGTCGGCGTCCGGCGGGGAACTCCGGGAACACGTTGGAGGATGGGGGACGAACGGTCTTGCCGGCCCTACGGCCGATTTGACTGCGGCTATTCAGTCCTTGACGAAATTGCAGCAGGATGGCCATGCCGAGGCACGACGAACGGTGACAGAGCTCCCCTGCATCATCAAAGCAGAGCTTCATGGCCCCCTGAATGAATTGACTGATGCCATTCATGATCTCACCAGGTTGCTGAAGGATGCCCCAACCAATCCTGTTCCGATGGAGACGCTTTTCGATGACCGCCCCCTCCTGTGGAAAACCTCCGCTTATCCACGGGTTTCTTCCACTATCAATTTCTTCGAGAGAATCAGCTCGTGGCCAAGATGGCCGTGGCTTTCCAGGCAACGGCGTACAGGATGATTTCCGGGACGGATCACGGTACCTCCAGCTCTCCCACCACGACCGGTGTCATCGATCTCATGACCTCGTTGGCCATGGTCTTCATCCTGCTCTTTGCAGCCTTCATCACCCAGACCTCCACCGAAGCACAATCGCAATTGCAAGAAAACAAAGAGGACGTGCAGGCGGCTCTCCGCGACCACCTTGGGCGGTTAGGGCTTTCACTTGATCCCGATCCCCGTGATCCGCTCACTCTCTTAATCGTCGTCCCCGAAAACCGGCTCACCTTCGAGTCCGGTCGGAGCACACTTTCCCCGCAAGCGGATCAGTTTTTAGAAGAGTCCATGCCGTTTTATGCGGCGGCCCTTTGTGGACCCTTGCGCCACAAGATCGATTCCCTCGCAATCCAGGGACACACCGATGATCGCGGCGATGATGTCTTTAATCTGAAATTGAGCCAGGAACGATCACTGGCGGTGATGGTGAAGGGATTGGCAGTCATTGAGGCTCAAGAACCGGCCGCCTACCAATGCTTCCAGGAAATGACGTCAGCCTCCGGTCGCGGAAGACAGGACTTGATTTACGAAACCCCTAACAGGGTGAATCGTGAGAAGAGTCGTCGCGTCATTTTTAAAATCCGCCTCCGTTCGACCGAGCAACGTCATCGGGCTGAAAAGCTTCCTAAAATTCTTCCATCTTTGTAACTTCTGAAGAACCTTCCGTTGTGATCACCATCTACAACCCGAAAACCGGGCCGTGACGAGTTTGAAAAATAGGCAAAAGATGATCAAATCCTCCTACCCCCTTTCTCAAAAGGGGGAACCTGAAGGACAACTCAGGAGTGTGCCATGAAATATTACACGTTCAGTGTAGCTTTGATGATGAGCTAACCCACCAACGGACAGTTTACACGGTACGGAAATGCCTTCACACGGTCACCACGATTTTTCCTTTTTGCTGGTTGGATTCCATGTAGCGGTGTGCCTCGACTATTTCTTCTAATCTGAACGTCCGATCAATGATCGGTTTTAACGCACCTGACTCCAACCCCTGGTAGATATAGTCTTTCCCTCGGGTCAAGGCCTCAGGGCTTCTGACGATCTCAAACAGCGTGTACCCTCGCACGGTTAATCCTTTCGCCAGGGCGGAAAAGAGAGGAAACGGTGTGGGCTTTGAAGAAAGCGCCCCATATTCAAAGATGATTCCCCATGATGCCGTCACCTCCCCGAGTTGTTTCAGTAAGGGGCCGGCAATGGGATCAAACACCACACGAACCCCTTTTCCGGAGGTGAGAGACTTTCCCCTTTCCACCAGATCTTCTTCATCCGTCACAATGACATGATCGGCTCCGGCTTCCAGGAGAAAGGCTTTCTTGTCAGCTCCACGGGTCGTCGCGATAGCTACCGCTCCGGTGGCTTTGACAATTTGAATAGCCGCTAACCCCACACTGCTGCTGGCCGCCGTAATCAAGACCGAATCGTTTTTTCTCACTTTTCCGTATTCGATAAGCGCCCCGTAAGCCGTCATGTACTGCATCCAGATTGCCGCGCCTTCAATGGAAGAAAAATTATCGGGAAAATGCGCAGCCGCAAGGGCCGGCACGATCGCACTCTCTCCATACACGCCATATTGGCCGATAGGAAAAGACGGAATCGTACTGACGCGGTCGCCTATGCGAAGGCCGGTAGTGCCGGGACCCACGGCGTCGATGACTCCTGCCGCTTCGTAGCCTAACCGCGAGGGAAATTGAGGGACCTCAAGATATTGCCCACTCCGAAACATGATCTCGGCCCGGTTGAGGCCGATGGCCTCTACTTTGAACCGAACTTCCCCCTTTCCAGGTTCGGCCAGCGGCAAGTCTTCCAGTTTCAGGACTTCGGGCCCGCCCGTTTGATGAAAACGCACGATTTTAGGCATAGCAAGATTCCTTCATGTAATAGGGAATTACGTTTTTGTTCGATCCGTCACAAACTTGACGATGTGATCCACATTGTCTCCTGCCTCCCACACCACTTGGAGAAATTCAGCGGGGTCAACGTTGATCTTTTTTAAAAATCTACGATCGCCGCCACAGCCATACATCAGATCGGGCGGCAATTCTCCCCGAAGTTTAGCTCTGGCTTTTTCAATAATTCGGGGAAACCATTCCAACCCCGCAAGTGCTTCGTGACGGGAAGGCAGTTCGCTCGTGATGATCGAATGCTCGGAAAACCTGCCCCGGTGTTCCTGGGAAAAATAGTCCTGTCGAATCCTGGTGATGGCAAGCACGGTTTCCGGGTCGGGTTCCCCGTCATCGCACCAATCTTCTACAAAGTCGAAAATTTCCTGTGGCGTTGCCCCGATGGAGCGGAGAAAATCTTCCTCCTTTTTTGAAAACATCCCGTCCGCACTTCTTGTGCCGCTTTTATAGGCAGTGACTTTGCGCTCGAAAAGAGCCCGGAATTCTACGACCCAGTCTAAAGATTCATTATTCATGTTTCGATTCCCGCTGAATGTCTTTTGTTCATTTTTGAGTGGTACCCCGTTCCCAGATTGAGATTGGATATCGACTAATTATACGTTTGTCATTATTTCATTGTCTCCTTTTCCTAAATCTCTTTTCCTAATACGTTTGAATATAATTCCCCTTAGCCGCAATGCAAAAATGGATTTTCCGGAGATTTACTCAATATTAGCAGTATATTTCAGCATGAATTTCTACCCTCTTTGCCCGACAGCCGATTATTCAGACCCTGGCAATTGTCTTTTCAACGCCGCATTCTCGACTTCCAATGCAGCCAGCCGTTCCCGGAGGGGCTTCACAATGGCATTCACATCGTCTTGAGAATATTTCAAGGGAATATGTTGCCGGCAATTCGCGTCCCAAGCCTCGACTCGAAAACGAATGATCCGTTCCGGCTTTCCTTTGTATCCGGGATCGGTGAGTCGTGCCAGTAGTTCAGGATCATCCTCAATAACCTCTGCACTTCCCCAAATCTTGATTCGGGTGTGTGTGGCATAATCCATGAGAAATAAAAATGCCTGTGTGTTTTCAGCCAGGTTTCCGACCGAGATGTATTGCCGATTGCCCTTAAAATCCGCAAACGCCAGCGTGCGGTCATCAAGCACCTTGAGAAAGCCTTTCGGACCTCCTCGATGCTGAATATACGGCCTCCCGTCCCCGCTGGCCGTGGCGAAATAGACGGAGTCCCGTTCACGTAAAAATTCTGCAAGCTCGGGTGTAATGGTATCCAACCATCCGTCCCGTTCCTCCATGTGGGCATAATGCTGTCGCGATCCCAAACGCGCCTGCACGGCTTTCACGGACGGAGTGAAGGCGATATCGCTCACAAGCTGTGTCATGATGGATCCTCCCTTGTTTGGCTGGATCGTACCG